>JBBCJM010000178.1:0-66349 GCA_037190175.1 Paracoccaceae bacterium | reverse complement strand
TCGCCCGAGGCGCTGGCCCGGCTGCAGGCCGCGGTCAGCCGCGCGCCGCTCAACCGCGCCCCGGCTGCCGCCCCCGCCGCGGCCCCGGCCCCCGCGGCGCGCCCCGCCGCGGCCGAGCGTCCGCGCTTCGGCATCGGCTCGCTGATCAACCGCATGGCGGGCCATGTGGGCGGCGCGGCCGAGGCCCCGCCGGCCGGCCGCGCCCAGCCCCCGGTCTCGGCCTATGACGACGAGCCCGAGATGAGCTCGGAACAGGAGCGGATCGAGATCCCCGCCTTCCTGCGCCGCCAGGCCAACTGAAGCGCTGTCGCGGCCCCCGGAAAGCCCGCCCGAAACGGCGGGCTTTTCCATTTCAGATCAACGGGTTGCGCATGCTATTCCTCTGTTACAAGCGGTCACAAAGAGTGAGTTGTCCCCGCCCCTTTCCTCACTTACCTAAACGTCACGCCAAATTGGCGGCAATTGCCTGTGCGTGACTTCTGGGGGCCGTTTCCCCCGGCTGTCGGGGGCAGGAAGATGAAGGACAAGGGCGTGCAACAGACGCTGCGGTCATCGGTGACCTTCACGGGTGTCGGGCTCCATTCCGGGGCCGGCGTGCGCATGACCGTGCATCCCGCCTCGGCCAACTACGGGATCTGGTTCCGCCGCACCGACGTGGCGACGGGCGACCCGCTGATTCCCGCCCGCTGGGACGCGGTGGTGCCCTCGAAGCTCTGCACGCTGATCGAGAACGGCGAGGGGCTCAGCGTCTCGACCATCGAGCACGTCATGGCCGCGCTGGCCGGCTGCGGCATCCACAACGCGCTGATCGAGATCGACGGGCCCGAGGTGCCGATCCTGGACGGTTCCGCCCGGCCCTTCGTGCAGCGGTTCCTCAAGGCCGGGCTGATGCCGCAGGACGCGCCGGTGCGCGCGCTGCGCATCCTGACCCCGGTCGAGGTGCGCGAGGGCGAGGCGGTGGCGCGGCTGGAGCCCGGCGACATGCTGGAGATCGACTTCCGCATCGACTTCGCCGAACCCGGCATCGGCGCGCAGGAGATGCACCTGTCCATGGCCAACGGCGCCTTCGTGCGCGAGCTGTGCGACAGCCGCACCTTCTGCCTGCAATCGGATGTCGAGCGGATGCGGGCCAGCGGCCTGGCGCTGGGCGGCACCTACGACAACGCCGTGGTTTTCGACGCCGGCCGGGTGCTGACCCCGGGCGGGCTGCGCCACCGCGACGAACCCGTGCGGCACAAGATGCTGGACGCGCTGGGCGACTTGGCACTGGCCGGCGGGCCGATCCTCGGCCGCTACACCGGCAACCGCGCGGGCCATGCGCTGACCAACCGCCTGCTGCGCACGGTCTTCCTGCGGCCCGAGACCCATGCCTGGGTCGACTGCGCCCGGCCCACGGGGCGCAAGCTGCCGGGCATGGGCGTGGTGCCCGCCGACATTCCCGTCCTGGCCTGACACCGGCCGCGCGCGTCGCGGGCCAAAGGCGTTTTGCGCCCCGGATTTTTCTGTGCTAGGACGGGCCAAACGCCGGCAAGGCGGATCAGGCAGGACTTTGGGGTAGGCGGATCATGGCAGGAGGAACGGCGGGCGCACGGGTTCTCGGCACGGCGCTGTGTCTGGCCCTGCTGGCCGGTTGCGGGGGGCGCAATCGCGACGTTCCGCTGGACAGCCTGACCGCGGAAGACATCTACAAGCGCGCCGAATACCAGCTGGAAAGCTCGCCCAACCCGCGCGAGGCGATTCGCCTGTTCTCCGAGGTCGAGCGGCTCTATCCCTATACCGAATGGGCCAAGCGGGCGCTGATCATGCAGGCCTTCAGCAACCACCAGGCCCGCAACTACGAGGAGGCCCGGCTGGCCGCGCAGCGTTTCCTCGACACCTATCCGGGCGACGAGGATGCGGCCTATGCGCAATACCTGCTGGCGCTGTCCTACTACGACCAGATCGACGAGGTGGGCCGCGACCAGGGGCTGACCTTCCAGGCGCTGCAGTCGATGCGCGAGGTGATCGAACGCTATCCCGACAGCGACTATGCCCGCTCGGCGATCATGAAGTTCGACCTGGCCTTCGACCATCTGGCGGCCAAGGAGATGGAGATCGGCCGCTACTACCTGAAAAAGGGCCACTATACCGCGGCGATCAACCGCTTCCGCACCGTGGTGCAGGATTTCCAGACCACCACCCACACCGCCGAGGCGCTGCACCGGCTGGTGGAGGCCTATCTGGCGCTGGGCTTCACCGACGAGGCGCAGACCGCGGCCGCGATCCTGGGCCACAACTACCAGTCCTCGCCCTTCTACGACGACAGTTTCCGCCTGCTGAAGGGCCGGGGCCTGTCGCCCGAGGCGCGCGGCGACAGCTGGCTGCGGCGCGTCTACCGGCAGGTGATCCGCGGCGAATGGCTGTGAGCGCGCGGCGCGGCGCCGGGTGATGGAATGCTGCGCTCGCTGGACATCCGCGACATCCTGATCATCGACCGCCTGCGGTTGGAGTTCCGGCCGGGGTTGAACGTGCTGACCGGCGAGACCGGGGCGGGCAAGTCGATCCTCTTGGACGCCTTGGGTCTGGTGCTGGGCTGGCGCGGCCGGGCCGACGTGGTGCGCGCGGGTGCACCGCAGGGCGAGGTGGAGGCGGTCTTTGATCTGACCCCGGGCCATCCGGCGCAGGCGGTGCTGGAGGAAGCCGGGCTGACGGGCGGCGAGGATCTGGTGCTGCGCCGGGTGGTCGGCGCGGACGGCCGCAAGACGGGTTATGTCAACGACCGCCGGGCGGGGGCCGAGGTGCTGCGCGCCTTGGGCGAGGTGCTGGTGGAACTGCACGGCCAGCACGACGACCGCGGGCTGCTCAATCCCCGCGGGCACCGGCTGCTGCTCGATGCCTTCGCGGGGGTGGACACTTCAGCGGTGCGGGAGGCGTGGTCGGCATGGCAAGCCGCGCGCAAGGCGCTGGACGAGGGCGAGGCGGCGCTGGAAGCCGCCCGGCGCGAGGAGGATTTCCTGCGCCACGCGGTGGCCGAACTGGACAGGCTGGCACCCGAGCCCGGCGAGGAGGCCGCGCTGGACACCCGCCGCCGGGCGATCCAGGCGGCGCAGAGGGTGGCGGGCGACGTGGCCCGGGCGGAACAGGCTTTGGGCGAGGAGGGGGCGGAGCGGATGCTCTCCGAAGCCGCCCGCTGGCTGGAAGGCGCCGCCGCCCGGTTGCCGGAAGGGGCGACCCTGGACCCCGCGCTGGGGGCGCTGACCCGGGCGATGGCGGAACTGTCCGAGGCGCTGGCGGGCGTGCAACAGGTCGCCGAGGCGCTGGACTTCGACCCCGCCGAGGCGGAGCGGGTGGAGGAACGGCTGTTCGCCCTGCGCGCGCTGTCGCGCAAGCACGGGGTGGCGGCGGACGACCTGGGCGCCTTCGCGGCGGAGCTGCGGGCAAGGCTGGCGGCGCTGGACGGGGGCGCCGCGGATCTGGCGGCGCGGGCGGCCGCGGTGAAGGCGGCCGAGGCCGCCCATGCCGCGGCGGCCGCCGTGCTGAGCGCGGCGCGGCGCGAGGCTGCGGGGCGGCTGGACAAGGCGATGGCGGCCGAACTGCCGGCGCTGAAGCTGGACCGCGCGCGCTTCGTCACCCGGGTGGAGCCCGCCGAACCGGCGCCGGAAGGGGCCGATGCGGTCAGCTTCACCGTGGCCACCAACCCGGGCGCGCCGGCCGGGCCGCTGGACCGCATCGCCTCGGGCGGAGAACTCTCGCGCTTCCTGCTGGCGCTGAAGGTGTGCCTCGCGGGAACGGAACCCGGCCAGACCATGATCTTCGACGAGATCGACCGCGGGGTGGGCGGGGCCACCGCCGCCGCGGTGGGACGCCGGCTGGCGCGGCTGGCCGGGGAAGCGCAGGTGCTGGTGGTGACCCATTCCCCGCAGGTCGCCGCCATGGGCGCGCATCACTGGCGGGTGGAGAAGCGGGTGGCGGCGGATGCGACGCTCTCCACGGTGGTGCCGCTGGACGCCCCGGCACGGGTCGAGGAAATCGCCCGGATGCTGGCCGGCGACGAGATCACTGAGGCCGCCCGGGCCGCGGCGCGGGAGCTGTTGGCGGTGTGAGGTTCCATGCGCCCCGCGCATGGCGGGCCTGCCGCGATACGGGTTTTCTGCGCTGCGGCATGGGCTATCTTGGGCCACGGGGAGGACAACGCCACAGGAGTTGTCCCATGCTGGAACCTCTGCGCCATCTCTTCGCCCGCCTGCGCATCCCCTCGGAGGAGGAGCGCGAGCGCGCCTATCTGGAGGCCGCGACCGACCGCTTCGACCTGGAATACCGCCAGCGGCAGATCGACCGCGGGCTGTTCCGGCCGGCGCCGCTGTCCTTCGCCGGGTTGCCGGTTTCGCGGTGACTCCGGGGGTGCGCGCCGGGGGTTAGCCCCCCTCCCCCATCCCCTCCCCCATCCCCTCCCCACCAGGGGGAGGGGAGGCGCCTTCCGGCCGGCGTCGGGGATGGTCGCCGCCCGCCTGGCTACCGCGCAACCTTTGCAGCCCGAGAGCCTCCCCTCCCCCTGGTGGGGAGGGGATGGGGGAGGGGGGTCTTGCGGTGATTCAGGGGACCACCTTGCCCGGGTTCATCAGCCCGGCCGGGTCCAGCGCCCGCTTCACCGCCGCCATGACCTCCCAGCCCTCGCCATGCTCGGCCCGCATGTAGCCGAGCTTGCCCAGCCCGACCCCGTGCTCGCCGGTCACCGTGCCGCCCAGCGCCAGGGCCCGCTCGGCCATGCGGCCGGCCAGCCGCCTGGCCTCGGCGATCTCCTCCGGGCGCGCGGGATCGACCAGCAGGATGGCGTGGAAGTTGCCGTCGCCCACATGGCCCAGGATCGGGCCGGGGATCGGGCTGGTGCCCAGGTCGGCCCGGGTCTCCTCCACCGCCTGCGCCAGCCGCGAGATCGGCACGCAGACGTCCGTCACCAGCGCCGTCGCCCCCGGGCGCAGCGCCAGGCAGGCGTGATAGGCGCCGTGCCGCATCCGCCACAGCCGCCGGCGTTCCTCCTCTGCATGGCTCCAGCGGAAGCCCTCGCTGCCATGCTCCGCCGCGATCTGGCCGAACCGCTGCGCCTGCTCGGCCACCATGGCGGGCGAGCCGTGGAATTCGACCAGCAGGTGGGGCAGGGCGGGCCAGGTCTCACCCAGCGAGGCGGCGCAGGCGGCCACCGCGGTCTCGTCCAGGAACTCGATCCGCGCCATCGGCAGGCCGGACTGGATGGTCTCCACCACGCAGTCCACCGCCGGCCCGATGCCGGGAAAGGCGCAGATGGCGGCCGAGACCGCCTCGGGCTGGCCGCGCAGGCGCAGGGTCAGCTCGGTGATCAGGCCCAGCGTGCCCTCGGACCCCACGAAAAGCCCGGTCAGGTCGTAGCCGGCCGAGGATTTCGGCGCTGCCGTGCCGGTGCGGATCACCCGGCCGTCGGCCAGCACGACCTCCAGCGCCAGCACGTTGTCGCGCATGGTGCCATAGCGAACCGCGGCGGTGCCCGAGGCCCGCGTCGCCGCCATCCCGCCCAGCGAGGCGTTCGCCCCGGGATCGACCGGGAAGAAGAGGCCGGTGGCGCGCAGCTCCTCGTTCAGCCGCTCCCGCGTGATGCCGGGCTGGACCACCGCGCGCATGTCCTCGGCCCGCAGCTCCAGCACCTTGTCCATGCGGGCGAAGTCCACCGTCACCCCGCCCTGCAGGGGCAGCGCGTGGCCCTCCAGCGAGGTGCCGGCGCCCCAGCCCACCATCGGCACCCCGTGGGCCGAACAGATGCGGGCGACCCCGGCCACCTCGGCGGTGCTCTCGGGGAAGACCACGGCATCGGGCGGGCCGCTGGCGATCCAGCTTTCGCTCTGCGCGTGATGCCCCCGCACCGCCTCGGCGCGCGAGAAACGCTCGCCCAGCAGCGCCGCGAGTTCCGTCCATGCGCCGTCGCGTGCCATCAGCCCAGCCTTAGCCGCAGGAACCCCGCCAGGTCGCCATAGCCGGTCACCCGCCGCTCATAGGCCAGCCCCAGCCGGCGGGCATGGTCCTGCGCCAGCGCGTCCAAAGCGGGGTCGTCCACCTGCGCCAGGTAGATCAGCTTCTCGTAATTGCCGAACAGCATGTCGCGCAGCTCGGGGTGGCGGTCCAGCCCCATGGGGCGCCAGACGAAGGCGTCGAACTGCCGCACCAGGAAGTCGGTCAGGAAGAAGGCGGTGAACTCCGCGTCCTGCCGCTCGGCGAAACCCGCGTTGCCGTCGAAGAAGGAATAGCAATGCGGGCCCTCGACCATCTCGACCCCCAGCTCGCGGCACTTGCGCGCCAGTTCCCCGCCGGTGCCGCAATCGGCATAGAGGATCAGGATGGTCTCGTAGCTGTCGCGGTGCCGCTCCACCGCCTCGGCCACCGCGGCGGTGATGCGGTCGGGCCAGAGGTGCAGGTTGGCGGGCAGGCATTGCAGGTCGAAATGGCCCCAGCGGTTCAGCCGCTTCAGCGCCAGCACCTCGTGCGCCAAGGCCCCGCAGGCGATGGCCAGCACGCGGCCCCGCCCCTCGGGCGCCAGGCCCGCCTCGGTCAGGACCTTGTCGTCGGGGATCACCGCCGCAGGCGGTGGATCAGCACCACCGCTCCCGCGGCGAGCAGGAACACCAGCGCCACGTTGCGCACGCCGAAGTCCTTCACCGTCTGCGGCGCCACGAAGGCGCCCAGGATCACCGTCACCCCCGCGGCGATCACCGCGATGCCGACGACCTTGCGGGTGAAGGGATCCATGGCTCAGCCCGCCAGCCGGTTGTGCCGGCGGCTGACCAGCTGCTTGGCCGTCTCCACCGCCACCGCGGCGTCGCGGCAATAGGCGTCCGCCCCGATGGCGCGGCCGAATTCCTCGTTCAGGGGCGCGCCGCCCACCAGCACGATGAAGTCCTCGCGCATCCCCTTTTCCTTCATCGTGTCGATCACGACCTTCATGTAGGGCATGGTGGTGGTCAAGAGCGCCGACATGCCCAGGATGTCGGGCTGTTCGCGCTCGATGGCCTCCAGGTATTTCTCGACCGAGTTGTTGATGCCGAGGTCCGTCACCTCGAACCCGGCGCCCTCCATCATCATGGCGACCAGGTTCTTGCCGATGTCGTGGATGTCGCCCTTGACCGTGCCGATCACCATCTTGCCCATGCGGGGCGCGCCGGTCTCGACCAGCAGCGGCTTCAGGATCGCCATGCCGGCCTTCATGGCATTGGCGGCCAGGAGCACCTCGGGCACGAAGAGGATCCCGTCGCGGAAGTCGTTGCCGACGATGGTCATGCCGGCGACCAGCGCCTTTGTCAGCACGTCATAGGGGGTCCAGCCGCGGTCGAGAAGGATGGTGACCCCTTCCTCGATCTCCTCCTTCAGCCCGTCATAGAGGTCGTCGTGCATCTGCAGGACGAGTTCTTCGTCGTCGAGTTCGGACAGGATGATATCGTCGTCGGCCATGGCATCCTCGCGGGGCGTCGCTGACACCAGATGATCCCTTGCCCGGCGGCGCACAAGGCCGATTGCGACGCCTGTGGGGCGGAAAGCGGCGGGGGTGGATCTTGTTCCCGTTATGTTCTAGTCTGCGCGAATGGGAAAGGGCGTGCTTCCGGGACAGGTCTTACGCGGGCGGGGGGCGGCTTCGAACGTCGCCGGCCGGTTCGAGGGCAGCACGCGCGAGGCCGCGGACGATGGCTGGGACATGGCCGAGGAGGAGCGGGTGGCGCGCACTGAGGTGCGGCTGGAACGCCCCCGCTCGGCGCTGGCCTGGAACGACTCGCCCGACATCGGCTTCGACCGTTCGGTGAACCCCTATCGCGGCTGCGAACACGGCTGCATCTACTGCTATGCCCGGCCGACGCACGCCTATCTGAACCTCTCGCCGGGGCTGGATTTCGAGACCCGGCTGATCGCCCGGCCGGGGATCGGCGAGGTGCTGCGGAAGGAGCTGTCGGCGAAGGGCTATGTCCCGCAGGTGCTGGTATTGGGCTCGAACACCGATCCCTATCAGCCGGTGGAGGCGGTGCATCGGGTAACCCGCGAGGTGCTGGAGGTCTGCCGCGACTTCAACCATCCGGTGGGGATCACCACCCGCGGCACGCTGGTGGAGCGCGATCTGGACATCCTCGGCCCCATGGCGGCGCTGGGGCTGGCGCGGGTGGGGCTGAGCCTGACCACCCTGGACCCCGCGGTGGCCCGCAAGATGGAGCCCCGCGCCCCCGCGCCGGCCCGGCGGCTGGCCACCATCCGGCGGCTGGCCGAGGCCGGGATTTCGGTGCGGGTGATGGCCTCGCCCATGATCCCGGGGCTGACCGACCACGAGCTGGAGGGCATATTGGAGGCCGCGCGGGACGCCGGGGCCGTGGCGGCCTCCGCCATCCCGCTGCGACTGCCGCGCGAGGTGGCGGGGCTGTTCCGCGACTGGATCGAGGCCACCTTCCCCGACCGCGCCGCGCATGTGATGGGACGGGTGCGCGAGATGCACGGCGGGCGCGACTACGACCCGACCTTCGGCAAGCGGATGCGGGGGCAGGGGGTCTGGGCCGACCTGTTGCGCCAGCGGTTCCGGGTGGCGGTGGAACGGCTGGGCCTCGCCGTGCGTTTGCCCGGGATGCGATGCGACCTGTTCCGGGTGCCGCCCAGGGCGGGGGACCAGCTGTCGCTGTTCTGATAGGAGCCGGGAAAGGCGGGATGAATCCCGCCCTACCGCGCCGTAGGGCGGGGTTCACCCCGCCGCCTTGGAGAGGAAAATGCCGATGGAAACCGAGGTCAGGGATCTCTTCGACCGCTACGAGCAATCCTTCGCCCGTGCCTTGGCCGGCGAGATCGACATGGAGGAGGTCGCCGCGCTCTATGCCCCCGAGTTCATCGCCGCCTCGCCGCTGGGGGTGATGGCGGGCAGGAACGACGGGGAGTTCCGGCAGGCCATGGCGCAGGGCTATGCGCATTACCGCTCCATCGGCACGAAGGGGATGCGGATCCGCGGGTTGCGGATCTCGCCCATCGACGAGGGGCATTGCCTGGCCCATGTCGCCTGGACCGCCACCTATGCCCGCGACGACCTGCCCGAGACGGCGATCGACTTCGAGGTGCATTACCTGGTGCAGGTAAGGGAGGGCGAGGCCAGGGTCTTCGGCTGGATCGCGGGCGACGAACAGGCGGCGCTGAAGGCGCACGGGGTGGTGTAGGGCGGGATTGATCCCGCCTTTCCGGCGACCCCGTGGCGGGGGTTATCCCGCCCTACGGCCCGATGATCCGGTCGCGCAGCAGCAGGGCCAGAGCCCGGGCCTCCGCCTGCCGGCCCGCCCAGTCGTCGGGCTCGCCCAGATACCCCCGGCGGGCGTGGTCCAGCGTGGCGGCCTCGCGCGGCGGCAGGTGGGGGATGAGCCGGGCGGCGGCGGCGTCCTTGGCCACGAAGGCGCCGGTCTGCGTGGTGACCCACATGCGGGCCAGCGTCAGCAGGGTGTTGCGGGTGTCGCCCTCCAGCCCCTCCAGCAGCGCGGGGAGGGTGGCCAGCATCGCGGCGCGGATCTGCGCGGGCGGGATCTCGGGGATCAGCGCGGCGGCGGGCGGGCCCAGCAGGGGGCGCGAGGCCAGCCGGGCCTGGGCCAGCAGCAGGGTGTTCTCGGGGTCGCGCCCCGCCTGCGGCACCTCGCCGGCCTCGAACCCCGCGCGCAGCCATTCGCCATAGGTGAACTCGGCGCGATGGGGCGGGGGGCCGGAGAGGTTCTCGCGCAGGAACACCACCACCTCCAGGCAGCGCGGGCCGCCGGGCGGGGCAGGATGGGGGGCCGAGAGCCGCAGCAGCGCCGCCAGCAGGCCCTGCCGCTGCCCCGCCTCCATCGGCCGGCCGGTCACCGCCATCAGGTCGAGGTCGCTGCCCGGCCGCAGCCCGCCCGCGGCGGCCGAGCCATGCAGCCAGACCGCCCGCAGCGCCCCGCCCAGCACCCCGCGCAGCGCGGCCAGCGCCGCCCCGGCCTGCGCCTCGGGGGTCAAGGGGTCCGGGGGCGGCGGAGCGTGGCGTAGAACGAGGTCGAGGGGCCGCCGGCGTTGACGTGCAGGCCCACGAGTTCCCAGCCCACGCTCGCGTGTTCGTTCAGTGCCAGATCGAACTGCTCCTGCCCGAAGCCGACGATGGTCCGGTACTCGTAATCGTGGCGGTAGTTGCCGTTGCGGCTGTTCTGGTCGCTGTAAAGCGCCTCGGCCGGATTGGGCTTCTTGCCGAACATCGCCGTTCCCCTCTGTCCCCTGTTGCCGGGGCAGAGTGGCCTGCCCGGCCGGCCCGCGCAAGGCTTCCGGCGGGTGCGCAGGGGCGATCACACCCCGGTCCAGCCCTCGCAGCTGACCGGCTCGCCGCCCTCGTGCAGCATGATCGGCACCGAGCGGCGGTCGCCCTCGAAGAAGCCTTCGATCCAGCCGTTGCGGTCGTGATAGGTCCAGCAGACCGGCCGGTCGCGGTGTTCGTAGTCGAAGCAGATCTGCTCGCCCACCTGCCGCCAGGTGCCGGCCGCGCAGATCCGCGCGTCGCGCCAGTAGACGCGGCGGCCGGGCAGGAAGGTCTCGATCCCGTAGAGCCCCACCGGCGGGCTGTGGGTCTCGAAGGTCCGGCCGCGGGTCAGGGCGTCGAAGGCCGCGGCATCCAGCGGCGGATCCCCGGGCAGCGTCTGGGCGAAGGCGAGCCCGGGCAGCAGCGCCAGGGCCAGCGCGGTGCGCAGGGCGGGCATCCTCAGCCCCGCCGTCCGCGGCGTTCCCGCCGCGGCCCGGCGTCGTCGCCGGTGCCGTCCGAGGCGGAGGAAAACCCGCCCAGCCGCGCGGCGATCACCTCCAGCGAGGGCCGCGGGCCGGGGGGCACGGTCTCCAGCGCCTGCCGCATGGCGCGCAGGTGTTCGGGCATGGTGCCGCAGCAGCCGCCGATCAGCCGCACCCCGGCGTCGCGCGCCAGCACCGCGTAGTCGGCCATCAGCGAAGGCGTGCCGTCGTAATGGATATGCCCGTCGTGGTATTTGGGGATGCCGGCGTTGCCCTTGGCGATCACCGGCCGCTCGGTGCCCTGGGCGAAGAACCCCAGCACCGTGCGCAATAGGTCCGACGCCCCCACCCCGCAATTGGCCCCGAAGGCCACCGGCGGGTTCGGCAGCTTCTCCACCAGCGTGGAAAGCTGCGCCGAGGTCACCCCCATCATCGTGCGCCCGGCGGTGTCGAAGCTCATGGTGCCGCACCAGGGCATCCCGGCCCGGGACGCCGCCTCGGCCGCCGCGCGGTATTCCTCGGGCGCCGAGATGGTCTCGACCCACAGCACGTCCGCCCCGCCTTCCTTCAGCCCCTCGGCCTGTTCGTGGAACATCTCCACCGCCACCGCATGGGTCATGGTGCCCATCGGCTCGAAGATGTCGCCCGTAGGCCCGACCGAGCCCGCCACCACCACCGGGCGGCCGGCGGCGTCGGCCACCTCGCGGCCGATCGCGGCGGCGATGCGGTTCAACTCGCGCACCCGGCCCTGCGCCCCGTGCAGCTTCAGCCGGCTGGCGTTGCCGCCGAAGCTGTTGGTCAGGAACACGTCCGACCCCGCCTCGACCGCCCCCCGGTAAAGCGCGGCGATGCGGTCGGGGTGGTCGAGGTTCCACATCTCGGGCGGCTCGCCCGAACCGAGCCCCATGTTGAAGAGGTTGGTCCCCGTGGCCCCGTCCAGCAGCAGCCAGTCGCGGTCGGCCAACAGGCGGGTCAGCGCGTCGGTCATTTCAGCCCCCCTTGGGCAGGGCTCAGAGCTCGCTCATCAGCTGGGCCTTGGCCACCGGCAGCAGCTCGGCGATCTTGGCGCGGATCTGGTCGGGCGTGGCGCGGGCGCCCAGGTCGGCCGAGACCTTGCGCACGATGTCCTCGGTGCCGGCCTCCTCGAAATCGGCCATCACCACCGAGCGGGCATAGTCCTCGGCCGCCTCGCCGGCATGGCCCAGAAGCCCCGCCGCCCAGAGACCCACCAGCTTGTTGCGCCGCGCCTCGGCCTTGAACTGCATCTCGGCGTCGAGCGCGAATTTCGATTCGAAAGCCTTCTCGCGGTCGTCGAAGCTGGTCACCTGGGTTCTCCCCGTTTCTCGTGGCCGTGTCTGGTCTGCGCGCCCTATATGCCCATGCCCGTCCGACCCCGCAAGCCCGCGCGGCTCGCCCCGGTGCGGCGGCAGGGGCGGCGCGTTGCCGCGATGCCGGAAATCCCCGCGCCGCCCGCGCCGCGCGCCCCGCGTTCTTGCGGCTTATCCGGCCTTGGACTATATCCGCAGGCGAACGGGGCCGGCCGCCGGGTCGGGCCGAAGGGATTCCGATGGCACGCCGCAAGAAGATTTACGAGGGCCAGGCGAAGATCCTCTACGAGGGGCCCGAGCCGGGAACATTGATCCAGTACTTCAAGGACGACGGCACCGCCGGCGTGGGCAGCCCCGTGCCGGTGCGCTCGGCGGTCGAGGGCAAGGGGGTGCTGAACAACCGGCTCTCCGAGTTCTTCATGTCGGGCCTGAACGCCATCGGCGTGCCCACGCATTTCATCCGCCGGCTGAACATGCGCGAGCAGCTGGTGCGGATGGTCGAGATCATCCCGCTGGAGGTGGTGGTGCGCAACTTCGCCGCCGGCGACATCTCCTCGCGGCTGGGCATCCCCGAGGGCACCGCGCTGCCGCGGCCCATCGTGGAATACTACTACAAGGACGAGAAGCTGGGCTCGCCGCTGGTGGCCGAGGAGCATATCGTCGCCTTCGGCTGGGCCAGCCAGCAGGATCTGGACGACATCGTGGCGCTGGCGCTGCGGGTGAACGACTTCCTGTCGGGCGTGATGATGGGGGCGGGGGTGCGGCTGGCCGATTTCCGCATCGAGGTCGGCCGGATCTGGGAGGGCGACTTCATGCGCCTGATCGTGGCCGACGAGATCAGCCCCGACTCGTGCCGGCTGTGGGACCTGCGCGGGCCGGACGGCACGCTGATGCCCGACGGCGCGGTGCGCTCGCTGGGCGCGCCGGCCGACATCTATGCCGAGCTGGCCCGGCGGCTGGGGGTGCTGCCCTCCAACGTCACCCATACGACGAAGCCCACGCTGATCAACTGAAGGAAACCCCGATGAAGGCGCGCGTGCAGGTCATGCTGAAGGACGGGGTGCTGGACCCGCAGGGCGAGGCGGTGCGCCATGCCCTGGCCTCGCTGGGGTTCGGGGGCGTCGAGGGCGTGCGGCAGGGCAAGCTGATCGAGCTGGAGCTGAGCGCGACCGACCGCGCGGCGGCCGAGGCCGAGGTCCGGGCGATGTGCGAGAAGCTGCTGGCGAACACGGTGATCGAGCGCTACTCGGTCGAGATCGCCTGAGACCGCTTTCCCTCGCGTGAAGGGCCCGGCCGGCGCCGGGCCTTTTCGTTTTCGCGGCAGAGAATCGTTGCCAGCCCGCCGGATCGGCGCTGATATGTGCGCACAATTGCGCTGCAAGGTATCGCGGAATGACGGTGATCTGGGCCGAAACGGCGCTCTTGCCCGGGGGCTGGGCGCGGGACGTGGCGGTGGATGTGGTCGAAGGCCGGATCGCCCGCGTCACCCCCGGCGCGGTCCCGGCCGGCCAGCGGGTGGGCTGCCTGCTGCCCGCGCCGGTCAACCTGCATTCCCACACCTTCCAGCGCGCCATGGCCGGGCTGGCCGAGCGGCGCGGGCCCGGGGCCGACAGCTTCTGGACCTGGCGCGAGCGGATGTACGGGCTGGTGGAACGCCTGACGCCCGAGGACGTGCAGGCCATCGCTGCCATGGCCTTCGTCGAGATGGCCGAGGCGGGCTATGGCGCGGTCTGCGAATTCCACTACCTGCACCACGGGCCCGGGGGCGGGCCCTATGCCGACCGGGCCGAGATGGCGGCGCGGATCGTGGCGGCGGCCGGGGCCACCGGGCTGGGGCTGACGCTATTGCCGGTGCTCTACATGCAGGGCGGTTGTGACGGGCGGGCGCTGGCGGGCGGTCAGCGGAGATTTCATAACGATCTGAGTGGATTTTCGGAACTTCTTCAGGCGATACCCGAACTTCCGCCGGACGGGGTGCTGGGCGTGGCGCCGCACAGCCTGCGCGCGGTTCCCCCCGCGGCCCTGGCCGAGGTCGCCGCCCTGCGCCCCGGCGCTCCGGTGCATATCCACGCCGCCGAGCAGCTGGCCGAGGTGGCCGAGGTGCAGGGCGCGCTGGGGGCGCGGCCGGTGCGGTTCCTGCTGGAGAACGGCGCGGATGCGCGCTGGTGCCTGATCCATGCCACCCAGATGGAGCCGGGAGAGACCGCGGCGCTCGCCGCCAGCGGCGCGGTGGCCGGGCTCTGCCCGGTGACCGAGGCGAACCTGGGCGACGGCATCTTCGACGGCGCCCGCTACACTGGCGCGCTGGGCGTAGGAACGGATTCCAACATCCTGATTTCGCTGAACGAAGAGCTTCGGCTGCTGGAATATTCCCAGCGCCTCGCCGCCCGCGCCCGGGGAGTGATGGCCCCGCCCGGCGGCTCCACGGGCCGGGCGCTGTTCGACCGCGCCTGTGCCGGCGGCGCGCAGGCGGCGGGGCGTGCCTCGGGGGCGATCGCACCGGGGATGCGGGCGGATCTGATGGCGCTGGATACCGATGCGCTCCCCCTCGCGGGCAAGGCGGGGGACGACCTGCTGGACGCCTGGATTTTCGCCTGCAATCAGCCGGTTGTGACCGACAGTTGGAGTGCCGGGCGGATGATGGTGCGGGATGGCCGGCATGTCGCGCGCGATAGGGTCGAGGCCGATTTCCGCCAGGTGCTGGGGAGGCTCGCATGAAGGGCTGGGAACATATCCGCGCCGCCATCCGCGCCCGGATCGAGGCGCGCGACTGGCCGCCCGGCGCGCTGATCCCCACCGAGGAGGCGCTGGCCGAGGAATTCGGCGTGGCCCGCACCACGGTGAACCGCGCCCTGCGCGACCTGGCCGAGGCCGGGCTGGTGGAACGCCGGCGCAAGGCCGGCACGAGGGTGGCGCAGGGCCTGCCGCGCCGGGCGGTGCTGTCGATCCCGGTGATCCGCGCCGAGGTGGAAAGCCTGGGGAAATCCTTTTCCTTCCAGCTGCTTGGCCTGCGACCTGAAACCGCCAATGCCGAAGTCGCCGCCCGGATGGGTCTGCCGGAAGGCGCCCCGGTCTGGTGGATCGAGACCCTGCACCGGGCGGACGGCGCCCCCTTCGCGCTGGAGCGGCGCTGGCTGAACCCCGCGCCGCTGCCCGCCCCCCTGCCGGATTTCGCCCGGATCACCGTCAACGAATGGTTGTTGCAGACCGTGCCCTATGCAGCGGGCGAGATCGTGCTCTGGGCCGAGACCGCGGGGCCGGCGGAGGCCGTGGTCCTGGGCTGCGCCGAGGGCGCGGCGCTCTTCGTGGTGGAGCGGGTCACGCGCACCGAGGCCGGGCCGGTGACCTGGGTGCGGCTGCTGCACGCGCCGGGATATCTGATGCGCACCACGATCTGATCGGCCGTCATGTGTGCACATGAAGCGACCCGGATCGCTCTGGACAGGAAAAGGGGGCCGTGATCGGGTGGGCCCATCGGTGGCGGGGGGCGGCGATGGGCGATCTGCCGGGGCATGTGCGGGTGGCGGTGATCGGCGGCGGCGCGGTCGGGGCCTCCTGCCTCTATCATCTCGCGAAGGCCGGCTGGACCGACGCGATCCTGCTGGAGAAGGACGAGCTGACCAGCGGCTCCACCTGGCACGCGGCGGGCAATGTGCCGACCTTCAGCGCCTCCTGGTCGATCATGAACATGCAGCGGTATTCGGCCGGGCTCTATCGCCGGCTGGGGGCCGAGGTCGATTACCCGATGAACTACCACGTCACCGGCTCGGTCCGGCTGGGGCACACGGCCGAGCGGCGGATGGAATTCGCCCGGGTGGTGGGGATGGGACGGTATCAGGGGATGGACCTGGCGCTGCTGGACCCTTCGGAGATCCGCGATAAATACCCCTTCGTGGAGACCCATGGCCTCAGCGGCGCGCTCTACGACCCCCATGATGGCGACATCGACCCCGCGCAGCTGACCCAGGCCCTGGCCCGCGGCGCGCGGCAGATGGGCGCGCGGGTGGAACGGTTCTGCCCGGTCACGGCGGTGCGGCGCGAGGGCGGCCTCTGGGTGCTGGAAACGCCGAAGGGCGAAACAAGGGCCGAGGTGGTGGTGAACGCCGCCGGCTATCGCGCGGCGCAGGTCGGCGCGATGTTCGGCCGAAGGGTGCCGATGATGGTGATGAGCCACCAGTACCTGCTGTTCGACACCATCCCCGAACTGGAGGCGTGGAGCCGGGCCGAGGGCCGCAAGCTGCCGCTGCTGCGCGACGTGGATTCGAGCTACTACCTGCGGCAGGAGAAGATGGGCTTCAACCTCGGCCCCTACGAGAACCCCTGCCGGGCGCATTGGGCCGGCCCCGACGACCCGATGCCGGCGGACTTCGCCTTCCAGCTGTTCCCCGACGACCTGGAGCGGCTGGAGTGGTGGATCGAGGATGCCAGCCAAAGGGTGCCCCTGCTGGCCAATGCCCGGCTCCAGAAGGTGATCAACGGCCCGATCCCCTATACGCCGGACGGCAACCCGCTGATCGGGCCGATGCCGGGGGTGCCCAACGCCTATGAGGCCTGCGTCTTCACCTTCGGCATCTGCCAGGCGGGGGGCGCGGGCAAGGTGCTGGCGGAATGGGTGACCGAGGGGGGTACCGAATGGGACATGTGGTCCTGCGATCCCCGCCGTTTCACCGGCTGGGAGGACCACGACTATGTCGTGGCCAAGGGGAAGGAGGTCTATGGCCATGAATATGCCATCCATTTCCCCATGGCCCGCTGGCCCGCGGCCCCCGACCGGCGGCTGTCGCCGGTGCACGACCGGGTGAAGGCGCTGGGGGGCGTGATGGCCCCGTACAACGGCTGGGAGCGGGCGGAGTGGTTCGCCAAGCCGGGCGACGATACCTCGTGGCAGGCAACGCAGACCTGGGCGCGGCAGGGCCCCTGGGAGCGGCGGATCGCTGCCGAATGCGCGGCGGTGCGGGACGGGGTGGGGGTGCTGGACCTGCCCGGCTTCACCCGGCTGCGGCTGGCGGGGCCGGGCGCGCGGGCGCATCTGGACCGGCTGACCTGCTCCCGGCTGCCGCAGCCCGGGCGGACCGGCCTGCTCTACTTCGCCGACGACCGCGGCCGGATCGTCACCGAGATGACCTGCCTGCCGTTCAGCGACGAGGACCTGGGCGTGATCACCGCCGCCGTGGCGCAATCCCACGACGCCGACTGGCTGCGCCAGGGCCTGCCGGCGGGCGTGGTGCTGGAGGACTGGACCGACCGCCTCCATTGCTTCATCGTCACCGGCCCCGGGGCGCGCGAGTTGCTGGCGCCGATCGCCGAGGCCGACCTGTCGCTGCCCTGGCTCTCGGTCCAGTATCAGGCGAAGGTCGTGGGCAGGGACGTGGCGCTGATCCGCGTCTCCTTCGCCGGGGAACTGGGGTGGGAGGTGCATTGCGACCGCGCCGATGCGCCGGAGATCTACGCGGCGCTGCTGGCGGGGGGCGCGATCCCCTTCGGGATGCGGGCGCTGAACAGCCTGCGGATCGAGAAGGGGTATCGGGCGTGGAAGGGGGACATTTCCACCGATTACTCGCTGCTGGAAGGGGGCCTGGGGCGGTTCGTCGACTGGGGCAAGGACTTCCCGGGCAAGGCCGCGCTGCTGGCGGAGCGGGAGCGGGGGCCGGCCAGGCGGTTCGTTTCGCTGAAGGTCGGCGACTGCCCCTGCGATCCGCCCTATATGTCGAACCTTTGGGCCGAGGGCCGGATCGTGGGCGAGGTGACCTCGGCCGCCATGGGCTATCGCGTGGGCCATGTGGTGGCGCTGGGGATGCTGCGGGCGGATCTGGCGGTGCCGGGGCAGCGGCTGGAGGTCGAGGTCTTCGGAGCCCGCGTGCCGGCCGAGGTTCTGGGCCATGGCGCGGTCTGGGATCCGGGGAACGAGAGGCTCAAGGCGTGAGGCCGGGCCAATTTTCTTCGAAGAAAATTGCAAATTCCTTGGAAGGAATTTGGCGGGGACGGGCGGAGAGGTCGCATGGCTGAGATACCGGGTCACGCGCGGGCGGTGATCATCGGCGGCGGGATCGCCGGCTGTTCGGTCGCGTACCACCTGGCGCAGGCCGGCTGGCGCGACGTCGTGCTGCTGGAGCGGCGCCGGCTCACCTCCGGCACCACCTGGCACGCCGCGGGCCTGATCGGCCAGTTGCGCGGCAATGCCAACATGACCCGGCTGGCCAAGTATTCGGCCGATCTCTACACGCGGCTGGAGGCCGAGACCGGGGTGGCGACCGGCTTCCGTCAGGTGGGTTCGATCTCGGTCGCCCTGACGCCCGACCGCCACCACGAACTCCTGCGCTCCGCCACCACGGCGCGGATCTTCGACGTGGCGGTGGAGGAGATCTCGGCCGCCGAGGTCAAGGCGATGTACCCGCACCTGAACACCCAGGGTGTGGTGGGCGCGGTGCATCTGCCGCTGGACGGGCAGGCCGACCCCGCCAACATCGCCATGGCGCTGGCCAAGGGCGCGCGGGCGATGGGGGCGCCGGTGCTGGAAGGGGTGAAGGTGACCGCCGTCACTCGCGACCGCGGCCGCGTCACCGGGGTGGACTGGCAGGGGCTGGACGGCTCCCACGGGCATATCGCCGCCGAGGTGGTGGTGAATTGCGCCGGGATGTGGGGCCGCGACCTGGCTGCGCAATCGGGGGTGACGCTGCCCCTGCACGCTTGCGAGCATTTCTATCTCGTGACCGAGCCCATCGCCGGCCTCGGCCACCTGCCGGTGCTGCGGGTGCCCGACGAATGCGCCTATTACAAGTCCGACGCCGGCAAGCTGATGCTGGGCGCCTTCGAGCCCAAGGCCAAGCCCTGGGGGATGGCCGGCATCCGCGAGGATTTCGAGTTCGACACCCTGCCCGAGGACTGGGACCATTTCGCGCCGATCCTGGAGATGGCCACCCACCGGATGCCCCTGCTGGAAACCGCCGGCATCCACACCTTCTTCAACGGCCCGGAAAGCTTCACCCCCGACAACCGCTATTACCTGGGCGAGGCGCCGGAACTGGGCGGCTACTGGGTGGCGGCCGGGTTCAACTCGGTGGGGATCCAGAGCGCGGGGGGCGCGGGCATGGCGGTGGCGCGCTGGATCGTGGACGGCGGGCCGCCCTTCGACCTGTCGGACGTGGACATCCGCCGGGCCATGCCGTTCCAGCGCAACCGCCGCTATCTGAAGGAGCGGGTGGGCGAGACGCTGGGCCTGCTTTACGCCGACCACTGGCCCTATCGGCAGATGGCGACCGCGCGGGGGCTGCGGCGATCGCCGGTGCATGGGCATCTTGCGGCGCGGGGTGCGGTGTTCGGCGAGGTCGCGGGTTGGGAACGCGCCAACTGGTTCGCGAGGGCAGGGGGGCCCACCGGCTACGCCTATGGCTGGGGCCGGCCGGTATGGTGGGACAGCCAGCGGGCCGAGCATCTGGCGGTGCGCGGCACCGTGGGCCTGTTCGACATGACCAGCTTCGGCAAGATCCGGGTGGAGGGGCGGGACGCCTGCGCTTTCCTGAACCGCGTCTGCTCCGCCGAGGTGGACGTTCCCGAAGGCCGCATCGTCTATACCATGCTGCTGAACGGCCGCGGCGGGATCGAGGCCGACCTGACCGTCACCCGCCTGACCGAGACCGCCTATCTGCTGGTGGTGGCCGGCGCCACGCTGACCCGCAACCTGGCCTGGCTGCGGGGCCATGTCGGAGAGGACTTCGCGGTGATCACCGACGTGACGGCCGGGGAAGCGGTGTTCTGCCTGATGGGGCCGCAGGCGCGGGGGGTGATGGAAAGCGTCTCGCCCGACGACTACTCCAACCCCGCCTTCCCCTTCGGCACCGCGCGGGAGGTTGAAATTGGCCTCGGCCTCGCCCGCGCCCACCGGGTGACCTATGTCGGCGAGCTGGGGTGGGAGCTTTACGTCCCCGCCGACCAGGCCGCGCATGTGTTCGAGGCGCTGATGGAGGCGGAGGTCACGCTCTGCGGCCTGCACGCGCTGGACAGTTGCCGGATGGAAAAGGGCTTCCGCCACTGGGGCCACGACATCACCGACGAGGACCATGTGCTGGAGGCCGGGCTGGGCTTCGCGGTGAAGACCAAGAAACCCGGCTTCATCGGCCGCGAGGCGGTGCTGCGGCGGCGGGACGAAGGGCTGCGGCGGCGGCTGGTGCAGTTCCGGGTCGAGGACGCGCAGGCGATGCTTTATCACAACGAGGCGGTGGTGCGCGACGGGCGGATCGTCGGCAACATCACCTCGGGCGCCTGGGGGCATCACCTGGGCGGCACCATCGGGCTGGGCTGGGTGCCCTGCGCCGGGGAGGGCGAGGCGGAGGTGCTGGGTTCCACCTACGAGATCGAGGTGGCCGGGCGGCGGGTGCCGGCGGTGGCCTCGCTGCGGCCGATGTACGATCCCGAGGGGCTGAGGGTGCGGCTGTAGCCGGCCGCCGGGGGGCTTCGCGCCCCCCGGACCCCCCGCGGGATATTTGGAGACAGAAGAAGGGGCTAAGGATGGATCTGGCGGCGCGGCATGAGGTGTTCCGGGATCTGCATCAGGCGGGCTGTTTCGTAATCCCCAACCCCTGGGACGCAGGATCCGCGCGGGTGATGGCGGCCTTGGGAGCGCGGGCTTTGGCCACCAGTTCGGCCGCCCATGCCTTCACTCTCGGGCGGCCCGACATGGGGGGCGTGACGCGGGACGAGGCGCTGGCCCATGCCGCGGACCTGCTGGCGGCGACCGGCCTGCCGGTCTCGGGCGATTTCGAGAACGGTTTCGCCGACGACCCCGAGGGGGTGGCCGAGACGGTGCGGCTGGCGGCCGAGGTCGGGCTGTCGGGCTGCTCGATCGAGGACACGCAGATGGTCGCCGGCACCCCGGCCTATGACTTCGACCTGGCCGTGGAACGGATCCGGGCGGCAGTGGCGGCGGCCCGCGCGCTGGGGCGGGCCTTCGTGCTTTGCGCCCGGGCGGACGGGGTGATGAACGGCGCCTATGACCTGGCCGAGGGGATCCGGCGGTTGCAGGCCTTCGAGGCGGCGGGCGCGGATCTTTTGTACCTGCCGGTGCCGCCGGGCAGGGCGGAGTTGCAGCAGGTGCTGGCGGCGGTGACCGCGCCGGTCAACGCGCTGGTGGCGGGGCCCCTGCGCGCCCTGACGCTGGCCGAGTTCTCGGCCATGGGGGTGCGGCGGCTTTCGACCGGCAGCATGATCGCCCGCGTCACCCATGCGGCGCTGAAGGGCGCGGTGGCGGCGATGCTGGAGGAGGGATCCTTCCTGCCGCTGACCTCGGCCGCCCCGGGGGCCGAGATCGACGCGCTGCTGAAGGCGGGGGCGGGGGATGAGTGAGCGGGCGCGGGGCGGCCGGGCGGCGCGGGTGGCGGCACGGGCCGCGCCGCTGGCCGAGGCGCTGCGGCCGATACGGGCGGGGCTGCCGGGGGGGCAGTATTCCCCGCTGACCGAGGCCGGGGTGGCGCGGATCCATCAGGCCGCGCTGCAGGCGCTGGAGGAGATCGGGCTGGCCAATGCGCCGGCCTCGGGGGTCGAGATCCTGACCGGGGCGGGGGCGGTGCCGGGGGATGACGGCCGCATCCGCTTCCCCCGCGCGCTGGTCGAGGACATGCTGGCATTGGCGGCCCGCGATATCACGCTTTTCGCCCGCGATCCGAAGCACGACCTGCACCTGACCGGCACCAATGTGCATTTCGGCACGGCCGGGGCCGCGGTGCATGTGGTGGACCCCTTCACGCTGGAGTATCGCGATTCCACCGCGCAGGATCTCTATGACGCCGCCCGGCTGGTCGAGCATCTGGACAACGTGCATTTCTTCCAGCGCATCTGCGTCTGCCGCGACGTGGCGGACAACTTCGACATGGACGCCAACACGCTCTACGCCTGCCTGGCGGGGACGCGGAAGCATGTGGGCACCAGCTTCTCCGAGCCCGCGCATGTGGCCCGCTGCTTCGAGATGCTGCACATGGTGGCGGGGGACGAGGCCGCTTGGCGGGCGCGGCCCTTCGTCAGCAATTCCAACTGCTTCGTCGTGCCGCCGATGAAGTTCGCTGAGGAAAGCTGCATCACCATGGAGGCCTGCGTCCGCGCGGGGATGCCGATGCTGCTGCTGTCGGCCGGGCAGGCCGGGGCCACCGCGCCCGCGCCCATCGCGCTGGCCATCGTGCAGGCGGTGGCGGAATGCCTGGCCGGCGTGGTCTATGTGAACGCGATCACGCCCGGGGCGCCGGCCATCTTCGGCACCTGGCCCTTCGTCTCTGACCTGCGCACCGGGGCGATGTCGGGGGGCAGCGCGGAGCAGGCGCTGCTGACCGCCGGCTGTGCGCAGATGCACCGTTTCTATGGCCTGCCGGGCGGCGCGGCCTCGGGCATCTCGGACAGCAAGCTGCCCGACATGCAGGCCGGCTGGGAGCAGGGGATCACCAACGTGCTGGCGGGGCTCGCGGGCCTCAACCTGTGCTATGAGGCGGTGGGGATGCACGCCTCGCTGCTGGGCTTCTGCCCCGAGTCGCTGGTGCTGGGCGACGACCTGCTGGGCCAGGTGCTGCGCTGCGTGCGGGGGATCGAGGTGACCGAGGACAAGGTGTCGATCGAGGCGATGCGCGAGGTCTGCCTGGGCGGGCCGGGGCACTACCTGGGCTCGGCGCAGACCCTGGGGCTGATGCAGACGGAATACATCTACCCGGCGGTGGGCAACCGGATGAGCCCCAAGGAATGGAACGAGGCCGGGCGGCCGATGCTCCTGGACAAGGCCCGGGCGCGGAAGGAGGCGATCCTGGCCCGCGCGCGGTGCTGCGTGGCGCCGGAGGTGGACGCGGCGGTGCGGCAGGCATTCAACATTCATTTCAGGTGAGGGACGGCGATGGGCTGGGACAATCTGGGCAGGTTCTACATCGGCGGGGAATGGGTGGCGCCGCTGTCGGCCGAACGGCTGGGGGTGGAGAACCCTGCGACCGAGGAGATAGTGGGGCAGGTGGCCCTGGGCTCCACCGCCGATAGCGACCGGGCGGTGGCCGCGGCCCGGGCGGCCTTCGACGGCTGGACGATGGTGCCGGTGGCCGAGCGGATCGCCCTGGTGCAGCGGATCCTCGATGAATACAATGCGCGCTACGAGGACTTCGCGCAGGCGATGTCGACCGAGATGGGCGCGCCGATCACCTGGGCGCGCGAGGCGCAGGCCTGGGCCGGGCAGGTGCATATCGAATCGACCATCAAGGCGGCGCAGTCCTTCCCCTGGGAGGAGAAGCGGGGCGAGACGCTGGTCCTCCGCGAGGGGATCGGGGTCTGCGCCCTGATCACGCCGTGGAACTGGCCGATGAACCAGATCGCCTGCAAGGTGGCCCCGGCGCTGATCGCCGGCTGCACCATGGTGCTGAAACCTTCGGAGATCGCGCCCTTGTCCGGCATCCTCTTCGCCGAGGTCTGCGATGCGGCGGGCGTGCCCAGGGGCGTGTTCAACCTGGTCAACGGCATGGGGCCGGTGGTGGGGGCACATATGGCGGCGCACCCCGAGGTCGACATGGTATCCTTCACCGGCTCCACCCGCGCCGGCACCGCGGTGGCGGCGGCCGCGGCGCCCACGGTGAAGCGGGTGGCGCAGGAACTGGGCGGCAAGTCGCCCAACATCGTCCTGCCCTCGGCCGATCTGGAGGCGGCGGTGAGCGGCGGGGTCGAAGGCTGCTTCGGCAACACCGGCCAGTCCTGCGACGCCCCCACCCGGATGTTTGTGCCCCGCGCCGCCCATGCCCGGGCGCTGGAGGTGGCAAGGGCGGCGGCCGAGGCCGCGGTGGTGGGCGACCCGCGCGAGGAGGCGACCACCATGGGGCCGCTGATCTCGAAGACCCAGTTCGACAAGGTGCAACGGCTGATCGAGGCCGGCATTGCCGAGGGCGCCACGCTGGTGACGGGCGGCCCGGGCCGCCCGGCGGGGCTGAACCGCGGCTGGTTCGTGCGGCCCACGGTGTTCGGCGACGTGACCAACGAGATGACCATCGCGCGGGAGGAGATCTTCGGCCCCGTGCTGTCGATCCTGCCCTATGACTCGGTGGATCACGCGGTGGCGATGGCCAACGACACGCCCTATGGGCTGGCCGCCTATGTCTCCGGCCCGGTGGAGGAGGCGCGGCCGGTGGCAAGGCGGCTGCGCGCCGGCACGGTGAACCTGAACTATCCGGCCTGGGACACCTTCGCCCCCTTCGGCGGCTACAAGCAGTCGGGCAACGGCCGCGAATATGCCGACTGGGCGATCCACGACTTCTGCGAGGTCAAGGGCATCGTCGGGCACGGATGAGGGCTCAACCCCATCGGTCGTAGTCCGAGACCAGCAGGTGCAGGGGCGCCTCGTCCTCCTCGATCTCGGCGAACCGGCCGATGGGCTCTCGGAAGATGTTGTCGGTCAGGTCGTCGTTGACGGTCGAGACCTCGCCCACCAGCACCTCGCCGCCCTCGCCCCAGAAGGCGTGCCAGTCGCCGGGCATCAGGGTGACGCTCTCGCCGGGCGCGAGGCGCAGCTTCTCGCCGGGGGCGTAGGGCCGGGGTAGGCCGTCCACCAGCACCTCGCCCCCGCGGTCTTCGGCGAAGCCGCCGGCATCGTCGGAACCGTAGAGCTCCACCACCAGCGTGGCGCCGCCGCGGTTGATGATGTCCTCGGCCTTGATGACATGGGTGTGCATGGGGGAGAGCTGGTCCTGCCGCGAGATCAGCAGCTTCTCGGCATAGGCCATGCCGCGCCCCGCGCGCAGGTCGGAGAGCCGGCCGTTCCTGAGCGTGAAGAGGAATAGCCCCATCCGGTCGAAATCGCCCTGGCCGTAGTCGGTGATGTCCCAGCCCATCCGCGCTTCGGCGATCCGGGTGCCGGGGGCGCGGGCCTGCCATTCGGCGGGCGTCCAGAAGGCGAAAGGCGGCAGGGTGAAGCCGTGCCGGGCGATGGTCGCGGCGGCCTCGGTGATGATGGCGTTGATGCGGCTGCGTTTCATGAAACCCCCTCCTGTGTGCGGGCGCCGGCCGGGATGCCCCCCGCCGCAGTGCGATGGCGGAACCGCCAGACCAGCACGGCCCCGGCGCCGGCCAGCGCCACCAGCCAGCCGGTCCACACGCCGGCCGGCCCCATCCCCAGCCCGCGCGAGAACCACAGTGCCAGCGGCAGGCCCAGGCCCCAATAGGCGACCAGCGTCACCACGGCGGGAAAGCCGGTATCCGACAGGCCGCGCAGCGCGCCGACCATGGTGGTCTGCACCCCGTCGAACACCTGCATCAGCGCGATCACCGCCAGGATCGTGGCCGCCACCGCCACGACCTCGGGGTCGGGCGAGATCAGCCCGGCGATCCACCGCCCGCCCAGCGTCAGCCCCACCGCCGCGGTGCCCAGCCAGCAGGTGGCCACGGCCAGCCCGGCCCAGGCCACTGGCCGCAGCCGCCCGGTGTGCCCCGCGCCCTGCGCCTGCGCCACCCGGATCGCCACCGCCTGCGCGATGCCCAGCGGGAACATGTAGAGCACGTTGCCCACCGACATCGCCACCTGGTTGGCGGCCAGCGCCACCGCGCCGAAGGTGCCCACGATCAGCGTGGCCACGGTGAAGGCCCCGGTCTCGGCCAGGTACATCAGCCCCATCGGCGCCCCCTCGCGCGCGGCGCCCGCCAGTTCCCGCCGCCGCGCCGGCCCGCGCGCCCGCAGCCGCCGCAGCGAGGGCGCCAGCGCCCACCAGGCCCAGGCCGCCAGCAGCGCCGCCGACTGCGCCACCAGCGTGCCGATGCCGGCCCCGGTCAGCCCCAGCGCCGGAAACGGCCCCGGCCCCCAGATCAGCGCCGAGGTCAGCGGCACGTTCAGCACGACGGCGAGATAGGCGAAGGCGGTGCCGGTCCAGGGCCGGCCGGTGGCCTCGAAGGCCGCCATGAACACCGCCAGCACCGCCATGGGCAGGTTGGCGGCGGCGATCAGGCACCAGTAGGGGAAGAGGATCGCCAGCACCTCGGGCGGCTGGCCCAGCAGCGCCAGCAGCGGCCAGCAGGCCAGCATGGCCGCCGCCCCCAGCGTGCCGGCCATCGCCCCCAGCACCAGCCCGCTGCGCAGCACCTCGGGGATCCGCCGCCCGGCCCGTGCCCCCACCGCGGCGCCGATCCGCACCGGCACGGCGGACAGGAGGCCATAGACCGAGGCGCCCACCACCAGCGCGAAGGCGCCGGCCAGCCCCGCGGCCGCCAGCGGCTCGGGCCCCAGGGGCGCCACCAGCACGGAATCGGTGACCACCAGCAGGGTGCCGGCCGCCATGCCGACCACGATCGGCAGCGCCAGCGTGACCACGCCGCGCACCTCGGCCCTGATCGCCTGCAGGGGCCGGGCGGCGGTGGGCTGGCTGTCGGACGGCATGGCGGATCCCCTGAACCTGCCCCCCGCCATAGCGGAGGCGGGCCGCCGCCTCAACTCGCCGGCGGGAAGCCCCCGGCCGCCGCCCACTTCGCCACCGTGGCATCGGTCAGCGCGGCCAGCGCCTGCCAGTCGGTGTATTCCTTGTCGGCATGGGGATCGACCGCCTCGCCCTTGCGCGCCGCGATCAGCCGCATGGCCCAGGACCGGAAGAAGTCGTATTCGGTGAAGCGGAAGGCGCCGGCGACGTGATGCACCTCGCCCGGGGTCCAGCCGGTGGCGGCGCGGAACTCCGCCACGCATTTGCGCAGGCCCGCCCAGTCCTCGGCATCCTCGCCGGCGGCCGAGAGCGAGACGGCCAGGAACGCCGTGGGCATGGCGTTCAGCCGCCCAGCCTCGGCGCGCACGAAGCCCGCCAGCGATTTCTGGAACCCCCCGGCGTGCAGCGAGCCGGCCAGGAAGGCGCCGCCGAACCGGGCCAGGTCCAGCCCCTCGGCCTCCGCCGCGTTCAGCAGTTCGACGCCATGGCCGGCATCGGCCAGCCGGTCGGCCACGAAACGGGCGATCTTGCGGGTCTGGCCGTCGGTGGTGGCATAGAGGACGAGCAGGCGCATGGCACAGCCTCCACGATCAGGCCCGGGCCCCCACGCCCTGCCGCTGCGCCACCCAGTCGGCGCAGGCCCGCCCGAAGGCCTCGAACAGCGGGCGCGAGACCGGATCCTCGTCGGCGCGGTATTCCGGGTGCCACTGCACGGACAGGGTGAAGCCCGGCGCGCCCGCGACCACGATGGCCTCGGCGGTGCCGTCCGGCGCCCGGCCCTCGATCACGATCCGCTCGCCGGGCCGGGCGATCCCCTGGCCGTGCAGCGAGTTGGTCATCACCTCTTCCGCGCCCAGCAGGCGATGGAAGGCCCCGCCGGGCGTGAAGCGCACCGGGTGGCGCAGGGCGAACTTCTCCTCCAGCGTGCCGTCGGGGGGCATCCGGTGGTTCATCCGGCCGGGCAGTTCGCGGATCTCGGGGTGCAGGGTGCCGCCCATGGCGACGTTGACCTCCTGGAACCCGCGGCAGATGCCGAAGAACGGCTGCCCGCGCTCGACGCAGGCGCGCACCAGGGGCAGGGTGATCGCATCGCGGTTGCGGTCGAAGGCGCCGTGGGCGGGCGTCTCCTCCTCGCCGTATTCGCTGGGGTGGACGTTGGGCCGCCCGCCGGTCAGCAGGAAGCCGTCGCAGAGCTCCATCAGTTCGGCCACCGAGACCAGCCGGGGATCCGAGGGGATGATCAGCGGCAGGCAGCCCGCCGCGCGCGCCACCGCGTCCGAGGTCATGGTGCCGCTGGTATGCACCCGGTAGGTCTCGTTCTGCACGCCCATGTTGCCGATGATGCCCACGACCGGGCGGCGGCGGGCGGGTTTGGGGGGGTGGAGGGGCGAGAGGGCGGTCATCGGCGGGGGCTTCATGCTTTGCCCGCGATGATAGGCCTTTGCGCCGCGGCGGTGAAGGGGCAAGACCGCTCGCCTGCGCACAGCCGCCCTGCGGATGGCGCGGAAACGGGCAGGGCGGCGTTGCGTCGCGCATCCCTCGCGCGGATATGGGTTGCGCCCGCCGCGCGTCGGGCGCCCCATGGGCCAGGACAACGGCAAGAGGAGAGTCGCGATGAGGATCGGTCTCGCGATCGGGATCGGCGCGCTGGCGACGGGGATGGTCATGGCGCAGGACCATGGCGGGCACGGCGGACACGGGGCGGCGGGGGCCGAGGCGCCCTCGACCGCCGCCTATCGCGAGGCCAATGCCCGGATGCACGCGGCGATGGATCTGCCGCTGACGGGCGATGCCGACGTGGATTTCATCCGCGGCATGATCCCGCATCACGAGGGCGCGGTGGAGATGGCGCGCATCGTGCTGGAGCACGGCTCCGACCCCGAGGTGCGGGCGCTGGCCGAGCAGGTGATCGCGGCGCAGGAGGCCGAGATCGCCTGGATGAAGGGCTGGCTGTCGGCGCGGGGAGTGGACTAGGCGGGGCGGTCAGGCAGGTGCGTGGTGGGCGGATCGCCCACCCTACGCGAAGCCGCCCCGTAGGGTGGGCAATGTTGCCCACCATCCCGCCCC
Source organism: Paracoccaceae bacterium (assembly GCA_037190175.1). Taxonomy (GTDB): domain Bacteria; phylum Pseudomonadota; class Alphaproteobacteria; order Rhodobacterales; family Rhodobacteraceae; genus JBBCJM01. Next base: position 37,812 of record JBBCJM010000178.1, on the reverse strand, counting down.
CGTAGGGTGGGCAATCTGCCCACCACAGCCCCTCACAACGCCGGCGCTCCGGTCAGGAACGGGTCGAGCGGCGCGGGTTCCGGCAGCGCGGGCATCAGCGCATCGACCGCCGGCGCGGCGGCGGCCGCGGGCCTGGGCTTGCGCGGCGCGGGCGGCGGCACGATCAGCCGGGTGGCGCGGGTGCCGTCGGCCTTCAGCACCACCACCTTGGCGCCGGGCTGCACCCGGGCCGCGAGGTCCAGCACGTCCTGGTTGATCATGCGGATGCAGCCCGAGGAGGCGTTGCGCCCGATCGACCACCATTCCGGCGTGCCATGGATGCGATAGCCATAGTCCTTGCCGTTGGTGGTCAGATAGATCGCCCGCGCGCCCAAGGGGTTGGTGGGGCCGCCGGGCTGGCCCTTCTCCCACCGGGCGAGCTTGGGGTCGCGCTCGATCATCTCGGGCGGCGGGGTCCAGGTCGGCCAGGCGCGGGTCACGGTCACGTCCGCCTCGCCCGCCCATTCGAAGCCGGCGCGGCCCACGGCGATGCCGTAGCGGATCGCGGTCTTCGGGCCGGTGACGTAGTAGAGGAACTTCTGCCCCGGATGGATGATGATGGTCCCCGGCGCCTCGCCGCTCTCGTAGCTCACCACCTGGCGGCGGTAGGTCTCGGGCAGCTTGTCCAGCGGCACGGCGGGGATGGCGAAGGGTCCGTCCATGCGCGAGACATAGATCTCCTCGGCCGGGGGCAGGGCATGGCCCGGCGCATCGGCCAGGCGCGAGGCGCCCGGCTCCATGGTGCAGGCCGACAACGCAAGGGCCGCCGCGGCGGCGAGGGAGGACAGGCGGAGCAGGGTCATGGGAGGGGTTCTCGGGGCCTTGTTCATGCGGGCCAGAAAGTTGCGGCGCTAACAGGAACGTAATCGAAGCCCGGCGCGCCGTCAAAGCCCGCTCCCGCCCCGGCGGCGGCCGCTCGCCGGCGTTGTGATCACGGATGCGTGTAAAAACCAAGGATTTTCGCAGCAGGGGTGGGCCATCCGCCGTGCGGGGGCGGGCCGGGCCGGGGGGTCGAGGGCCGGTCTCCGGCACGCCGCTTGCGGCCTTGACCCTGCGGCAGCACCCGCGAAAGTGCAAACCCGACCCATGCCCTTGCGCAAGGATGTTGCGCAGTGTTTAAGGGCCGGACCGACGGCGGCACGAGGGGGAGCGGATGAAGATCGGAGCCTTGGCGGAGACCTTTCCGGGCGAGAACCGGGTGGCGATGACGCCGGAAAGTGCCGTGCAGATCATGAAGCTCGGCCATGAGTGCGCCATCGAGGCCGGGGCGGGGCTGCGGGCGGGCTTCACCGACGCCGCCTATGCCGCCGCGGGCGTGCGGGTGCTGCCCGACGCCGCCGCGGTGATCGCCGACGCCGACGTGCTGGTGCGGGTGCGCGGGCCCGAGAAGGCCGAGGCCGAGAGGCTGCGCAAGGGCCAGACGCTGATCAGCTTCTTCTGGCCGGCGCAGAACCCGGAACTGCTGGAAACCGTCAAGGCCCAGGGCGCCACCGTGGTGGCGATGGACATGGTGCCGCGCATCTCGCGCGCGCAGAAGATGGACGCGCTGTCGTCCATGGCCAACCTTGCCGGCTATCGCGCGGTGATCGAGGCGGCCAACAACGTCGGCCGCTTCTTCACCGGGCAGGTGACCGCCGCGGGCAAGATTCCGCCCGCGAAGGTGCTGGTGGTGGGGGGGGGGGTGGCGGGGCTGGCGGCCATCGGGGCCTCGGTCAGCCTCGGCGCCGTGACCTATGCCTTCGACGTGCGGCCCGAGGTGGCCGAGCAGATCGAATCGATGGGCGCCGAGTTCGTGTTCCTGGAGTTCGAGCAGGCGCAGGACGGCGCCGCGACCGGGGGCTATGCCGCGCCTTCCTCGCCCGAGTTCCGCGAGAAACAGCTGGCCAAGTTCCGCGAGCTGGCGCCCGAGGTGGATATCGTCATCACCACCGCGCTGATCCCCGGCCGCCCGGCGCCCAAGCTCTGGACCGAGGACATGGTGGCGGCGATGAAGCGGGGCAGCGTCATCGTCGACCTCGCCGCCGAACGCGGCGGCAACTGCGACCTGACCGTGCCCGACCAGAAGATCGTCACCGACAACGGGGTGACCATCGTGGGCTATACCGACTTTCCCAGCCGGATGGCGGCGCAGGCCTCCAGCCTCTATGCCACCAACATCCGCCACATGCTGACCGACCTGACGCCCAAGAAGGACGGGGTGATCCACCACAACATGGAGGACGACGTGATCCGCGGCGCCACCGTGGCGCATGACGGGCAGGTCACCTTCCCGCCGCCGCCGCCCAAGGTGCAGGCCATCGCGGCGCAGAAGCCCAAGGAGAAGCCGAAGGAACTGACCCCGGCCGAACGGCGGGCGCAGGAACTGGCCCTGTTCCGCAAGCAGACGGTGAACCAGGTGGGGATGCTGGCGGTGGGGGGCGGGCTGCTGCTTCTGGCCGGCTATTTCACGCCGGCGAGCTTCATGAGCCATTTCATCGTCTTCGTGCTGGCCTGCTTCGTGGGCTTCCAGGTGATCTGGAACGTCTCGCATTCGCTGCACACGCCCTTGATGGCGATCACCAACGCGATCTCCTCGATCATCATCCTGGGGGCGCTGCTGCAGATCGGCTCGGGCAACTGGCTGGTGCTGATCCTCGCCGCGCTCTCGGTGCTGATGGCGGGGGTGAACATCTTCGGCGGCTTCCTCGTCACCCGGCGGATGCTCGCCATGTTCCAGAAGTCCTGAGGGGGCGCACGCGATGGAATTCGGTTTCACCACGGGCGCCTATGTCGTCGCCGCGGTCCTGTTCATCCTGAGCCTCGGCGGCCTGTCCAATCAGGAAAGCGCCAAGCGCGCGGTCTGGTACGGCATCACCGGCATGGCGCTGGCGGTCGCGGCCACGCTGATCGGCCCGGGCTCGGGCCTCTGGGCGCTGTCGCTGGTGCTGATCCTGACCGGCGGCGCCGCGGGCTGGTATGTCGCCCAGCGGGTGCAGATGACCGAGATGCCGCAGCTGGTCGCCGCGATGCATTCGCTCGTCGGCCTGGCCGCGGTCTTCATCGGGTTCAACACCCATATCGAGCTGGTGCGGCTGGCCGACCTGCTGGCGCTGGCGCAGGATCCGACCGGGGCCTTCGCCGACCTCGACCGGATGCTGGCGGTCTCGGAAATGGCCGAGGGGCTCACGGGCTTTGCCGCGGTGATCGCGCACAAGTCGCCGGTGGAGATCTCGATCCTGCGGGTGGAGACCTTCCTGGGCATCTTCATCGGGGCCATCACCTTCACCGGCTCGGTCATCGCCTTCGGCAAGCTGGCGGGCAAGGTGACCTCGAAGGCCGAGAAGCTGCCGGGCGGGCACCTGCTGAACGCGGGCGCGGCGGCGCTGTCGGTGATCCTGCTGGTGGTCTATCTGAACACCGGCTCGACGCTGGCGCTGGTCGGCATGACGCTGGCCGCGCTCTTCATCGGCTTTCACCTGATCATGGGGATCGGCGGCGCGGACATGCCGGTGGTGGTCTCGATGCTGAACAGCTATTCCGGCTGGGCGGCGGCGGCCATCGGCTTCTCGCTGTCCAACGACCTGCTGATCGTCACCGGGGCGCTGGTGGGTTCCTCGGGCGCGATCCTGAGCTACATCATGTGCAAGGCGATGAACCGCTCCTTCGTCAGCGTGATCCTGGGCGGCTTCGGCAATACCACCGGCCCGGCGATGGAGATCGCGGGCGAGCAGATCGCCATCGACGCCGAGGGCGTGGCGGCGGCGCTGAACGACGCGGATTCCATCGTCATCGTGCCGGGCTACGGCATGGCGGTGGCGCAGGCGCAGCAGTCGGTGTCGGAACTGACCCGCAAGCTGCGGGCGCGGGGCAAGCAGGTGCGCTTCGCCATCCACCCGGTGGCGGGCCGGCTGCCCGGGCACATGAACGTGCTGCTGGCCGAGGCCAAGGTGCCCTACGACATCGTGCTGGAGATGGACGAGATCAACGAGGACTTCCCCGAGACCGACGTGGCCATCGTGATCGGCTCGAACGACATCGTGAACCCGGCGGCGCAGGAGGACCCGAACTCTCCCATCGCCGGGATGCCGGTGCTGGAGGTCTGGAAGGCCAAGCAGGTGTTCGTCAGCAAGCGCGGGCAGGGCACGGGCTATTCGGGGATCGAGAACCCGCTGTTCTTCAAGGAGAACACCCGGATGTTCTACGGTGACGCCAAGAAGTCGCTGGATGCGCTCCTGCCGATGCTCGAATACGGGGGGCGGCGGGCTCGGGCCCCCCGTGAAGGGGAGCCGCTCGCCCGCCGCCGCTGCCGCGGAAACTGCCTTTGGCGTCGCGTTGTTGGAGAGACCCGGGGGTTTCACACCCCCGGACCCCCGTGGGATATTTGAAACACCAAAGAAAGCAGTTTGAGGTTGGAGGCTTCGCCCAAGTGGTGCGGGCGCGAAGTCGGTCTTGCTTCCCAAGGCTTTTCGGCAACAGCCGGGGGGTATGCCGCGGTATGCCGGCGATCGCGGTTGCGGGGGGCGGGCGGGGGCTTAGCAATCGCCCCAGACCCCCCGAGGAGCCGATGCCGATCCCCGACCATCCCCAGCGCTACGCCGCGGTCGACGAGTTGCACGCGCGGCCGTTTCCCACCCTGGCGGTGCCCTGCCATGCCGTCTATCTGGCGATCAAGCAGCCGGTCGAGGCCGCCAACCGCGACCGGGGCCGCGACCGGGCGCATCTGCTGGACCTGCTCGACCGCCATGGCTCGGCGCATCCGCAGCCCGAGGCCACGCATTTCTCGGGCCCCGTCGGCCGCCACGGGCTGAAATGGGAGAGCCATACCGAGTTCGTCACCTATTCCGCCTTCGGCCCCGGCGTCTCGCCCCGCCCCTTCGACCCGGCCGAGGCCGGGGTCTTCCCCGAGGACTGGATCGCCGCGGCGCCCGGCCTCAGGCTGGTTTCCCTCCTGATCCGGGTCGAGCCGATGCCCCGGGACGAAGCCGCGATGCTGGCCCGGATCGAGGACTGGTTCGCGGCCGAGAGCCTGGTCGCCTCGCGCATCCTCGAGGGTGCGGCGGTGGTGGCGGGCGATTTCCGCATCGACCCGGCCGGGCACATGCGCTTTGCCGTCTTCGTGCGGCCGGGCACCGGGCCGCGGCGGGTGGGGCGGATCGTCCAGCGGCTCTGCGAGGTCGAGACCTATCGCGCCATGTCGATGCTGGGGCTGGCCCGGGCCCGGGCGCTGACGCAGCGGCTGAACGCGCTGGACCCGCAGCTTTCCGCGCTGGTCTCGGGGCTGGACGATGCCGGGGCCAGCCCGGAGGCGGCGCTGGACCGGCTGCTGGCCATCGCGGCGGAACTGGAGAGCCTGGCGGTGCAGGCGCAGTTCCGGCTCAGTGCCACCGCGGCCTATGAGGCCATCGTCAACGACCGCATCGCGGTGCTGCGCGAGGCGCGGATCGAGGAGCGGCAGACCTTCGCCGAGTTCATGAAGCGCCGCTACGATCCCGCCATGCGCACGGTGAAAAGCGCCGAGGCGCGGCTGGGGGCCATGGCGGAACGGGCGGCGCGGGCGGCGGAGCTCTTGCGCACGCGGGTGGATGTGGAGCGCTCGGCGCAGAACCAGCGGCTGCTGGAAAGCATGGACCGGCGGGCCGACCTGCAGCTGAGGCTGCAGCACACGGTCGAGGGGCTGTCGCTGGTGGCGATCAGCTATTACGCGGTCAGCCTGGCCGCCTATCTGGTGGCGCCCCTGGCCGAGGCCTGGCACCTGCCGAAGCCCTGGGTCACCGCCGGGCTGGTGCCGGCGGTGATGCTGGCGGTCTGGATGCTGCTGCGCCGGATCCGCCGACGGCTGCATTGAGGCCGGGGCGGGGTGAACCCCGCCCTACGACGCCTGCTCAACTGGCCCGTTCCGGCGTGTAATAGGCGTACATCAGCTCCACCGCCAACTGGGCGGGAGAGGGCCGGGCCGGGGCCTTGGGCGCTTCGGCGGGCTGGGGTTGCCAGTAAGTTTCGAGGTCTTCCGCGACGGGCCGGGGGGTGCGGGGGGCCTGGCGTTCGATCTGGAACATGGGTCTGTCTCCATGATCCTCCCTGCGCTTCATATAGCATTCTGCGGTGCAGAAATCCAGTTCGCCAACCCTGCGTCGGCGCGAAGTCAGGCCGGCGTCCAGCGCATCAGTACCCTTTGCGGGGTGCGGGCCTCGACCTCGGTGAAGCCCGCGCGGGCCAGCGAAGGGATCAGCCCGGTGAACCCCTCGCCCCAGCCCCAGTCCTTCGGCGGGCGGCGGGCGGAGGCTTCCACCGCCGTGGCGCCGTGAGCCACGGCGTGGGCGCAGGCGGCGCGGGCCAGCGCCACCATCACCCCCTGCCGGCGCAGGTCCTTGCGGATGAAGAAGCAGGAGACCGCCCAGCACCCCGCCGGCGTGTCGGCGGCGGGGCGGGCCGAGGGCACCTTCTGGAACTGCGACAGCGCCTCGCGCGGGGTGATCTGTACCCATCCGGCCGGGCCGGCGGCGTCATAGGCGATCAGCCCGGCCGGCGGGCGGTCGGCGGCATGGGTCAGGAAATGCGCGCGCCGGTCGGCCGGCGCCAAGGCGCGGCGGTCCTTCGGCGGCAGCCGCCAGTAGAGGCACCAGCAGCCGCGCGCCACGCTGTCGGCCTGGAACAGCGCGGTCAGGTCGTCGACGCGCCCGGGCGTCAGCGGATGGAAGGTCAGATCCACCGGCCCGCCTCACCGCCCCCGGATCCGCGGGTCCAGCGCGTCGCGCAGCCCGTCGCCGATGTAGTTGACCGACAGCACGGTCAGCGAGATCGCCAGCCCCGGCCAGACCACGCGCGAGGGGTAGAGCTGCATGTACTCCACCCCCTCGAACAGCAGCCGCCCCCAGGTGGGGAAGTCGGGCGGGAAGCCGAGGCCGAGGAAGGACAGCGCGGATTCGGTGATGATGGCCGAGGCGATGCCCAGGGTCGCCGCCACCATGATGGGCGAGACCACGTTGGGCAGGATGTGGCGCAGGATCATCCGCCGCGGCGGGGTGCCGATGGACCGCGCGGCCAGCACGAACTCGCGCTCCTTCAGCGCCAGCACCTCGCCCCGCACGATGCGGGCGGCCTGCATCCAGGAGGTGACGCCGATGGCGAAGACGATCAGCAGGAAGGTGCCGAACTCCGGCCCGAACATGGCGGCCAGCCGGGCGCGGAACAGCATCACCAGCACCAGCAGCAGGGGCAGCAGCGGCAGGGCCAGGAAGAGGTCGGTGATCCGCATCAGGATGTTGTCCGCCCCGCGGAAGAACCCGGCCAGCACGCCCACCAGCGTGCCGAAGAGCAGCGAGATCATCATCGCCACCAGCCCCACGGCGATGGAGACCCGCCCGCCGTGCATCATCCGCAAGAGCATGTCGCGGCCCAGCTGGTCGGTGCCCATCGGGTATTGCCAGCTCATCGGCTGGTTGCGCAGGCGGAACTGCTGGGCGGTGGTGAGGCTGGGCCTTTCCACGAAATAGGGGCCGAAGAGCACGAAGACGATCAGCAGGATGAAGATGATCATCCCCACCACCGCGCCCTTGTGGGTCTTGAACTGGTCCCAGACGTCGCGCCACTGGCTGCGCGGCTTCTCGATCACGGCCACCCGGCCCGCGGCAAGGTCAGTCATAGCGGATCCTCGGGTCGAGGATGCCGTAGAGGACATCCGCGATCAGGTTGAAAATCACGATCAGCACCGCGAAGATGAAGGTCAGCGTCTGCACCGTGGGCAGGTCGTTGGCGTGGATCGCCCCGATCAGCGCGGCGCCGAGGCCGTTCACCTTGAACACCTGCTCGGTGATGATGGCCCCGGCGAAGACCGAAGGGATCCCCAGCGCGATCACCGTCACCACCGGGATCAGCGAGTTGCGCAGCACGTGCTTCAGGACCACGATCCGCTCGCGCAGCCCCTTGGCCCGCGCGGTGCGCACATAGTCCTGCGTGAGGTTGTCGAGCATGGAGGAGCGCATGTAGCGGCTGATCTGCGCGGCGTTGTAGAGCGCCAGCACCGCGACCGGCATCACCATCTGCCGCACCTGCCGGGAGAAGCTGTCCCAGTCGGTCACCCGCAGGGTGGTGTCGTAGATCGAGGGGAACCAGAAGAAGCTCTCGCGCGGCATGTAGACCGAGAACAGCAGGATCAGCACCACGCCGGTGAAGAAGGTGGGCACCGAGAAGCCGATCATCGACACCAGCGTGCCCAGCTGGTCGAACCAGGAATATTGCCGATAGGCGGAATAGATGCCGATGGGCAGCGCGATGGCCACCCCGATCACATAGGCGGTGCCGACCACGGTCAGGGTCTGCGGGATCCGCTGGCCGATGATGTCGAAGACCGGCGCGCGGCTCTGCCAACTGATGATGCGCTGCGCGCCGCCCGCCAGGTCGGTGCCGAACCAGCGGTCGAAGGCATAGGCGGGCTCGACCCAGAAGAACTGCTTCAGCCACAGCACATAGCGCACGAAGAGCGGATCGTTCGCCCCCAGCGCCTCGATCATCCGCAGCCGCACCTCGGGGGGCACGGTCAGCGGGATCTCGGACATGGGCGAGCCGGGCGCCAGATCGACGATCAGGAAGATCACCAGACTGATCAGCAGGAGCGTGGGGATGGCCAGCAGCAGCCTGCGCAGCGTGTAGGTCAGCATTCGGGGGCGGTGCCTCCGGTCGGGTGGCGGGGAGCGGCCGAAAGGAATGCCCCCGCGCGGGCCGGGCCGCGCGGGGGCGGGGATCACGTCACTTGATGCGGAACCAGTCCGAGACGTTCCACAGCTCGCTGTCCCAGGTGTTCAGCACCACCCCGCCCAGCGTGTTGGAATGCGCCGACAGCCGGCCGCGGTCCACCAGCGGAACGATGACGTAGCTGTCCTTGGTCAGCATCTCGTTCAGGCGGATGGCGATCTCGCCGCGCTTCTCCATCTCGGGGGTCTTGGCCAGCTCGGCCCAGAGCGCGTCATAGGCGGGGTCGCAGAAGCGGTTGACGTTCTCGCCCTGCCACTGGTTCTCGGGGCCGGGGATCTTGTTGCACAGGTACTGGCCCAGATAGGGCTCGGGGTCGGTGCCGTCGAAGTTGTTCGCGTACATCTCCACGTCCGCGTAGAACTTCTGGAACGTGTCGGGCGAGCCCGGGTCGCCGCCGAAATAGACCGAGGCGTCGATCGACTTCAGCTCGACCTCGACCCCGATCTCGTTCCACCAGCCCTTGATCAGCGCCTGGAAGTCCTGCCGGACGGCGTTGACCGAGGTCTGGTAGAGCAGCGACAGCTTCTGGCCGTCCTTGTCCACGATCCCGTCGCCGTTGGTGTCGGTCCAGCCCGCCTCGGCCAGCAGCGCCTTGGCCCCTTCGATGTCCTGCGCGAAGCATTCGGTGTTGGGGCTGGCGTAGAGCGGCGGGTTCGGCACCAGGTTGCAGGTGGGCCGGCCGGCCTCGCCATAGCCCACCTCGACCAGCAGCTCGCGGTCGATGGCCATGGACAGCGCCTGGCGCACCCGCATGTCGGACAGGACCGGGTGGGCGTGCTTCACCGTGGACCGCTCGCCCTCGGGCAGCGAAGGCGAGGGATCGGTCAGGTTCATCTCGATCCGCTCGACCAGGGTGCCGAAGGCGTTGACGAACTGGCCCCGGCCGCCGGCCTTCATCTGCTCCTGCAGCTCGGGGTTGATCTGCACGTTCCAGGCATAGTCGAACTCGCCCGTCTCCATCACCGCGCGGGCCGCCGCCTGCGCATCGCCGCCGCCCTTCAGCGTGAGCGTGGCGAAGGCGGGCTTGGCCGGGTCGCGGTAGTTGGGATTGGCCTCCATCGACACCACGTCGTTGACCTTGAAGTCGGTGACGCGGAAGGGGCCGGTGCCGATGGGATGGGTGTTCTGCTGGGTGCAGGTCGCCGCCGCGGCGCCCATGCAGTTCTCGAACTGCGCCTTCTGGATGATGGGCGAGGTCGAGCTGACGAAGGCCTGGTAGGGGTTCGGCTTGGGCGCGACGAAGGTCACCACCACGGTCAGGTCGTCGGGCGTCTCGACGCTGGCGATGCCCTCATAGCGCGCCGCCTGGGCGCAGCCGCCCTCGGGATGGGTGCAGTATTCGTAGCTGAACTTCACGTCGGCCGAGGTGAAGGGGGTGCCGTCCGACCAGACGATCCCCGGCTTCAGCTTCCAGGTGATGCGGGTCAGGTCTTCCGAGACGCCGCCGTTCTCGATCGTGGGCACCTCTTCGACCAGCCGCGGGATCACCACCCCGTTCTCGTCGAAGCCCGCCAGCGGCTCGATGATCAGCGAGGCGCCCTCGACGTCCTTGGTGCCCGAGGACAGGTAGGGGTTCAGGATCGAGACGGCCTGGTAGTAGAGGATGTTGACATGGCCGCTCGAGCCGCGTTCGGCGAGCGCGGCGGGTGCCAGCACGACGGTCGCGGCCGCACCCATCAGGGCGGTTCTCAGTTTCATGCGGGTTCTCCTTGTTGGTTGTGCTCTTGGGCCTCGGTCCGGCCGGTTCGCCCGGCGCTCTGGGGATCGGTGTAGAGATGGCAGGCCACGAAGCGGCCGGGCTCGACCTCGGTCAGGTCGGGCTTGATCTCGCGGCAGACCGGCATCACCTCGGGGCAGCGGGTGCAGAAGTTGCAGCCCCGGGGCGGATTGGCGGGCGAGGGCACGTCGCCCTTGAGGATGATGCGCTGCCGCCCGGCCTCGCGCGCCGGGTCGGGTTCGGGCACGGCCGACAGGAGCGCGCGGGCATAGGGATGCAGCGGCCGGGCATAGAGCGCGTCGCGGGGGCTGAGTTCCGCGATCCGGCCCAGGTACATCACCGCCACCCGGTCGGCGATATGGCGCACCATCGACAGGTCGTGGCTGATGAAGAGATAGGTCAGCCCGAACTGTTCCTGCAGGTCCTCCAGCAGGTTGACCACCTGCGCCTGGATCGAGACGTCGAGCGCGGCGATCGGCTCGTCGCAGACCACGAACTTCGGGTTCAGCGCCAGGGCGCGGGCGATCCCCACCCGCTGCCGCTGGCCGCCGGAAAAGGCGTGGGGATAGCGGTTGGCGAAGGCGCGGTTCAGCCCCACCGCATCCATCAGCTCCAGCACCCGCTCGGTCTTCTCCGCCCTGGAAAGGGTGGTGTGCTCGTCCAGCGGCTCGCCGATGATGGCGGCGATGGTCATCCGCGGGTTGAGGCTGGCCTGCGGATCCTGGAACACCATCTGCATCTGCGGCCGCTTGCGGCGCAGCGCCGAGGGGGGCAGGGCGGTCACGTCCTCGCCCGCGATGCGCACCGTGCCGCCGGTGGGCTCGTAAAGCCGCAGGACCGCCCGGCCCACGGTGGACTTGCCGCAGCCGGATTCCCCCACCAGCCCCAGCGTCTCGCCCTCGCGGATGGCGAAGCTCACCCCGTCAACCGCCTTCACGTCGCCGGTGTGGCGGCGCAGGATGCCGGAGTGGATCGGGAAATACATCTTGAGGTCCGAGACCTCGACCAGCGGCGCGGGATGGTTCATGGCCGCGCCCTCTGGCCGTTGGTCCGGCGGACAGCGCCGGGGGGTTTCACACCCCCCGGACCCCCCGTGGAGTACTTGGCCCAAGATGAGGACAGGAGGGGACAATTTGGTTCAAACTGTCCCTTTTCTTGGGAGAAATACTCCACGGGGTTAGCCATCGGCTCGAGGAACCGCTGGCTTGGGGGGTGTGAAACCCCCGGGGGTTCCGTCTGGGACCTCCGCACCCGGTCAGGCATGGGCCGCCTCCGCCTGCGGGGCCGGGCGGCCCTCGGTCACGTCGTAGTGGCAGGCGATGTCGTGGCCCTTGCCCAAGGGCAGCCCGTCCAGCGGCCGGCGGCGCGGGTTCTCGGCGTCGCAGCGCTCGAAGCGGTAGGGGCAGCGGCTGCGGAAGGAGCAGGCGGTCGGCCGCGCGGCGAGGATCGGCGGCTGGCCCTGGATCACCTTCAGCCGCCCCTCCCGCTCGGCGGTCAGCGAGGGGATCGTCTGCAACAGCGCCCGGGTATAGGGATGGCGGGGACGGGCGAAGAGCTCCCGCACCGGCGCCTGTTCGACGATCTGCCCGCCGTACATCACCATCACCCGGTCGGCGATCCCGGCGATCACGCCCAGGTCGTGGGTGATCCAGACGATGGCCATGCCCAGCTTCTGCCGCAGGTCGCGCACCAGTTCCAGGATCTGCGCCTGGATGGTCACGTCGAGCGCGGTGGTCGGCTCGTCGGCGATCAGCACCTCGGGGTCGCAGGCGAGCGCGATGGCGATCATCACCCGCTGGCGCATCCCGCCGGAAAACTGGTGCGGATAGCTGGCCAGTCGCCGGCCCGCATCGGGGATGCCGACGAGTTCCAGCAGTTCCACCGCCCGCACCCGCGCCTGGCGCCGGTTCAGCCCCATGTGGCGGCGCAGGGGTTCGGTGATCTGGTCGCCGATGGTGAAGACCGGGTTGAGGCTGGTCATCGGATCCTGGAACACGAAGCCCACCCGCCGGCCGCGGATCCGGCGCAGCTCTTCCGCCGGGACTTTCAGGATGTCGCGGCCCGAAAGCCGCACCGCGCCGCCGCGCACCTGCGCCGGCGGTGAGGGCAGCAGGCCGATCAGCGACATCATGGTCACCGACTTGCCCGAGCCGCTTTCGCCCACCACGCCCAGCAGCTCCCCCGGCCGCAGGTGAAAGCTCACATCGTTGACGGCGAAGACCTCGCCCCGTCGCGTCTGAAAGACGACCTCGAGCCCCTGGACATCCAGTACGGGCTCGGCCCCGTTGGCCATGCGAGACACCCCTGACCGCGGTCTTTTGTTCTTGGTCTTTTTCTTGGTCCCCGCCGGGGCGGGTCCTGTTGGTAGGGCGAAGTGTTAGACATTTTCTTTCGTCCCGCAACTGGCATTCGTGCCGCCGCCCGGCCTTCCCTTGCGTCCCCGTGCCGGGGGGTTGACCGGCGGGCGCGGCCCCCGTCAGATGAGGGGCCAGAAGAGGTGCCGCGATGCCCGATCCCCTGTCCCCCCGCGCGCTGATCGAGCGGCTGGTGGGTTTTCCCACCGTCAGCCGCGACACGAACCTGCCGCTGATCGACTGGGTGGAGGAGTATCTGGACGGCTTCGGCATCCTCTCGCACCGGGTCTGGAACGAGGACCGCACCAAGGCCGCGCTCTATGCCCATGTCGGGCCCGAGGAGGCGGGGGGCGTCTTGCTCTCGGGCCATACCGACGTGGTGCCGGTCGACGGGCAGGCCTGGTCCTCGGACCCCTGGGTGGTGACGGAACGCGACGGGCGGCTGTTCGGCCGCGGCACCGCGGACATGAAGGGCTTCGATGCGCTGGCCATCTGGGCGCTGGTCGAGGCGCAGCGCCGCGGGCTGCGCCGGCCGTTGCAACTCGCGCTCTCCTACGACGAGGAGGTGGGCTGCACCGGCGCGCCGCCGATGATCGCGGCCATGGCCGGCCACCTGCCGCGCGCGGGCGCGGTGATCGTGGGCGAGCCCTCGCGGATGGGGGTGGTGACCGGGCACAAGGGCGGCTCGGGCTTCTGGGTCACGCTGCGCGGGCACGAGGTGCATTCCTCGCTGCTGCCCGAAGGGGTCAGCGCGATCATGGAGGCCGCGCGGATCATCGACTGGGCCAACGGGGTGAACGAGGGGCTGCAGGCGGCGCGCCCCTCGGGCGTGGCGGGGCTGTTCCATCCGCCCTTCACCACGTTGCACGCCGGGATGATCCAGGGCGGCACCGCGCACAACATCACCGCCGCCGACTGCCGCTTCTTCTTCGAGTTCCGCGTGGTGCCGGACGAGAGCGTGGCCGACTGGGAGGCGCGGTTCCGCGCCGAATGCGCCCGGGTCGAGGCCGCCATGCGCCGGGTGCATCCGGGCTGCGCCGTGCTGGCCGAGCGTACCTTCACCCTGCCGCCGCTGGCGCCCGAGACCGAGGGCGCGGCCGAGGCGCTGGCCCGCAAGCTCACCGGCGACAACGGCCGGCATGTGGTCAGCTACGGCACCGAGGCCGGGCATTTCCAGGCCGCGGGCTTTTCCGCCGTGGTCTGCGGCCCGGGCGACATCGCCCAGGCGCATCAGGCCGACGAGTTCATCGAGATCTCGCAGTTCGAGGCCGGCCACGACTTCATGCGCCGGCTGCTGGCGGAGCTGGCGTGAGCTTTCCGTTCCGCGAGGGGATGGCGCTGCGGTTCCCCGGCCCGCCGCCGGCGCGCGCCGATGTGGTGGTGGTGGGCGGCGGGATCGTGGGGGTGATGACCGCCTGGCATCTGGCCGCGCAGGGGCTGCGGGTCGTGGTCTGCGAGAAGGGGCGGGTGGCGGCGGAACAGTCGGGCCGCAACTGGGGCTGGATCCGCCAGCAGGGCCGCGACCCCGCCGAACTGCCGGTGATGATCGAGAGCCTGGGGCTGTGGAAGGCCCTGGCGCAGGAGATCGACGGGCTGGGGTTCCGCCAGTCCGGCGTGATGTACCTGGCCCGCACGCCGCGGGAGATGGCGGATTTCGAGGGTTGGATGATCCACGCCCGCGCCCATGGGCTGGACACCGTGCTGCTGACGCGGGCCGAGGTCGAGGTGCGGCTGGGGCGGGCAGGGGGCTGGACCGGCGGGCTCCGGACCGCCTCGGACTGCCGGGCCGAGCCGTGGGCGGCCTTGCCGCTGATCGCCGCGCGGGCGGTGGAGCGGGGGGTGCGGATCGTGGAGGGCTGCGCGGTGCGGGGGCTGGACCGCGCGGCGGGGCGGGTGGCGGGCGTGGTGACCGAGGCGGGCCGGATCGCCGCGGAGGCCGTGGTGGTGGCCGGCGGGGCCTGGTCGCGGCTGTTCCTCGGCAACGAGGGGGTGGCGATCCCGCAGCTGGCGGTGCTCGCCTCGGCCGCCGCCACCGTGCCGCTGCCGGAGGTCTTTGCCGGCAACACGGCGGATGCCGGCTTCGCCTTCCGCCGCCGCGCGGACGGGGGCTATACCGTGGCGCCCGGGGCCACGCATGATTTCTTCATCGGTCCCGCCGTCTTCGCCAGCCTGCGCCCCTTCCTGCCGGTGCTGCGGAAGGACTGGCGGCATACCCGCTTCCATGCGGCGGCCCCGCGGGGCTGGCCCGACGCCTGGACCACCCCGCGGCGGTGGAGCGTCGATCGGGTCTCGCCCTTCGAGCGGCTGCGCATCCTCGACCCCGCGCCCAACATGCGGGCGCTGGCCGCGGTGCAGGACGCCTTCGCCCGCGCCTTCCCTGCCATCGGCCGCCCGGCCTTGGCCGCCGCCTGGGGCGGGATGATCGACACCATGCCGGACGTGGTGCCGGTGGTGGACGCCGCCCCGGTGCCCGGCCTGTGGATCGCCACGGGGATGAGCGGGCACGGGTTCGGGATCGGCCCGGGCTTCGGCCGGGTGATGGCCGATCTGGTCGCCGGCCGCGCGCCCGGCCACGACCTGAGCCGCTTCCGCCTGTCGCGCTTCACCGACGGCACGCGGATCGCCCCGGGCCCGAGCCTCTGAACCGCGCCCTGCCTTCCCATCCCGCCGCACCCGTGCTAGGCACCCGCGCGCAACGCCGGGCGGCCCGTTTCCGCCCCTGGACCCGGAGACCGACATGGCCATCGAACGCACCCTTTCGATCATCAAGCCCGACGCCACCCGCCGCAACCTGACCGGCAAGATCAACGCCAAGTTCGAGGAGGCCGGGCTGCGCATCGTGGCGCAGAAGCGCATCCACCTGAGCCTCGCCCAGGCGCAGAAGTTCTACGAGGTGCACAAGGACCGCCCCTTCTTCGGCGAGCTGACCGAGTTCATGGCCTCGGAACCCGTGGTGGTGCAGGTGCTGGAGGGCGAGGGCGCCATCCTGAAGAACCGCGACGTTATGGGCGCCACCAACCCGGCCAATGCCGCCGAGGGCACGATCCGCAAGGAATTCGCCCTGTCGGTGGGCGAGAACTCGGTCCACGGCTCGGACGCGCCCGAGACCGCGGCGGTCGAGATCGCCTATTTCTTCTCGGGCCTGGAACTGGTGGGCTGACCTGCCGGCTGGCGGCGGTCACTCCGCCGCCAGGTCCTGCGCCAGGGCGGCGAGCGCGTCCAGCGCCAGGCTGCCGCCCGCCTGCCGCCGGGTGATCCCCACCGCGCCCGAGAGGAACCGCGCCTCGGCGGGCAGGGCGACCATCGCGCCCGCCTCCAGCTCCTCCGCCACCACGCCCCGCGAGATGAACCACACCGCGTCCGAGCGCAGCACCACCCCGCGGCCCAGCGCCAGCGAGGCGGTCTCGTAGGCCGGGCGCAGGTGCGCAAGGCCCAGCGTGGCCAGATAGTCCTCCACCGCGCGGCGGATGATCGCGGTGGCCGGGGGCAGCATCAAGGGCACCCGCGGCAGGATCTCGGAGACCGAAAGCCCGGCCAGCGGGTGGCCGGCGCGGGCCACGGCCACCACGTCCTCCTCGTAGAGATGGTCGAAGCGCAGCCCGGCGATCTCGGCCGCGCCGGGCAGGCGGCCGAACATCACGTCGATGGCCCCCTCGCGCAACAGCCGCATGATGTAGTGGTGCGGGCCGGTCTCCACCGCCAGCAATATGTCGGGGCGCAGGGCGCGGAAGCGGATCGCCAGCCGCGGCATGAAGCGGGTGGCGACCGTAGGCAGCACGCCCACGCGGATGGTGCCGCTCTGCCCCGGGGCCAGCGCCGCCGCCCCGGCCTCCAGCGCCTGCAGCCCGGCGGCGGCGTGGCGGCGGAACAGCGCCCCGGCCTCGGTCAGCACCAGCCGGCGGCCCTGGCGAAGGAACCGCGGCTGGCCCAGCAGGGTCTCCAGTTCCGCCAGCGTGCGCGACAGCGCGGGCGGGGTGATGCCCTGCGCGCGGGCCACCGGAGACAGGTTGCCCTCGGCCGCGATGGCCAGGAAAGCGCGCAGGTGGCGCAGCTTGATACCCGGATGCATGATCCCCTGCTTATGCTTTCTGGCCCATTTTGCATTTTTCCGGGTAGAACCGGCATGATACCTCATGGAACAGGGGAGAGATCCATGCAAGTTCTGTCGCGTCCCTGGGGCGTCCTGCATATCCGCATCGACGGGCCGGACAGCGGGCCGACCGTGGTCTTCGCCAATTCGCTGGGCACCGACCTGCGGCTGTGGGACGTGCTGCTGCCGCTCCTGCCCCCCGGCCTGCGGGTGCTGCGCTTCGACAAGCGGGGGCACGGGTTGTCGGACCTTGGCGGGCCGACCACCATCGAGGACTTCGCCGGCGACGTGATCGCGCTGATCGAGGCGCAGGCGCGCGGCCCGGTGGTGCTGGTCGGCCTCTCCATCGGCGGGCTGATCGCGCAGGCGGTGGCCAGCCTGCGGCCCGACCTCTTGCGGGCATTGGTGCTGTCGAACACCGCGGCCCGGCTGGGCACCGCGCAAAGCTGGGGCGAGCGGATCGCCGCGGTGCGCGACAAGGGCGTGGAGGGCATCGCCGACGGGGTGATGGAACGCTGGTTCGCCGCCCCCTTCCGCGCCGGGCCCGCGCTTGCGCTCTGGCGCAACATGCTGGCCCGCACCGCGCCTGAGGGCTATATCGCCGCCTGCGAGGCCTTGGCCGCTGCCGACCGTACCGAGGCCACGCGCTCCTTAAGCCTGCCCACCCTCGCCATCGCGGGGTCCGAGGACGGCGCCTCCACCCCCGATCTGGTGAAAGCCACCGCCGAGCTGATCCCCGGGGCGCAGTTCCACGTGATCCCCGGCGCCGGCCACCTGCCTTGTGTCGAAAACCCAACGGCTTACGCGGCGATCCTCAACCCGTTTCTGAAGGCGCACCTGAATGTCTGACCTCATCGACCAAGGCATGGCCACCCGCCGCCGCGTGCTGGGCGACGCCCATGTCGACCGCGCCGAGGCCGCCAAGACCGCCTTCGACGCCCCGTTCCAGCAGCTGATCACCGAGGCCGCCTGGGGCCGGGTCTGGTCGCGCGACGCGATCACGCCTCGCGAACGCTCGATGCTGACCATCGCGCTGCTCGCCGGCCTCGGCAACGACCACGAACTGGCGATGCACATCCGCGCCACCGCCAACACCGGGGCCAGCCCGGACGACGTGCTGGAGGCGCTGCTGCACGTCGCCATCTATGCGGGCGTGCCCCGCGCCAACCACGCCATCAGGATCGCCAAGGAGACATTCGCCGACATGGAGGCCAAGCGATGACCCTCAGCAATACCCTCGACCGCGGCACGCTCTACCTGCGCGACCGCGACTGGCATCCGGCCGCCTATACGCCGGGCTACAAGACCTCGATGACCCGGGCGCCGTTCCGCCCGTTGCTGGCCATGCCCTCGACGCTCTCCGAGGAGACCGGCCCCGCCTTCGGCCAGTCGATGATCGGGGAGCTCGACAACAACCTGATCATGAACTTCACGCAGGCGCCGGCGATCGGCGAGCGGATCATCGTGCATGGGAAGGTGCTGGACGAGAACGGCCGCGGCGTGCCGGGGGTGCTGGTGGAGATCTGGCAGGCCAATGCCGGCGGCCGTTACCGGCACAAGAAGGACACCTATGCCGCGCCGCTGGACCCCAACTTCGGCGGCTGCGGCCGCACGCTGACCGGGCCGGACGGCGCCTACGAGTTCCTGACCATCCGCCCCGGCGCCTATCCCTGGCCCAACCGGGTGAACGACTGGCGGCCGATGCATATCCACATGTCGATCTTCGGCTCGGGCTTCGGGCAGCGGCTCATCACCCAGATGTATTTCGAGGGCGACCCGCTGATCCCCCGCTGCCCCATCGTCAACACCATCGGCCAGCAGCGGGCCATCGAGGCGCTGGTGGCGCCCTTGGACATGAACCGGGCCATTCCGATGGACTGCCTGGCCTACAAGTTCGACGTGGTGGTGCGCGGCCGGCGGCAGAGCTATTTCGAGAACAAGAAGGACGGCATGTGATGCAGCGGCTCGACTATCTCAAGGAAAGCCCCTCGCAGACCGCGGGGCCCTATGTCCATATCGGGCTCACGCCCAACAAGCTGGGCAATGCCGGGATCTATCCGGTGGACCTGGGGGAAAGCCCGATCCGCGAGGGCGCGAAGGGCGAGCGGATCACCATCGTGGGCACCGTGCAGGACGGCGCGGGCATGATCCTGCGCGACGCGCTGTTCGAAAGCTGGCAGGCCGATGCGGCGGGCATCTATCCCGGCAACGACCCGCGCGGGGCGGCCGACCCGAACGTGACCGGCTGGTCGCGCACCATCGCCGACTTCGACAGCGGGGAATGGACGTTGCGCACGATCAAGCCCGGCCGGGTGCCGTTCCCGGACGGCCGGCTGATGGCGCCGCATATCGCGATCTGGGTGGTGGCGCGCGGCATCAACCTCGGGCTGCAGACCCGGATCTACTTCGAGGACGAGGACAACGAGAGCTGCCCGGTGCTGCAACGGATCGAGCATCGCGAGCGGGTGCAGACGCTGATCGCCAGGAAGACCGGGCCGGGCGCCTACCGCTTCGACATCGTGCTGCAGACCCAGCCGACGGGCTTGCCCGAGACCGTGTTCTTCGACATGTAGATGGGCATGACCACGCCCTGCATCATCTGCGTCGCCATCACCGGCTCGCTGCCCACCAAGGCCAACAACCCAGGCGTGCCGATCAGCATCGCCGAACAGGTGGAGAGTACGCAGGAGGCGTTCGAGGCCGGCGCCAGCATCGTCCACGCCCATGTGAGGGACGACGAGGGGCGCCCCACCTCGGACCCCGAGCGGTTCGCCCGGCTGATGGAGGGGTTGGGCGCGCATTGCCCCGGCATGATCGTGCAGCTCTCCACCGGCGGGCGGTCGGGGGCGGGGCAGGCGCGCGGCGGGATGCTGCCCCTGCGCCCCGACATGGCCTCGCTCTCGGTGGGGTCGAACAACTTCCCCACCCGGGTCTACGAGAACCCGCCCGACCTGGTGGACTGGCTGGCGGCGGAGATGCTGCGCTACGGGGTGGTGCCGGAGATCGAGGCCTTCGACCTCTCGCACATCCTGCAAGCCAAGGCGATGTGGGACCGCGGGCAACTGGCGAAGCGCCCCTATGTGCAGTTCGTGATGGGGGTGAAGAACGCGATGCCGGCCGACCGCGACGTGTTCGACTACTACATCCGCACCGTGCATCGCCTGTTCGGGCCGGATGCGCCCTGGTGCGCCGCCGGGATCGGGCCGAACCAGATCGTGCTGAACGACTGGGCGATTGGCGCCGGCGGCCATGCCCGCACGGGGATGGAGGACAATGTGCGCCTCGACCGCGACAGGCTGGCCCCCTCCAACGCCGCGCTGGTGAGACGCGCTGCCGAACTCTGCGAGAAACACGGCCGCCCGGTGGCCAGCTGGCAGCAGGCCCGCGCGATCCTCGACATCCCGCTGAAACCCGCGGCTTGACGCCCCCCACCACCCCGGCTTTCTTTGGTGTCCCAAATATCCCGGGGTTGCCAGCGGTTCACGCCATCGGTTCGAGAGAACCGCTGGCTGGGGGGCAGCGCCCCCGGGGCCAGCCATCGAGAGACCACGATGCCCGCCCATCCCGCCGACGGCCTGATCTACCGCGACCTGCTGGGCGAGCCCGAGACCGCCGCGCTTTTCACCGACAGCGCCGAGATCCGCGCCATGCTGCTGGTGGAGGGCGCGCTGGCCCGGGTGCAGGGGGAACTGGGGCTGATCCCGGCCGAGGCCGCGGCCTTCATCGACCGCGCCAGCCGCGAGGTGCTGGTCGACCCCGCGTCGCGGACCGCTGGGGTCGCGACCGACGGGGTGCCGGTGCCGGGGCTGGTGGCGGCCTTCCGCAAGGCCGCCGGGGCGCCGGAGCTCATGCAGTACCTGCATTGGGGCGCCACCTCGCAGGACATCGCCGATACCGGGCTGGCGCTGCGGCTGCGGCGGGTGCTGGACCTGTGGCAGGGGCGGCTGGAGGCGCTGCTGGGGGCGCTGGCGGGGCTGGCGGAGGCCCATGCCGAACTGCCCATGGCCGCCCGCACCTATGGCCAGACCGCCACGCCCACCAGTTTCGGCGCGCTGGTGGCGGGCTGGGGCCGGCCGCTGATCGCGCTGCGCGACCGTCTGGGCCCGGTGCGCGAGGGCGTGCTGCGCGTCTCGCTCTCCGGCGCGGCCGGCACGCTCTCGGCCATGGGGCCGCGGGGGCCGGAGGTGCGGGCGGGGCTGGCCGCGGCGCTGGATCTGGCCGACCCCGGGCATTCCTGGCACGCCCAGCGCGACGGGATGGCGGGGCTCGCCGGCTGGATGGCCGGGGTGCTGGGGGCCACCGGCAAGCTGGGCGAGGACCTGATCCTGCTGACCCAATCGGGGATCAATGAGGTCAGGCTGGCGGGCGGCGGCGGCTCCTCCACCATGCCGCAGAAGGAAAACCCGGTCGGGCCTTCGGTGCTGGTCGCCCTGGCGCGGTTCGGGATCGCATTGGCCGGGGTGATGCAGGGCGCCACGCTGCACCGGCAGAGCCGCGACGGCGCGGCCTGGTTCCAGGAATGGCTGGCGCTGCCGCAGCTGTGCCTCGCCACCGGCCGCTCGCTGGCCTTGGCGGCCGACCTCTGCGCCCGGCTGACGCCCGATCCGCC
The DNA here is from genome assembly GCA_037190175.1 of Paracoccaceae bacterium. GTDB lineage: Bacteria > Pseudomonadota > Alphaproteobacteria > Rhodobacterales > Rhodobacteraceae > JBBCJM01. Next base: position 16,273 of record JBBCJM010000178.1, on the reverse strand, counting down.
GGCCATGGCGCCGGGGCTCGAGGCCGGCGGCGGGGTGATCCATGCCGAGGCGCTGGCCTTCGCGCTCGCCTCCCATATGCCGCGGCCCGAGGCGCAGGCGGTGGTGAAGGACCTCAGCCGGCAGGCGCAGGCGGGGCAGGGGGATCTGCTGTCGCTGGCCCGGGCGCGGTTCCCCGCCCTCGCCATCCCGCAGGGCACCGCCATGCTGGGCACCGCGCCGGCCGAGGCCCGCGCCTTCGCCGCCGCCGCGCGCAACGGCTGAGCCGGGCCAAATTCGTTCGGCCCCTCACCCTGCCAGCTTCATCAGCACGATCCCGGCCAGGATCAGCCCCGCCGCCGCCAGCCGCATCGGGCTGGCCGCCTCGCCCATGAACAGCACCCCGGCGAGGAACGCCCCCGCCGCGCCGATCCCGGTCCAGACCGCATAGGCGGTCCCCAAGGGCAGGCTGCGCATCGCCAGCGCCAGCAGCGCGAAGCTGGCCGCCATCGCCCCCAGCATCACCAGCGTGGGCGCCAGCAGGGTGAAGCCGGCCGAGCGTTTCATCGCCACCGCCCAGACGATTTCCAGCAATCCGGCGAACAGGAGAGAGATCCAGGCCATCGCGGCACCCCTCGAAGGTGCCGGGCCGTCCCGGCGTTCTGCGACAGGCGAGGGGCCGTCCCCCCGCGCGCCCTTCCATATGGGCCGGACGGGAGCCCGGGCAAGACCCCGTTCACGATCCCGCGCGCGGGTTCATCAAACTGTCGCAAAACTGTTGAATAAGCGTCGTGCGCGCCGGCTAAGCCCCCGGGCGGAAGGCGCGGCTCTGGCGCCTTGCGCTTGTCCAGATGGAGAATCACATGTCGATGATCAAGCTCGCCACCTCGGCGGTCGCCATTGCGGCGGTGTCGGCCACCGCTGCGGTCGCCCAGCAACGCAATCAGGTGCAGATCACCGGGTCCTCGACCGTCCTGCCCTATTCGACGATCGTGGCCGAAGCCTTCGGCGAGAACTTCGACTTCCCGGCCCCGGTCGTGGAAGGCGGCGGTTCGGGCGCCGGCCGCGCCAAGCTCTGCGAGGGCGTGGGGCCGAACACGGTCGACATCGCCAATTCCTCGACCCGGATCAGCCAGCGCGACCTCGACACCTGCGCGGCCAACGGCGTGACCGACGTGATGGAAGTGCGCATCGGCTATGACGGGATCGTCTTCGCCTCGGACGTGAACGGGCCCGAATTCGCCTTCACCCCGGCCGACTTCTTCAACGCGCTGGCCGCCGAGGTGGTCAAGGACGGCCAGGTCGTCGCCAACCCGCACAGCCAGTGGGCCGACTTCAACCCGAACCTGCCGGCGCAGAACATCCTGGCGCTGATCCCCGGCACCAAGCACGGCACCCGCGAGGTCTTCGACCTGCGCGTGCTGCAGGAGGGCTGCAAGGAAGCGGGCGCCTTCGACGTGTTCCTGGCCGCCGCCGACGGCGCCGACGACGCGGCGAAGACCGCGGCCGCCAACCGCCGCTGCATCACGCTGCGCACCGACGGCCGCTCGGTCGACATCGACGGCGACTATACCGAGACGCTGCAGCGGCTGGACGCCGACAAGAACGCCATCGGCGTGTTCGGCCTGGCCTTCTACCAGAACAACACCGACAAGCTGCGGGTGGCCACCGTCTCGGGCGTCGTGCCCTCGACCGAAAGCATCGCCTCGGGCGAATATCCGATCTCGCGCCCGCTGTTCTTCTACGTCAAGCTCGCGCATATGGACGTGATCCCCGGGCTGAAGGAATACGTCGAGTTCTTCGTGTCCGACGACATGGCCGGCCCGGACGGCCCGCTGGCCCAGTACGGCCTGGTCGCCGACCCCGAGCTGGCCGCGACGCAGGCGCATGTGCAGGGCCGCACCCCGCTGCGGTCGCTGAACTGATCCCGTGACCCCCCGGGGGCGCCTCGGCCGCGGGCCGGGGCGCCCCTTCTCCGCGACCCCTCGGTCAGGACCCTCCATGTCCGTCTTCCTCATCATCGCCGTCCTCGCGGGTCTTGCCGTGGTGGGCTTCGTCATCTGCCGCCGGCGCGCCATCGCCTCGGTCGGCGGCAACGTGCGGCGGCTGCATTCGCTGCCGAACTATTACGGCTGGTACGGCGCGATCCTCGCGCTGCTGCCGGCGCTCTTGGTCCTGACGCTCTGGGTCGTGATCCAGCCCCTGGTGATCGAGCGCCAGCTTTCGGGCCATTTCCCCGCCGCGCAGTTCGAGAACGACAGCCAGCGCGTGCTCCTGATGGCCGACGTGCGCCGGGTGGCCGCGGGGCTCGACACCGCGGTGGCCCGCGGCGCGCTGAGCGAGGACCAGGCCGCGCGCATCCGCACCGAGTTCGGCTCGGTGCGCGACCGGCTGGCCGGCGTGGGCGTGGCGCTGGGGGCCGAGGTCACGCCGCAGGTGCTGCAGGCGGCGCAGAGCTACCGGCAGATGGCCCGCACCGGCAACCTGTTCCGCGCCATCCTCACGCTGGCCGTGGCCGCCGCCGGGCTGGCCTGGGCGGTCCGGGTGACGAACGGCGACTTCCGCGCCCGCAACCGGGTCGAGCGGGTGGTGCTGGGGCTGCTGATCCTGGCCTCCACCATCGCGATCATGACCACGGTCGGCATCGTGCTGTCGATGCTGACCGAGACGATCCGCTTTTCCACCATGTATCCCTTCGCCGACTTCCTGTTCGGCCTGACATGGTTGCCGAGCTTCCAGGGCAACAGCCAACTGGGCCTCCTGCCGCTTCTGTGGGGGACGCTCTACATCACCCTGGTCTCGATGATCGTGGCCGTGCCCATCGGGCTCTTCACCGCGATCTATCTGGCCGAATACGCCACGCCGCGGATGCGTTCGATCATCAAGCCGCTGGTCGAGGTGATCGCGGGCATCCCCACCGTGGTCTTCGGCCTCTTCGCGCTGGTGACCGTGGGGCCTGCCCTGCGCGACTACTTCGCCCAGCCGCTGGGGCTCGGCTCCTCGGGCTCCTCGGTGATGACGGCGGGGATCGTGATCGGCATCCTCAACATCCCCTTCATCTCGTCGCTGGCCGACGACATCATCAACGCGGTGCCGCAGTCGATGCGCGACGGCTCCTATGGCCTGGGCGCCACGCGGTCCGAGACGATCCGGCAGGTGATCCTGCCCGCGGCGCTGCCCGGCATCGTGGGGGCGATCCTGCTGGCCGGCAGCCGCGCCATCGGCGAGACGATGATCGTGACCATGGGCGCGGGCGCCGCCGCGCGGATGGACCTCAACCCCTTCGAGGCGATGACCACCATCACGGTGAAGATCGTCAGCCAGCTGACCGGCGACACCGAGTTCAACTCGCCCGAGACGCTGGTGGCCTTCGCGCTGGGCATGACGCTCTTCGTCATCACCCTGTGCCTGAACGTCTTCGCGCTGTGGATCGTGCGCAAGTACCGGGAGCAATACGAATGACCGACGCGACCGCCAACGGCCTTGCCGCCGCGCCGGGCGGAGGCCCCCGGCCGAAAAGCTCGATCCTGACCGCCGACCCGCTGATGAAGAAGCGCAACGCGGCCGAGGCGCGGTTCCGCGCCTATGGGGTGGTGGCGATCTGCGTCAGCCTCGGCACGCTGGCCATCATGCTGTGGACGATTTTCTCCGACGGGGTGTCGGCCTTCCGCCAGACCACGCTGACCTTCCCGGTGACGCTGGACGCCGAGCGGCTGGACCCGGGCGGCAACCGCGACCGCGCCGAGATGATGCGGATCACCACCATCGGCTATACCAACCTGCTGAACGAGGCGCTGGCCTCGCACCTGACCGAACGCGGCATCCCGACCGAGGGGCTGAGCGCGCGGCAGCTTTCCGACTTCATCTCGCGCGACACCCCGGCGCAGCTGCGCAACCAGGTGCTGGGCAATCCCACGCTGCTGGGTAGCACCATCGAGGTCACCGGCTTTGCCACCGGCCGGATCGACGGCTACCTGAAGGGCCGGGTGACCCGCGACACCGCCCAGCGCGACACCAACATCTCGGTCGAGCAGCTGGACCTCGCCGACCGGCTGCGCGAGGCCGGGATCCTGAACATCGGCTTCAACTGGCGCTTCATCACCTCGCCCGACGCCTCGGACCAGCGGCCCGAGGCCGCGGGGCTGGGCGTGGCGCTGATCGGCTCGGCCTACATGATGCTTCTGGTGGCGCTGATGGTGCTGCCCATCGGGGTGGCCGCCTCGATCTATCTGGAAGAGTTCGCGCCCAAGAACCGCTGGACCGACCTGATCGAGGTCAACATCTCGAACCTCGCCGCGGTGCCCTCGATCGTCTACGGGATCCTGGGCCTGGCCATCTTCATCAACTTCGCGCAGTTCCCGCAGTCCTCCTCGCTGGTGGGGGCGCTGGTGCTGACGCTGATGACGCTGCCCACCATCATCATCGCCACCCGCGCGGCGATCCGGGCGGTGCCGCCCTCGATCCGCGATGCGGCGCTGGGGGTGGGGGCGTCGAAGATGCAGACCGTGTTCCACCACGTGCTGCCGCTGGCCGCGCCCGGCATCCTGACCGGCACGATCCTGGGCCTCGCCTCGGCGCTGGGGGAAACCGCTCCGCTGCTGCTGATCGGCATGGTGGCCTTCGTGGCCAACTATCCCTCCGGCCCCTTCGAGGGCGGGGTGCTGGAACCCGCCACCGCGCTGCCGGTGCAGGTCTATTCCTGGGCCTCGCGCTCGGATCCGGCCTTCATCGAACGCTCCTCGGGCGCGATCATCGTGCTCTTGGGGTTCCTCGTCATCATGAACGTCGCGGCCATCCTGCTGCGCCGCCGCTTTGAACGCCGCTGGTAGGGGCCTATTTCCATGAACGACATGCGCATCGCGGAGAGAACCTTGGATACCGACCAGAACAAGATCACCGCGCGGGGCGTGCAGGTGTACTATGGCGAGAAGCACGCGCTGAAGGATGTCGACGTGGACATCCTCGACAAGACCGTGACCGCCTTCATCGGCCCCTCGGGCTGCGGCAAGTCCACCTTCCTGCGCTGCCTGAACCGGATGAACGACACCGTGGCCAGCGCCCGGGTGGAGGGCAAGATCCTGCTAGACGGCGAGGACATCTATGACCGCAGGGTGGACCCGGTGCAGCTGCGCGCCAAGGTGGGCATGGTGTTCCAGAAGCCCAACCCCTTCCCCAAGTCGATCTACGACAACGTGGCCTACGGCCCGCGCATCCACGGCCTGACCCGCTCCAAGTCCGAGCTGGACGGGGTGGTCGAAAGCGCGCTGAAGAAGGCCGCGCTGTGGAACGAGGTGAAGGACCGGCTGGGCGAGACCGGCACCGGCCTGTCGGGCGGGCAGCAGCAGCGGCTCTGCATCGCCCGCGCCGTCGCCACCTCGCCCGAGGTCCTGCTGATGGACGAGCCCTGTTCGGCGCTGGACCCCATCGCCACCGCGCAGGTCGAGGAACTGATCGACGAGCTGCGGGCCAACTTCTCGGTCGTCATCGTGACCCATTCGATGCAGCAGGCCGCCCGCGTCAGCCAGCGCACCGCCTTCTTCCACCTCGGCCATCTGGTCGAATACGGCGAGACCGGCCAGATCTTCACCAATCCGCAGGACCCGCGGACCGAATCCTACATTTCCGGCCGCATCGGCTGACGGGAGGCAAGACGTGCAACAGGAACCCCATATCGCCAGCGCGTTCGACCGCGACCTGGAGGCGATCCAGGCGCTGATCATGCGCATGGGCGGGCTGGTGGAAGAGGCGCTCCTGCAGGCCGCGCAGGCGCTGGAGACCCGCGACACCGAACTGGCCGAGGCGGTGCGCCGCGGCGACAGCGCCATCGACGCGCTGGAGGAGCAGATCAACGCCGAATGCGCCCGCCTGATCGCCCTGCGCGCGCCCACCGCCACCGACCTGCGCACCGTGCTGACCGTGATGAAGGTGGGCGCCAGCCTGGAACGCTGCGGCGACTATGCCAAGAACCTGGCCAAACGCTCCACCGTGCTGGCCGAGATGGCGCCGGTGAACGGCGCCGCGGGCTCGATCCGCCGGATGGCCAGGCTGGTGGAACAGCTGCTGAAGGACGCGCTCGACGCCTATATCCAGCGCGACGCGGAACTGGCCGAGGACGTGCGCCAGCGCGACCGCGAGGTCGACCAGATGTACAATGCCCTGTTTCGCGAGTTCCTGACCCACATGATGGAGGATCCGCGCAACATCACCCCCTGCATGCACCTGCATTTCATCGCCAAGAACATCGAGCGGGTGGGCGACCACGCCACCGGGATCGCCGAGCAGGTGATCTATCTGGTCACCGGCACCCTGCCGGCCGAGCAGCGGCCCAAGGGCGACCTGACCCCCTTCGACAGGGGCGGCTGAGATGGAGGGAAGCGGACAACCCTGCGTGCTGGTGGTCGAGGACGAGGGCGCCCAGCGCGAGGTGCTGACCTACAACCTGGAGGCCGAGGGCTTCCGCGTGGCCTCCGCCGAAAACGGGGAAGAGGCGCTGATGCTGGTGGACGAGGTCTCCCCCGACATCATCGTGCTGGACTGGATGCTGCCCAATGTCTCGGGCATCGAGATCTGCCGCCGGCTGAAGGCGCGCTCGGACACGAGGCACGTGCCGATCATCATGCTCTCGGCCCGGTCGGAAGAGGTCGACCGGGTGCGGGGGCTGGAGACCGGGGCCGACGACTATGTGGTCAAGCCCTATTCGGTGGTGGAGCTGATGGCCCGCGTGCGCACCCAGCTGCGCCGGGTGCGGCCCTCGACGGTGGGGGTGGTGCTGGAATACGACGACATCCGGCTGGACCCCGAGAGCCACCGGGTGACCCGCGCCGGCGCCCCGCTGAAGCTGGGGCCGACCGAATTCCGGCTGCTGACCACCTTCATGGAGAAGCCGGGCCGGGTGTGGAGCCGCGAGCAGCTGCTGGATCGCGTCTGGGGCCGCGACATCTATGTCGATACCCGGACGGTCGACGTGCATATCGGCCGGCTGCGCAAGGCGCTGATGCAGCACGGCGGCGACGATCCTTTGCGCACGGTGCGCGGGGCGGGCTATGCGCTGGGGTAGGGCGGGGACGCTCATCGAGCCTGCCGGCTCTCTTCGCTGACACAGGCGAAGAAAGCCGCAAGGCTTGACGAGCGGTTCGGAAAACCCCCGCGTTCCCGACAAAATCGTATTTTGTTCTCCGAAAGTTCTTGACGAGGGCGTGGCGGATATGAGAACAATCCGGCAACAAGCACGGAGGTTCGCCATGTTCGCCCGTCTCGCCGCCGCCCTGAACCGCGACCGTTCCTCGGCGGCCGAGGATGCGCTGGGCACCCTGGCGCTGTTCCTGCTGCTGATCGCCGGGCTGTCGCTGCCCGGCCTCGCCTGAGTTTCTGCCTGGCGCATCTGATCCCGGCGGTGCCTCATCCCCGCGCCGCCCTGCCTCACGGGGCCGTCCCGCCCCGCCAGACGCGCAAACTGCCGCCGCCCCGTCCCGGGCGGCGGCCTTTTCCGTTCAGCCCCCTGCCGCCGCCACCGCCTCGGCCGCCGCCTCGATGGCCAGCAGGATCGAGGCGTGGCGGTTCCTGTAGTCGCGGGCGGGCAGCAGCGCCTCGAAACCGGCGAAGGGGGCAGGGGGCACCGGCCCGCCCTCCTTCAGCATGGCGCGCAGCCCGTCGCGCGCCGCCTCGATCTCGGCCCGGCTGCGGCCGATTAGCGCCGCCCCGGTCACCGCCGCCGCCGCTTGGCCCAGGGCGCAGGCCCGCACCTCCTGCGCGAAATCCGCCACCCGCCCGCCCTCCAGCACCACGTCCACCGTGACGGTGGAACCGCAGAGCGGCGAGCGGCGGCGGGCGCTGCCCTGCGGCGCCGGCAGCCGCCCGGGGCGGGGAATCGAGGCCGCCAGATCGAGGATCCGCGCGGAATAGAGGCTGATCAGGTCCTGTTCGGCCATGGCTTTCCCTTTGCTGCGGGCAAAGATAGACATCCCCCCGCCGCTTGGAAAGGATCCCGCCATGGCCTTCGACCCCGCCAGCCTGCGCTACGACGCCAACGGCCTGATCCCCGCCATCGCGCAGGACCATGCCTCGGGCGAGGTGCTGATGCTGGCCTGGATGAACGCCGAATCGTTGACCCGCACGCTGGAAACGCGGCGCATCACCTACTGGTCGCGCTCGCGGGGGGAGTTGTGGGAGAAGGGGGCGACCTCGGGCCATGTGCAAAGGCTGGTGGAACTGCGGCTCGACTGCGACCGCGACTGCCTCTTGCTGCTGGTGGACCAGACCGGCCCCGCCTGCCACACGAACCGCCGGTCGTGCTTCTACACCGCGGTGCGGGGTGGTGAGGAGGTGGAGATCGCGGCGCCGATGAAGTGAGCCAAATTCCTTGCATCAAGGAATTTGCAAGTTTCCTGGCTAGGAAACCTGGCCCCCGAGCCCCACCATCCGCCGGATGTCCGCGGGCGTCGCCCCCTCGGCGCGGTACTTCGCCAGCGACCTCGCATCGTCGCGCTTGGCCAACCGCTTGCCCGCCTCGTCGCGGATCAGCCGGTGGTGGTGATAGACGGGCGTCGGCAGGCCCAGCAGGCGTTGCAGCAGCACGTGAATACGTGTGGCCTCCGACAGATCCGCCCCACGTATCACATGGGTCACGCCTTGCGCCGCATCGTCCAGCACGACCGAGAGGTGATAGGAGGTGCCCATGTCGCGCCGTGCGACGACGATATCGCCGACGCCCCGGATCATGTCCTCCGGCGCAAAGCCGATCCATCCGCGCTTGCCATGGGGCCCGATCCCGGTTTCGCGGTATTCGGCGATCCAATGCCACCCACCGCCCGGCCGGTCGATCCGGTGCTCGAAAACGCCTTTCGCGCGAGTGGCAACTGCCATGTCCAGCCGCAGCGCACAGTCGCGCGGCCGGGGGAAGGCTTCGGGAAAACTCCGCTCGAAGATGGCGCGGGGCGCATCGCGGCAGGTGCCGGGGTAGATCAGGCCGTCCGGCCCCATCGCCGACTCGCTACCCTCCTGCGGCGCGGACAGGGCTGCCGCGATGTCGCGGCGGGTACAGGTGCAGGGATAGAGCAGACCCTGCCCCCAAAGCCGGTCGATCGCAGCCTGATAGTGGCCCAGGTGTTCGGACTGCCGTATCGGTTCCTCATCCCACCAGACGCCGAGCCAGTTGAGGTCATCCATCAACTGCGCTTCCCATTCCGGTCGGCATCTTGCCCGGTCGATATCCTCGATCCGCAGGAGGAAGGTGCCACCTTCCGCCCGCGCCATGTCATGGGCCAGCAGCGCCGAATAAGCATGGCCCAGATGCAGGGGGCCGGTGGGCGAGGGGGCAAAGCGGGTTCTCAACCTTGGCCCGCAAGCCATTGGCGGAAGGCCGCTTTCGCGCGTTCGGTATAGGCCAGATAGCGATCCTTACGCCCCCTTCGGCCGCCGCGGGCCTCGATGGGCGGGAAGAGCCCGAAGTTCACGTTCATCGGCTGGAAGGTCCTGGCGTCCGCGCCGCCGGTGATATGCGTCACCAGCGCCCCCATCGCGGTCTCGGGCGGTGGTGGCGGCAGGTCGCGGCCCAAGATCGCGGCGGCGGCCATCCGGCCGGCCAGCAGCCCCATGGCGGCCGATTCCACATAGCCCTCGACCCCGGTGATCTGCCCGGCGAAGCGGATATGCGGGCGCGAGCGCAGCCGCATCCGGTCGTCCAGCAGCGTCGGCGAGTTGATGAAGGTGTTGCGGTGGATGCCGCCCAGGCGGGCGAAGCTGGCGTTCTCCAGCCCCGGAATCATCCTGAAAACATCGACTTGCGCGCCGTGCTTCATCTTGGTCTGGAAGCCCACGATGTTGTAGAGCGTGCCCAGCGCATTGTCCTGCCGCAGCTGCACCACCGCGTAAGGCTTCTCCGGCCGGTGCGGGTTGGTCAGCCCCACCGGCTTCATCGGGCCGAAGCGCAGGGTCTCGCGGCCCCGTTCGGCCATCACCTCGATGGGCAGGCAGCCGTCGAAGTAGGGGACGTTCTCCCAGTCCTTGAACTCGGCCTTCGGGCCGGCCAGCAGGGCGTCGATGAAGGCCTCGTACTGCGCCGGGTCCAGTGGGCAGTTGATATAGGCGGCCGCATCGCCGCCCGGGCCTTCCTTGTCGTAGCGCGACTGCCGCCAGGCCACGTCCATGTCGATGGACTCGAGGTTCACGATCGGCGCGATGGCGTCGAAGAACGCGAGCTGGTCCTCGCCGGTCAGCGCCAGGACCGTCTGCGCCAGGGCGGGCGAGGTGAGGGGGCCCGTGGCCACGATCACGCTGTCCCACTCGGGGGGCGGCAGGCCGGCCACCTCCTCGCGGGCGAGTGTGACCAGCGGATGGCTCGACAGCCGCTCGGTCACCGCCTGGCTGAAACCTTCGCGGTCGACAGCCAGGGCGCCGCCGGCCGGAACCTGATGGGCGTCTCCCGCCGCCATGATGATCGAGTCCAGCGCCCGCATCTCGGCGTGCAGCAGGCCCACGGCGTTGCCGGCCCAGTCGTCGGCCCGGAACGAGTTGGAGCAGACCAGCTCGGCCAGCTTGTCGGTCTGGTGGGCGTCGGTGCCGCGGACGGGACGCATTTCGTGGATCACGACGGGCACGCCGGCCCGGGCGATCTGCCAGGCGGCTTCAGAGCCGGCCAGGCCCCCGCCGACCACATGGATGGGTTTCGACATGCGTGGCCTAGTAGCAACTCCGTCACAGGATCGCGAGCGAGGCCTTGCGGGCGCGCCCCGGTGCGCGCCACATTGCGAGGGGAAGGGTGGCCCGCGGCGCGCGCCGGGCCGAAGGGACGAGGATGACAGGGTTTTCGGCGACTGACGCCGCGTTGGAAGGCTTTCGGATCACCCGAGAAAGGCCCCGAGCCCTCATCGCCTGGACCCTCTTCTGCTTTGCCGTCAGCGTCATCAGCGTCCTCATCACGGTCAACATGCCGGCCGAGGCGCGTGAGGCGATGGAGCAGCTCCAGAGCGACCCGAGCCAGCCGCCGGACCCTGCGGTGCTCATCCAGACGCTCACGGTCCTTTCGCCGGTGATCCTCTTCGGCCTCGCGGTCCAGTGCGTGATGGCGGCCGCCGTCTACCGGATCATCCTGGCGCCCGAGGACGGCAAGTTCAGCTACCTGCGGCTCGGGCCGGACGAGTTCCGGCTGATGGCGCTCACCCTGATCTATGTCGTGCTGGGGGTCTGCCTGTTCGCCGCGGGACAGATCGCGGTGGGGCTGGTGTCCTTCGTGGCCTCGCTGGCCGGCCAGGCCGCCTTCACCTTCGTCTTCATGGCCGCCGAGTTCTTCCTCCTCGGCCTGCTGTTCTACGCCGCCGTGCGGATGTCGCTGGCGCCGGTCATCACGTTCGACCGCAAGCGGCTGGCGATCCTGGATTCGTGGGCGCTCACCCGAGGGCAGTTCCCGCGGCTGCTCGGCGCCTACGTCCTGGCGATCTGCTGCGTGATCGTCGTGGCGATCCTGGTGATGATGATCTTCTTCATGGTGTCAGGGATCGTCATGCTGACGATCGGCGGAAGCCTCACCGACCTCTCGCGCGTGTTCCAGCCGGACGAGACGACGATCCGAACATACCTCAACCCGTTCATGATCGCCTACATGGTGGTCGGCGCCATCTTCACCGCCGTCTACTACGCCGTCATCGCCGCTCCGGGGGCCTGGGCCTATCGGGGGCTGACGGGCCGCGGCGGCTAGCCGCTCACGCAGAGGCGCTGGGCCGGGACGAGACGCGTTCGCGCCAGGCCCTCAGGTTGGCGTGCTCTTCGGCGACCGGGAGGCCGATCCAGTCGGCGAAGTCCACCGTCGAGATGAGGCAGATGTCGGCCATGCTGTAGCGATCGCCGGCGACGAAAGGCCGGTCCTTGAGCTCGCCGTCCAGCCAGCGCTGGGCGCCGGCGTAGGTCTCGCGGTTGGACTCCCCGAAATCCTTGTACTGGGTCAGCAGCGACGCGGTGAGGGGATGGGCGTGGCGCCAGAAGTTCCCGACCGGGGACATCACGGTGAACTCCACCCTGCGGATCCACATGTCCACGAGGGCCTTCTCCACGGCCGTCGCGCCGAACAGGGGCGGTTCGGGATGGATTTCCTCGAAATAGCGGCAGATGGCCACCGTCTCCGAGATGCAGGTCCCGTCGTCCAGTTCCAGGGTCGGCACCTGTCCCAGGCTGTTGCGCGCCCGATGTTCGGGGCTCTTGTGTTCGCGTTTCAGCAGACTGACCGGCGTCTCGGGCAGTTCGACGCCCTTCTCGGCCAGGAAGATGCGCACGCGTCGCGGATTCGGCGCCGGCATCGGCGCGCCATACAGGATCAAGTTCACCTCCCGGGCGGTCTTGGGAAGACGGTAGTGCAAATGCGCCCGGGAGCAACCCAGGGCGGTCGGCTCGGCCAGGTGGCCGTCTGACCGCCCCGCCACTCAGTCGCGGAGCGACGCCGGAACCTTGCCGCCGTTCTTTTCCAGGGCGACCCAGACCGCCTTGATCAGGGCGATGTTCTGTTCGGCGCTGCCGTGGGGCCCGGCGTTGACCGTCAGGTCGGCGGCCAGCTCCTTGCGGGCCGCGAGGCTGGAATCCAGGTCGAGGAGCTTCAGCAGGTCGACGATCGAGGTGCGCCAGTTGCCCCCGCCACCCTTGGAGGCGGCGAGCTCCACGAGGACGGCTTCCACGTCCACGGGTTCGGGGGGAGGGGCGGCCGCCGGGGCGGTCGTGGCGGCGGGCGCCGCCGCAGCCGTGGCGGACGGGGCCGCCGGCTTCTTGCGGTTGAAGATCTTGTCCGCGATGGAGCTGAAGATGCCCATGGTCTCGCCTCCGGGAGTGCTGTCGAAAGGATAACGGTCCAGCCATGGTAGAGGTTGCTTGCGCCGGACGCTATTTTGTCGCGTGTGAACCGCAGGGTCGTGCGACAGCCGAGCCGGCCCTATGCGCTCGCCAACTGCCTGGCGGGCGGGGCCTTCCGCGCGCGATGCCGTTCCAGGAGTTCGCGGAGATAGCGGCCTGTCCAGCTCCGGGGATTGTCGGCCACGGCCTCGGGCGAGCCCTGGGCGACGATCTCGCCACCGCCGTCGCCGCCTTCGGGGCCGAAGTCCACCAGCCAGTCGGCCGTCTTCACGACATCCAGGTTGTGTTCGATGACCACGACCGTGTTGCCCTGGTCGGCCAGTTCGTGCAGCACCTCGAGCAGTTTCTTGACGTCCTCGAAGTGCAGGCCCGTGGTCGGCTCGTCCAGGATGTAGAGCGTCTTGCCGGTGGCGCGCCGTGACAGCTCCTTGCTGAGCTTCACGCGCTGGGCCTCGCCCCCCGAGAGCGTGGTCGCCTGCTGGCCGACCTTCACATAGCCCAGGCCGACGCGCTTCAGCGTCTCCATCTTCTCGCGGATGGGGGGCACGGCCTTGAAGAATTCGGCCGCTTCCTCGACGGTCATATCCAGGACGTCGGCGATGTTCTTGCCCTTGAATAGCACTTCCAGCGTCTCGCGGTTGTAGCGGCGGCCGTGGCAGACGTCGCAGGTGACGTAGACGTCCGGCAGGAAGTGCATCTCGATCTTGATCAGGCCGTCGCCCTGGCAGGCCTCGCACCGCCCGCCCTTGACGTTGAAGCTGAACCGGCCGGGGCCATAGCCGCGGGACTTGGATTCCGGCAGGCCGGCGAACCAGTCGCGGATCGGCTGGAAGGCGCCGGTGTAGGTGGCCGGGTTCGAGCGCGGCGTGCGCCCGATGGGCGACTGGTCGATGTCGATGACCTTGTCGAAGTGCTCCAGCCCCTCGATCCGCTCGTGCGGCGCGGGCGCGTCCGAAGCGTTGTGCAGCCGCCGGGCCGCCGCCTTGTAGAGGGTCTCGATGGTGAAGGTGGACTTGCCCCCGCCCGAGACGCCGGTGATGCAGGTGAAGGTCCCCACGGGGATCTCGGCGGTGACGTTCTTGAGGTTGTTGCCCGTGGCGCCGACGACGCGCAGCACCTTCTTCTTCGAGATCGGGCGCCGGTCCTCGGGCACGGCGATCTCGCGCGCGCCCGACAGGTAGAGGCCGGTGACGCTCTCGGGGTTGGCCATGACGTCGGCCGGCTTGCCCGAGGCGATCACCCGCCCGCCGTGGACGCCGGCGGCCGGCCCCATATCGATGACGTGGTCGGCGGTGAGGATCGCCTCCTCGTCGTGCTCCACCACCAGCACCGAGTTGCCCAGGTCGCGCAGGCCCTTCAGCGAGGTGAGCAGGCGGGTGTTGTCGCGCTGGTGCAGGCCGATGCTGGGCTCGTCCAGCACGTAGAGCACGCCGGTCAGGCCCGAGCCGATCTGGCTGGCCAGGCGGATGCGCTGGCTCTCGCCGCCCGAGAGCGTGCCCGAGCTGCGCGACAAGTTCAGGTAGTCCAGGCCCACGTTGACCAGGAACCGCAGCCGGTCGTTGATCTCCTTCAGGATCCGCCGGGCGATCTCCATCTGCTTGTCGGTGAGTTCGGCCTCCAGCCCCTCGAACCATTCCTGGGCGTGCCGGATCGACAGGCGCGAGGTCTCCCCGATATGGCGGCCGGCGATCTTCACCGCCAGGGCCTCGGGCTTCAGGCGATAGCCCTCGCAGGCCAGGCACGGCGTCTCGGACTGGTAGCGACCCAGCTCTTCGCGCACCCACGAGCTGTCGGTCTCGCGCCAACGGCGCTCCAGGTTGGGCAGCACGCCCTCGAAGGTCTTGTTGACCTCGTACTTGCGGGCGTTGTCGTCGTAGACGAAGCGGATCTTCTCCGAGCCCGAGCCGTACAGCACCACGTTCTTCGCGGGTTCCGGAAGCTTGTGCCACGGGTCGTCCATCGAGAAGCCGTAGTGCCGCGACAGCGCCTGCAGCGTCTGGGTGTAGAGCGGCGAGGGGCCCTTGGCCCATGGCGCGACGGCGCCCTTGTGCAGCGACTTGTCCTTGTCGGGCACGATCATGTCGGCGTCGAAAGCCAGCTTCGCACCCAGGCCGTCGCAGACCGGGCAGGCGCCGTAGGGGTTGTTGAACGAGAACAGCCGCGGCTCGATCTCGCTGATCGTGAAGCCCGAGACGGGACAGGCGAACTTCTCGGAGAAGATCAGGCGCCTGGGCTCCGTCTCGCCCTCCGCGCGGTCGGCCCACTCGGCCACGGCGATGCCGTCGGCCAGCCGAAGCGCCGTCTCCAGGCTGTCGGCGTAGCGGCTCTCAAGCCCGGACTTCGTCACCAGCCGGTCCACGACGATGTCGATGTCGTGCTTGAACTTCTTGTCCAGCGTCGGCGCGTCCTCGATCGGATAGAACTCGCCGTTCACCTTCACCCGCTGGAAGCCCGCCTTCTGCCACTCGGCGAACTCCTTGCGGTATTCGCCCTTCCGGCCGCGGACGACGGGCGCGAGCAGGTAGATGCGCGTCCCTTCGGGCAGGGCCGCCAGCTTGTCGACCATCTGGCTGACGGTCTGGCTCTCGATGGGCAGGCCGGTCGCCGGCGAATAGGGCACGCCCACCCGCGCCCAGAGCAGGCGCATGTAGTCGTGGATCTCGGTCACGGTGCCCACGGTGGAGCGCGGGTTCCGGCTGGTGGTCTTCTGCTCGATGGAGATGGCCGGCGACAGCCCCTCGATCAGGTCCACGTCCGGCTTGCTCATCAGCTCCAGGAACTGGCGCGCATAGGCCGACAGGCTCTCGACATAGCGCCGCTGACCCTCGGCGTAGATGGTGTCGAATGCCAGCGAGCTCTTGCCCGACCCCGACAGGCCGGTGATCACCACCAGCTCGCCGCGCGGGATGTCGACGTTGACGTCCTTGAGATTATGCTCGCGCGCGCCGCGGACACGGATGAGGTTGTGCGGGTCGGCCATGGGAGTCCGGTATGCTGGGACGGCCCGTCAGGCCACCGCCCGCGGGACCGCCCAATGTAGGTGAGGCGACTCACGGATAACACGGGAACGGAGTGGGAACAAAGTCGGCGTCCCGCACACGCGCAAGGCCTGCTGACACCACGCTGTCAGCAGGCGGGATCCGGACGGCGTTGCGATGCGGGTGGCTCAGAACCTCTGCCGGAAGGCGATCTTCGCGCCGTCGACGCGCAGGCCCTGGTCGTCGAACCATTCGGCCCTGGCGCGCAAGCCGACCTCGGGAAGCTCGTCTCGGGACGGCGCCGCCAGCCGCTCCGACACCGAGGGCGCCGGAAGGATGCGGGGGGCGGCGTGCAGCCGGGGGGCGCGTTGCGCGGGCTTCGCCTCGGCCCTGGCCGCCATCTTCGAGGCGCCGGCCGCCGCCGTGGCCGGCGCGGCGGGCGGGGGCCCGGCGGTCAGGGGCGCGGCGGTCAGCGCCGCGGGCAGAA
>JBBCJM010000177.1:0-9934 GCA_037190175.1 Paracoccaceae bacterium | reverse complement strand
TCCCGCCCTGCCGGCCTGATCATGCCACGGGGCCGTAGGGCGGGATTCATCCCGCCACCCCCCGCCTCAATTCATCTGGAACTGCAACGGATACCGCCCGTCCTCGAAATCGCCGAAGAGGTCGCCGAGGTCGGGATGGTCCACCGGCTCGCCCGTCTCGTCGGGGACCAGGTTCTGCTCGGACACATAGGCGACGTAGTAGGACTGCTCGTTCTCGGCCAGGAGGTGGTAGAAGGGCTGGTCCCTGTCGGGCCGGCTGTCCTCGGGGATGTTGTCGTACCATTCCTCGGTGTTCGAGAACATGGCGTCCACGTCGAAGACCACGCCGCGAAACGGATGTTTGCGGTGCCGCAGAACCTGGCCGATGTAATATTTGGCGTGTGTCTTCAGCATCGGATCGGCATCCCCCGAAAATCTACTAGTCCCCCCGCCGGCCCCTGTCCACCGATTGCCGCGGGGCGGCGGGGAAACAGTCTGTGGTCCCTGACGCCACATTCCTGCCACAATCGCCGCGTGGCGGGGCTGCCGCGTGCTCGCGCATTTCTGATCGCGCCGCCGGGCACCGGCATTTCCCTTGGCGGCGCAACCGCGTATGGTCCTGGCAAAACAAAAGCGAACGGGCAGAGACAGGATGAGCAGGCTGTTCCGCGCTTCGGCGCTGTTGCTGCTGCTGGCCGCGTGCGGCGGCGGCAACTTTTCGGCTCCCCGCGACCTGGAGAACGCCTGCGCCATCGTGGCCGAGCGTCCGGCCTATCACCGCGCCATGCGCGCCACCGAGCGGCGCTGGGGAGTGCCGGTGCATGTGCAGATGGCCACGATCCACCAGGAATCGAAGTTCATCGGCGACGCGCGCACCCCCCACCAGTTCGCGCTGGGGATCATCCCCTTGGGCCGGCTGTCCTCGGCCTATGGCTACAGCCAGGCGCTGGACGGCACCTGGGACGAGTATCGCGCCGCCACTGGCAACCGCGGCGCCCGGCGCGACCGGATCGACGACGCCACCGACTTCATGGGCTGGTACATGGACCTGAGCGAGAAGAACCTCGGGCTCAGCAAGTGGGACGCACGGGCGCAGTACCTCGCCTATCACGAGGGCCGCACCGGCTATGCCCGCGAGAGCTACAAGGCCAAGCCCTGGCTGGTGGCGGTGGCCGACCGGGTGCAGGCGCGCGCCGAGATGTACCGGGTGCAGCTGGCCGCCTGCGGCCGCGGCTAGGCTGTATACAACGCCGGCCCGCGGCCGCCGGGCGGGCAGGGCCGGCCCGCAACCAATCGCCCAACCAATCGCCGTTGCAAAGAATCCATGCCGCCCGCCGCGCGGGCGCTTGCAAACGCGCGACGCCCGTGCATCCTGTATACATAGCAACCGCCCGGGCAGAAGGGCGGCCGGCGGGAGGACATGCCGGAAGAGCCAGAGGGACGGCGAACGGGCGCGCCCGCGCCCGCGACAGGTACGCGCAATCGCATCCGGGCGCACGACCCGGGGATCATCCGAAGGGGAGGACACATGTTTCGCAGAACGCTGATGAGAACCGCGGCCGCCGCCGCCATCCTGGCGGCCGGGGTGGGGATCGCCGCCGCGCAGGAGGTGATCAAGCTGGGCGCCGCCGCGCCCAAGACCGGCCCGCTGGCCGGCGGGGCCGAGGTCACCCACTGGCCGGCGGTGCGGCTCTGGGTCGACCAGGTGAACAAGAACGGCGGGCTCACGCTCTCCACCGGCAAGGCGCTGGTCGAGCTGATCGAATACGACGACCAGACCAACCCGCAGCAGGCGATCCAGGCGGCGCAGCGCATGGCCACCCAGGACCAGGTCGACTTCATGGCCGCGCCCTATTCCACCGGGCTGAACCTGGCCGCCGGGCCGATCTTCGCGCAGCTCGGCTATCCGATGATCACCGGCACCGCGGTCACCAACGAACAGCCGCAGCTGGCCGCGCAGTTCCCCAACATGTTCTTCGTGCTGGGCCGCACCGGGGTGATGGCCGAGGACACCGCGGCGACGCTGGTCAAGCTGCGCGACGCCGGGCAGATCGGCAACCGGGTGGCGGTGGTCAACGTGGCCGACGCCTTCGGGATCGAGATGATCGGGATTTCGAAGGGCGTGCTGGAGGCCGCGGGCTTCGAGATCGTCTATGAAAGCTCGTACCCGCTGGGCACGCAGGACCTGGCCCCGGTGATCGACGGCGCCAAGGCCGCGAACCCCGACGCCTTCATCGCCTGGTCCTATCCCGGCGACACCTTCGCGCTGACCGACCAGGCCATCGTGCAGGGCTTCGCGCCCAAGGTGTTCTTCACCGCCGTGGCCACCGCCTTCCCCGCCTATGCCGGCCGCTTCGGCGCGCAGGCCGAGGGGGTGCTGGGCATGGGCGGGGTGAACGCCGACGACCCGAAGTTCAAGGAGTTCTCCGACGCGCACATGGCGCTGAACGGGCAGCTGCCGGACTACTGGGCCTCGGCCGCGACCTATGCGGCGCTGGAGATCCTGGGCCAGGCGATCGAGGCCACGGGCTCGAAGGACAGGGCGGTGGTGCTGGCCTATCTGCAGGACAAGTCCAACACCTACGAGACGGTGCTGGGCCCGGTGAACTTCAACGAGAACAACGACAACGAGCGGTACTGGACCGTGGGCCAGTGGCAGGACGGCGTGTTCCGCGGCGTGGCCGCCCGGGGCCGCGACGGCGCGGTCGAGGTGCGGCTGAAGGACGGCTGGAACTGACGGCCCGCGCATGACCTCGGCCCCGGGGGAGGCTTCCCCCGGGGCCGTTGCAACGATACGGTATCGCGATGTTCATCCTCATCACCGGCCTGCTGCTGGGCGGCACCTATGCGCTGATCGCCATGGGGCTGAACCTGCAATACGGCGTGGCGCGCATCATGAACCTGGCCAATGGCGAGATGCTGGTGGCCGGGGGCTTCGCCGCCTTCTGGGTGTTCACCGCGGGGCAGGTCAGCCCGGTGGCGGCGCTGATCGTGGTGGCGCCGGTGGCCTTCGTGGCGAACTGGCTGATCTACCGCATCATGCTGGTGCCTTTGGTGAACCGCGCCAAAAGCCGCGGCGCGCTGGAGGTCGATTCGATCCTGGCCACCTTCGGCCTGTCCTTCGCGCTGGTGGGGATCATGACCTGGGCCTTCGGGGGCGGGTATTTCAACTATGCCTACCTGGCCCAGCCGGTGGACATCTTCGGCTCCAACTACGCGCAGAACCGGCTGGCGGCCTTCGTCCTCGCCGTGGTGATCGGCGGGGCGCTGTGGCTGTGGCTGTCGTTCACCCGCACCGGGCTGACGCTGCGCGCGGTTTCGGTCAACCCGGCCTCGGCCCGGCTGGTGGGGATCGACGTGCGCCGCGCCTCGGCCCTGGCCTTCGCGCTGGGCGGCGCGATCACCGCGGCGGGCGGGGCGCTCATTTCGATGTTCTTCACGCTGGACGCCTCGGTGGGCGTGCTCTTCACCATGAAGGCGCTGATCATCGTCATCATGGGCGGGGTGGGCGACATCCGCGGCACCATCGTCGCCGCGGCGATCCTGGGCATCGCCGAGACCGCGGTGGCCCGGCTGGTGGACCCGGGGCTGACGCTGGCCGCGGCCTATGCGCTGTTCCTGCTGGTGCTGCTGTTCCGCCCGCAGGGCCTGTTCGGAAAGCGCCCGGCATGAGGGTGACGGGGGCCGAGGTCCGCAACCTGATCCTCTCCGCCGCCGCGCTGGCACTCTGCGCGCTGCTGCCGCTGTGGGACACCGGCTATTACCTGTCGCTGGCCACCTCCATCGCCATGTTCACGGTGCTGGCGACCTCCTGGGCGCTGTTCTCGGGGCCCACGCATTACATCTCGCTGGCCACCGCGGCGTTCTTCGGGCTGGGCACCTTCGTCACCGGGCTGGGGTTCCAGACCATGCCGCTCTGGGTGCTGACGCCCTTGGCCGGGGTGCTGGGGGCGGTGCTGGCGGTGCTGGTGGGGCTGGTGACGCTGCGCCTCTCGGGCGTCTATTTCGTGATCTTCACCCTGGGGCTGGCCGAACTGGTGCGCCAGATCGTGACCTGGGCGCAGAACCGGACCGGGCAGAAGGGGATGTATGTCCTGACCAGCCTGACCGAGAAGCACATCTACTGGCAGCTGCTCGCGCTCGCCGCGCTGGTGTTCCTGGCCGGCTGGCTGATCGCGCGCTCGCGGCTGGGCTTCGCCCTGCGCATCATCGGCAACGACGAGACGGTGGCGAAGCATTCCGGGATCGACACCGCGCGGGCGAAGATCGCGCTCTTCATGGTCTCGGGCGGGGTGGCGGCGATGGTGGGCGCGATCCTGGCGCCGCGGTATATCTACATCGACCCGGCGACCGCCTTTGCCCCCCTGCTGTCGTTCCAGGTGGTGATCATGGCGCTCTTGGGCGGCACGGGTAGGCTATGGGGGCCTTTGGCCGGGGTGATCCCCTTCACCATCCTGTGGGAAGTGATCGCGCGGGCCGCGCCGAACCAGACCATGCTGCTCCTCGGCATCGCCTTCCTGATCATCGTCTACGTGCTGCCGGGCGGCTTCGTGGGACTCTATGCCCGCCTTCGGCACAGGTGGCACTGATGGCCCGGGTGGTGTTGCAGGCGCGCGGGGTGACCAAGCGGTTCGGCGGGCTGGTCGCCGTGAACGCCGTCGATTTCGACGTGGCCGAGCATCAGGTGATGGGGATCATCGGCCCCAACGGATCCGGCAAGTCCACCATGATCAACATGATCTCGGGGGCGTTTGCCCCGACCGCGGGCCAGCTGATCCTGAACGGGCGCGAGATCCACGGCCTGCCCGCCCACCGCATCGCCCGGCTGGGGGTGGCGCGCACCTTCCAGCTGGTGCGCCTGCTGCCGGAGCTTTCCGTCATCGACAACGTGGTGGCCGGCGCCGTCTTCGGCCACCGCCGCCGCTGGGGGGCGGAGGCCGCGCGGTTTGCCCGCGGGCTGCTGGACCGGGTCGGGCTGGGGGCCGCGGCGGCCATGCCGGTCTCGGCGCTGACCTATATCGACACCAAGCGGGTGGAACTGGCCCGGGCGCTCGCCGGCGAGCCCGAGGTGCTGCTGCTGGACGAATGGCTGGCGGGGCTCAACCCCACCGAGCTTGCCACCGGCATCGCCCTCATCCGGTCGTTGCGCGACGAGGGGCGCACGATCATCCTGGTGGAACACGTGATGGACGCGATCCGCAGCCTCTGCGACCGCTGCGTGGTGATGTCCTCGGGCGCCAGGATCGCCGAGGGCACGGCGGCCGAGGTGCTGTCGGACCGCGAGGTGATCCGCGCCTATCTGGGGGACGACGATGCTTGAGGTGAAGGACCTCTCGGCCAGCTATGGCAAGCACCGCGCGCTTCACGGCGTGGGGCTGACCGTGCGGCCGGGCGAGATCGTGGTGATCCTGGGCGCCAACGGGGCCGGCAAGTCCACCCTGCTGAAGGCCATCGCCGGCATCTGCGAGGGGCGGGTGACCGGCCAGGTCACCATGCAGGGCGAGCCGGTGCTGGGCCTGCCGGCGCATCGGGTGGTGGAGCGCGGGATCGCCCTGGTGCCCGAGGGCCGTGGCATCTTCGGCGAGCTGACGGTGGCCGAGAACCTGCGGCTGGGCGCCAACCCCGACCGCGCGCGCGACGAGGCCGAGGCCGCCCGCGAAAGGCTGGTGCGGCTGTTCCCCAAGCTGGCCGACCGCGCGCATCAGGTGGTGCGCACCATGTCGGGCGGCGAGCAGCAGATGGTGGCGATCGGCCGGGCGATGATGTCGAACCCGGTGATCCTGATGCTGGACGAGCCCTCGCTGGGGCTCTCGCCGCTGCTCTCCAAGGAGCTGTTCCAGAACCTCAAGGCGGTGCGCGCCGCAGGGCTGGGCATCCTGCTGGTGGAGCAGAACGCAAGGCTGTCGCTGGCCATCGCCGACCGCGGATACCTGCTGGAAAACGGCCAGATCCTGCGCGAGGCCCCGGCGGCGCAACTGCGCAGCGACCCGGCGGTGCAGGCGGCCTATCTGGGCGGCGCGGCGGGGCATGCGGCGGCCCCGGCGGCGCTGGTCCATGCGCAGGAGGTGCCGCCCCCGGTGGTGATCCGCCAGGCCCCGCCGCGCAGCGTGCCGGCGGGTGATCTGGTGGGGCTGGACCTGGGCAAGCTGGTGGCAAGGGCCGCGGAGCTCGGCCGCCCGGCAACCCCCCTCCCCCATCCCCTCCCCACGGGGGGGAGGGGAGGCGCCCTTTCTGCGCCGGCGCGTTCGGAACGCCTCGCCGCCGCGCTCAATGAGATCGAGCGCGCCGCCCGCGCCGCCCGCGAGCGCCGCCCTTCGGCCGGCCTGCCGCCCCTGCGCGATCTCTCGGCCCCGCCGCACAGCCCGATGCCACCACCCCAAGCCGCCCCGGCACCCGACACCCCCGCGCCGCTGCCCGGCGGCAGGGTGGAGGTCTGGCACCGCCGCCCCGGCACCAACCAGTTCGACAGGAGGGAGACCTGACATGCTCGACACCCAGCCCCGCGCCCTGAAAGGCATGTTCATCAACGGCCAGTGGGTGAAGGCCGCCCGCAGCTTCCCCGACCTCAACCCCAACGACGGCAGCCTCTGGGCCGAGGTGCCCGACGGCACCCGCGCTGACGCCCGCCGCGCCATCGAGGCGGCGCAGGCCGCCTTCCCCGCCTGGTCCGCCCTGCCACATACCAAACGCGCGCACCACCTGCTGAAGATCGCCGAGATCTGGGAAAAGCGCGGCCCCGATTTCGTGGCCGGCGCGCAGGCCGAGGGCGGCGGCTGGTTCGGCAAGGGCATGTTCGAGGTGCATTACGTGGCCGAGGTGTTCCGCGCCGCCGCCGCCTTCTGCTATGGCAGCGTGGGCGAGATGCTGCCCTCGGAATACGGCAAGATCTCGATGGCGCAGCGGGTGCCGATGGGCGTGGTCTCGGTCATCAGCCCCTGGAACTTCCCCGGCATCCTGACCGCCCGCGGCTTTTCCTTCGCCATGGCCGCCGGCAACACCATCGTGCTGAAGCCCTCGGAAGACACGCCGTACATCGGCGGCCTGATCTTCGGCGAGATCATGGAGGAGGCCGGGCTGCCGCCGGGCGTCTTCAACGTCATCACCTGCTCGCGCGAGAATGTGGGCGAGGTGGGCGACGAGATGATCGAGCATCCCTTCGTCAAGGGCATCTCCTTCACCGGCTCTACCCCCGTGGGCCGTTCCATCGCCGCCAAGGCCGGGGCGCATCTGAAGAAATGCTGCGTGGAGCTGGGCGGCAAGGACAGCCTGATCGTGCTGGAGGACGCCGACATGGACCGCGCGGTGAAGGCCGCGAATTTCGGCAGTTTCATGCATCAGGGCCAGATCTGCATGTCGGTGGAGAAGGTGCTGGTGCAGGAGAAGATCTATGCCGACTTCCTCGCGCAATTCGTGGACCGCGCGTCCAAGCTGCGGGTGGGCGACACCGTCGACAAGGCCAACGTGATCGGCCCGCTGATCAATGACAAGCAGGTGGCCCGCGTGCGCGCGCAGCTGGAGGACGCGCTGGCCAAGGGCGCCAAGGTGGCCTTGGGCGGCGGCATCCGCGGGCGGTTCGTGGAGCCGACGATCCTGACCGGGGTCACCCCCGACATGGCGATCTACCGCGACGAGACCTTCGGCCCGGTGGTGCCCGTGATCCCCTTCCGCACCGACGACGAGGCCATCGCGCTGAACAACGACACCGAATACGGCCTGTCCTGCGGCATCATCACCCGCGACGAGGCCCGCGCCCTGGCCATGTCGCGCCGGCTGGAGACGGGGATGTGCCACGTCAACTGCTCCTCGGTGAACGACGAGCCCAACGTGCCCTTCGGCGGCTCCAAGGCCAGCGGCCTCGGCCGCCACGGCGGGCGCTGGTCGATGGAGACCTTTACCGAAACCCGCTGGATCACGCTGGAGCGCGGCGGGCGCAACTATCCGCCCGTGTTCTGATGCTGGACGCGGCCGCCCTGTCCTGGCTTTCAGGCGCCCCGGTTCTGGCCGGGCGGCGGGTGGCCGTGCTGGGCCATGCGGGGGGCCTGGGCCGGGCGGTGGCGCAGGCCGCGGGCGCGGCGGGGGCCGAGGTGCACGGGATCGACGCGGATCCGGCCTTCGACCATGTGGCCGCGCTCTACCGCGCCGATACCACCGACCCCGCGGCGCTGGACGCGGCGGCGGCGGCGCTGCCGGAGGGGCTGGACGGTCTGGCGCTGTTCCCCCGGCCGGCCGAGGGCAGGGCGGCGCTGGTCCATGGCCTGCTGGCGCCCAAGCGGCTGGCCGAGGCGCTGGCCCCCCGCCTCGCCCCCGGCACCGCCATCGTGGCGCAGGCCGCGCCGCCCCATGCCAGTTGGCAGGCGTCGCTGGGCACCGTCAGGGCGGCGGCCGTGCTGGCCTGGGACGACCTCGACGGCTTCTGCGCCCGTTGGGGCTTGGACGCCGAGCCGGCGCTGGCCCCCCGCATCGCCGGCTGGGGGATGCTGGCCTGGGTGATGGCGCATCGCTGGGCCTGGCCCGGGATCCGCGTCAACGCGCTCACCCCCGCCGCGCCGGACGGCCGCCTGCCCCCCGCCATCGCCGCCCGCCGGGGTCTCGAACCCGCCCGCGGGACCGAGGGCGCGGCGCTGGCGGCCGTGTTCCTGCTCTCGCCCCTGTCGCAGGGGCTGACCGGGGCCAACCTCGCCGCCGATGCCGGCCAGTCGGCCCAGATCCAAACCAGTCTCGAAGGGCTGTGACCATGCCCCGCCGCATGACCGAAAGGACCCAAGGATGAGCACCCTGTTCTGGATCATCGCGCTGATCGTCGTCGTGGCGGCGCTGGTGGCGCTGGCGGCGGCCTTCTACGAACGGGCGACCAACGCGGTCAGCCTGGTGCGCACCGGCATCGGCGGCCGGCGGGTGGTGATCGACGGCGGCACGCTGGCGCTGCCCTGGTTCCACGAGGTCGCCCGGGTGAACATGCAGTCGATCCGGCTGGACGTGCAGCGGCGGGGCGACCAGGCGCTGATCACCCGCGACCGGCTGCGGGTGGACGTGGGGGCCGAGTTCTACCTGTCGGTGCCGCCTACGGAAGAGGCCGTGGCCCGCGCCGCCCAGACCCTGGGCCGCCGCAGCTTCCAGCCCGAGGAGCTGCGGGCGCTGATCGAGGGGATGTTCGTCGACGCCCTGCGCTCTGTCGCCGCGCGGATGACGATGGACGAATTGCACGAGGACCGGGCGGGGTTCATGGCGCAGGTGGCCGAGGGGCCGAAGGCGGCCCTGGCGCGCTATGGCCTGCAACTGGATTCGGTGTCGCTGACCGGGCTGGACCAGACCCCCTTCGCCGCGCTGGACGAGAACAACGCCTTCAACGCCGTGGGCCTGCGCAAGCTGGCCGAGGTGATCGCGGTGTCCAAGAAGGAGCGGGCGGAGATCGAGGGCGAGACGGCGGTCAGCGTGCGGCGGGCGGCGATGGAGGCGGCGCGGCGCAAGCTGGAGATCGAGCTGGAGGAACGCCGGGCCGAGATCGCCCAGGCGCAGGCGGTGGAGGCTCTCTTGGCCTCGCAACTGGCCGAGGTGGCGCGGTCCAAGGCCGAGGCGGAGCAGGCCGCCGCCGCGGCGCGCATCCGCATGGAGCAGGAGATCCAGGCCGCCGACATCGCCCGCGAACAGGCGATCCGCGAGGCCGAGATCGCCCGCGCCCGGGCGCTGGAGGCCGCCGAGCAGGATCGCGCGGTGGCCCTGGCGGCGAAGAGCCAGGAGGAAAGCCGGGCGCAGGCCGAGGCCGACCTGGCCCGCGCCGAGGCGGTCAAGGCCCGCGAGGCCATCGAGACCGCCCGGGCGGGGGCCGAGGCGCAACGGCGGCGCGACCTCGCGCTGATCGCCGCCGAGGCGGAGGCCCAGGCCACCGCCCGCCGCGCCGCCATCGCCGCCGCCTCGGCGCGCGAGACGGCGGCCGACAAGGTGGAGACCGCGCGGC
>JBBCJM010000176.1:0-6757 GCA_037190175.1 Paracoccaceae bacterium | reverse complement strand
CGCGCGAAGACCGCCCGCCCTACTCCGCCGCCCGGGCCGGGGGAGGCGGCGGGGGCGGCACCACCGAGACCGTGCCGTCGCGGTTGGGGTAGACCAGCCCGGCCGAGATGATAAGCTTGGCCGCGTCCTCGATGGTCATCGACAGCACCACCACGTCCTCCTCGGGCACGAAGACCACATAGCCCGAAGTCGGGTTGGGCGTGGTGGGCAGATAGACCGTGGTCATGGGCGAGGCGCCGTCCAGCCGGGCCGAGATCTCGCCCCGCGCCCGACCGGCGACGAAGCCGATCGACCACATCCCCCGGCGCGGGAACTCCACCAGGCATGCCTTGTCGAAGGTGCTGTTGCTTTGGGTGAAGACCGTCTCGGCGATCTGCTTGAGGCCCGTGTAGACCGAGCGCACCACCGGCATCCGGTCCACCAGCCCCTCGGTCCAGCTCAGGAACGACCGCCCGATCAGCCCCTTGGCGATCCAGCCCACGAAGACGGTGAAGATCAGGAACACGATCACCCCGGCGCCGCGCAGGTGGTGCAGCGGGCTGTCGGGGCCGATGTAGGTGTCGATCAGCGTGCGCGGCTGCCAGGGCCCGGGGATGAAGGGCAGCACCCAGCTGTCGATCCAGCCGGTGACCACCCAGATCAGATAGAGCGTGAGGCCGATGGGCAGGATCACCACCAGCCCGGTCAGGAAATTCCCCCGCAACGCCCCCAGGACGCTGGTCCGGCGGCGGAAATGGGGAAGGTGAGGGGGCGGGTCCTGCATGGGCGGTCCGTGGGCTGCGGGGGCAATCTAGGCGGCTGCCCGGCCCGGCACAATGGGCGAGCGCCGCTCAGCGCGGCAGGCGGGCGAGTTCGGTGGCGATGGCGGCGGCGAGGCGGGCATTGTTGAGCACCAGCGCGGTGTTGGAGGCCAGCGACCGGCCCTGCGTGGCCTTCAGCACCGCGTCGAGCAGGAAAGGGGTGACCGCCTTGCCCGTCACCCCCTGCGCCGCGGCCCGGGCCAGGGCGGCCTCGATGGCGGGGTCGATCACCGCCGGGGGGATCTCGTCCTCCGCCGCGATGGGGTTGGCCACCAGCTGCCCGCCCGGCAGCCCCAGCCGGGCGCGCATCCGGTGGGCGGCGGCGATCTGGGCCGGGCTGTCCATCCGCAGCGGCGCGGCCAGCCCGGCGTCGCGCGACCAGAAGGCGGGGAAGGCGTCCTGGCCATAGGCGATCACCGGCACGCCCAGGGTCTCCAGCACCTCCAGCGTCTTGGGCAGGTCGAGGATCGCCTTCGCCCCGGCGGCGACCACGGTCACCGCGGTTTCCGCCAGTTCGCGCAGGTCGGCCGAGATGTCGAAGCTGGTCTCGGCGCCGCGGTGCACGCCGCCGATCCCGCCGGTGGCGAAGACCTCGATCCCGGCCAGCCTCGCGCAGATCATCGTCGCGGCGACGGTGGTGGCCCCGGTGTGCCCCGAGGCCAGGCAGGCGGCCAGGTCGGCGCGCGAGAGCTTCAGCGCATCCGGCGTCTTCGCCAGCCGGTCGAGTTCCTCGTGCTCCAGCCCCACATGGATCCGCCCGCCCGTCACCGCGATGGTGGCCGGCACCGCGCCGCCCTCGCGCACCGCGCTTTCCACTGCGCGGGCGGTGGCGGCGTTCTCGGGCCAGGGCATCCCGTGGGTGATGATGGTGGATTCCAGCGCCACCACCGGGCGGCCGTGGTCGAGGGCCGACCGGACCTCGGCGGTCAGCGACAGGGGGGCGCTCATGATCCGATCTCTCCCGATACGTAGTCGGCCGCGGCGCGGACGGCGGCGGCCAGCGCCCCGGCCCGGCCGGCCCCGCGCGCCTCGGCCACCAGATGCGCGGCCATGAAGGTATCGCCCGCCCCGGTCACCCGCGCCACCATGACCGCCGGCGGGGTGTCGAGGATCGCGCCCGCGCCCCGCCGCCCCTCGGCGCAGGCACGGCCGCCGTCGGTCACCACCACCCGATGCGCGCCGCGGGCCAGGAGCCCCTCGGCCGCGGCCCCGGCATCGGGGTAGTCCTCATGCGCCATCAGCCCCGCCTCCTCGCGGTTCACGTAGAGCGTGGCGCGGGGATGGGTCAGCAGGGGGATGAGCCGCTCGGCCTTGCCGGGCGAGGCCGGGGCGATGCGCAGGTCGGCCCGGGCGAAGAGGGGCGAGGCCGCGATCTCGGACAAGAGCGCCGTGGTCAGGTTGCCGTCCAGCGCCACCTGGCCCTGCCACGGAGCCTCGGGAGAGCCCAGCCTTCCGTCCGCCAGCGGCCGCAGGATCTTGTCGCCCGCCTGCTCCAGCGAATGCGCGTCGGCCACCGCGGCGATCAGCCCGTTCGCCCCCTCCACCGCCATGTAGCGGTCGGTCGGCAGGTCGTCCGAGCGATAGGCGAAATCGGTGATCAGCCCCAGCCGGGCGCAGGCGGTGGCCAGTTCCTCGCCCTCGGCATCCCGGCCGATGGCGGTCAGCAGCGCCGGGCGGCGGCCCAGCCGCACCAGCGCCATGGCGATGTTCATCGCCACGCCCCCCGGCAGCCGGGTGATCCGGCCCGGCACGTCCGACCCCACCCGCATCGCCGCGGGCGAGCGGCCGATGATGTCCCACAGCACCGAGCCGATGCAGAGGATGTCGGGTGCCGCCATCAGCCCAGCACCAGGCCCATGATCACGCAGGCGAGCCCCAGGACCGAAAGCCCCAGCGCCGCCATGTTCAGCGCCACCACCCGTTGCAGCACCGCGCGCAGCGCGTCGTCGTCGAGCCCCGCGCGGCGCGCCCGCCAGACCCGGTGCACGCAGAAGAGAAGCCCGATCACGCCGGCCAGCGTCAGCCATGCGCCGATCCAGATGAGTGCGCCCATGGGGTCCCCCTTTTCCCGCCCGCCTAGCGCAGCCCGGGCCCATGGGCAAGCGGCCGGGTTGCGCGCGGGCGCGGGGCGGGCTACCACCGGCGCCCGATCCGACCCAGCACCCGAGGCCCCTCATGTCCGCCGCCCCCGACGCCTACAACGTGACCGCCGACGAGTTGCGCCAGTTCATCGAACGCGCCGAGCAGCTGGCCGCCGAGAAGAAGGACATCGCCGAGCAGGAGAAGGAGCTGTTCGCCGAGGCCAAGGGGCGGGGCTACGACACCAAGGTGATGCGCAAGATCATCGCGCTGCGCAAGCGCAAGCCCGACGAGGTTGCGGAGGAGGAGGAGATCCTCGAGGTCTACAAGACCGCGCTGGGGATGGCGTAGGGCGGGATTCATCCCGCCACGCGGGCCGGGGGGGGCGGGATGAATCCCGCCCTACGGCGCGAGGAAGGTCACCCCCTCCATCCGCATGATCCGCGTCACGTCGCGGTCGTAGTTCTCGGTCAGCCGGGCGACGGTGGCCTCGTCCCAGCCGGGCAGCTCGAACTCCACCTCCACCGCCTCGGGGCGGGCGAACTTGCCCAGGAAGGCCGCCGCCACCCGCCGCCGTTGCAGCGCGTCGGCCGGGGGGTGGGCGGCGAGATAGGCGTTCATCCGCTCCAGCCCCTCGGGCCGCATGATCGCCGCCAGCACCTCGTCCTCGCCCTCCAGCGGCGCCTCGCCGGCATAGCCCGAGACCGCGCGCAGCACCTCGGGCCACAGCAGCGGCGTGTCCTCGTCGCACCAGACGATGATCGGCGCGCCCGGCACCGCCTCGCGTATCGCGGCCAGCAGATCCGACCACCGCAGGGTGAAGGGATCGGTCATGGCCAGGAATTCCTCCAGCGTCTGGTTCTTGCGCTTGGTGGCCAGCGCCGGGACGAAGGTCGCCGGGTTGCGGATCGCCAGATGGAACTCGCAGCCGATCTCGGGGAAGATGCGGGAAAAGGCGTAAAGCCGCGCCGCGCCCAGGGGGTAGAGCCGCTCGCGCAGCGAGACGGCGGGATAGCCCAGGAAATTGTCCCAGGACAGGACCAGCCGGTCGGCCCGGTCCTCGTCCATGATCTGCTCCAGAAGCAGCGCCTGGCTGTCGCGGTCGGCCGTCTGGCCGCGCAGCTGCATCGCGGTGTCGCGCAGGAGCGCGCGATAGCGCGCCGGGCCCGGCACCACGATCCCCTCGGCCCCCAGCGCCGTGCGGTTCTTCAGGAGGCAGCGCAACAGCCGCTCCTCGTCGGTGCAATGGGCGCCGAGGTGATAGACGATCTGCATCCGGATCTTCCCGCGTAACGCGCCGGATCATAGAGACATTTCTGGACAGCGAAACCGCTTTCCTGTAGCCGGGATGGCGCATGTCCGCCCCCCTCGCCCCCCCCGCCGCACGGCCCCGCGCAGGCTGGCGTCCCGACCCGTGGTCGGCCTCGGCCGCGCTGATCGTGGTGCTGGTGCTGATGCCGGTGGCGGCGGTGGTCTGGCTGGCCTTCGGCTCCAGCGGCAACATCTGGCCGCATCTGGCCAATACCGTGCTGCCGCGCTATGGCGCCAACACGCTGATCCTGATGGCCGGCGTGGGGGCGATCACCGCGGCGGTGGGTACCGGGGCGGCCTGGCTGGTCGTCATGTACCGCTTTCCGGGCGTGCGCTGGCTGGACCATGCGCTGCTGTTCCCGCTGGCGATCCCGGCCTATGTCGGGGCCTATGCGCTGGTCGATTTCCTCGACTATTCCGGCGTGGTGCAGACCGCGCTGCGGCAGAGCTTCGGCTGGCAGAGCGCGCGGGACTACTGGTTCCCCCCCGTCCGCTCGCAGGGCATGGCGGTGGCGGTGCTGTCGGCCGCGCTTTACCCCTATGTCTACCTGCTGGCCCGCGCCGCCTTCCGCGAGGCGTCGGGGGCGACCTATGACGTGGCGCGCGCCCTGGGGGTGGGGCAATGGGGCCTCTTCTGGCGGGTGGGGCTGCCGATGGCGCGGCCGGCGGTGGCCGCGGGCGTGGCGCTGGCGCTGATGGAGGTGGCGGCCGACTATGGCACTGTGGCCCATTTCGGGGTGCAGACGCTGACCACCGGCATCTTCACCACCTGGCTGACCGCGGGCAATCCCGGCGGCGCGGCGCAGATCGCGCTGGCGGCGCTGGCGCTGGTGGCCGTGCTGGTGTGGATGGAGCGGGCGGGCCGCCGGGGCGGGCGCTTCCACCGGCTGAGCCGGGCGGCCGCGCCGGTGCAGCCGCAGCCGCTGGTGGGCTGGCGCGGCGGGCTGGCGTGCCTCGCCTGCCTGATCCCCTTCGCGCTGGGGTTCCTGCTGCCGGTGGGGGTGATGCTGAGCCATGCGCTGCGCCACCCCCAGCACTGGCTGGCCCCGGGCCTGACCCGCGCCCTGTGGAACACGGTGACGGTGGCGGCCATGGCGGCCGTGCTGACCGTGGCCGCGGCGGTGGTGGTGGTCTATGCGGTGCGGCTTTCCGGGCGCGACCTGCCGCGGCGGCTCCTGCCGCTGACCACGCTGGGCTATGCCGCGCCCGGGGCGGTGCTGGCGCTGGGGCTGATCGTGCCGCTGGCGGCCATCGACCACCGGCTGGCCGATGCGGTGCAATGGCTGACGGGCCGCGACCCGGGCCTGCTGATCACCGGCTCGGCCGCCGCGCTGGTGCTGGCCTATGGGGTGCGGTTCTTCGCGGTGGCGCAGGGGGCGGTCGATTCGGGCATGGGGCGGATCTCGCCCAGCCTGCCGATGGCCGCCCGCGCGCTGGGCCGCGGGCCGGGGGGCACGCTCCTGGCCGTCTATGTGCCGCTCTTGCGCGGCTCGGTGGCGGTGGCGGTGCTGGTCGTCTTTGTCGACTGCGTGAAGGAACTGCCCGCCACGCTGTTCCTGCGCCCCTTCAACTGGAACACCCTGGCCACCCGCACCTATGAACTCGCCAGCCTGGAAAAGCTGGGCGAGGCCGCGCCCGCCGCGCTCTTGGTCATGCTGACGGGGCTGGCCGCGGTGGCGCTGCTGGCGCGCCAGACCCGGGGGCGGGCGGCCTGATCCGCACCCGCGCGCCGCAAATTTCTTGACCGCCCCCGCCCGCTGCCCGCACACTCGGCCATTCGCCGCGTGGAGTGCATTATGGCTGCCGATTTTCCGCTTTGGGGCGAGGACATCAAGCGTCTGATCAAGAAGTCGCGGGTGATGCCCATCGCCTTCGCCTTCAACCCCGGAACGATGGATGCGGACGACGAATATTTCGCCGCCCATGCCAAGAAGAAGCCCGAGATGCTGGGCAAGCTGGCCCATGCCGAGGGGGCGGGGTCGAAATCGGCCTTCGGCACCTTCACCTCGATTGGCTCCGAGATCAGCCTGACCTGCTTCCGCACCATCCCGCAGCTGGCCAAGCGGCTGAAGAAGTTCCTGAAGGCCAACAAGATCCCGCTCAACGTCGTGGTGATGGACCCCGACGGCAACGTCATCGACACCGATGTCGAGACGCTGACCGAATGGTTCGACGAGGACGAGGACGGGGCGGTGGAGGCCGAGGCCGAGGAAGCGCCCGAGGCGGAGGCCGAGGAGGCGGCGCTGGAGACCGCGCCCGACCCGGCGGCGGATGCCGCGGAACTGGGCGAGCGGCTGAAGGCGCTGCGCGACGACGTGATGAAGGCCCCGCCCGAGGTGGCCGCCCGGGTGCAGGCGGGCTTTGCCGGCGCCGTGGCGCTGCTGAAGGCGGGCAAGCTCGACCAGGCGGAATCGGCGATCTCCAAGCTGGAGCTGGTGGCGGCGCGGCTGGCGCATCTGGCGGCCAATCCGCCGCCGGCCCCGCCACCGCCTCCGCCGCAGGCCGATGCCGCCGCGCCCGCGCCGGGGGCCACGCCCGACGCCCGGCTGGCCGCGGTGCTGGACCGG
>JBBCJM010000175.1:0-29997 GCA_037190175.1 Paracoccaceae bacterium | reverse complement strand
GCTCGCCCGCCTCGGCCTCGACCGGGGCCGAGAGGTCGGTCACCGGCGGCCTGGGCGGCGGGGCGGGGGTGGCCAGCCCGAGGTCGGGCTGGGTCTCGACCCCCCGCTCGGCTTCGGCCCGGCGGGCGGCGGCCTCGCGCGCGGCCTCCTCGCGCAGGAGCGTGACCAGCGCATCGTCCAGCGACCGCTTGGGCGCCTCGGCCCCGGCCATGGCGGGGGCGGGCTCTTCCCTCACGGGCTCGGGCTCGGGCTCGGGCTTGACGGCCGGCGGCGGCGGCGCGGGGGCCGGCGGGGTCATCGCCAGCGCGGGCTCGGGCTCATCCTCCTCGGGCACCAGGTCGGGCGGCAACTGGAACCAGGCATGGCCGCAGGCCGAACATTGCACATCCCGACCGCTGTCGGGGATGGCGCTGTCGTCCACCTCGTATTGCGCATCGCAGTTCGGGCAAATCAGCCGCATTCACTGGTCTCCGTCCCGCCCCCGCAGGCGGCCCCACCGTGATCTTGTAAACGTGACGCGCCCGTTCTCCAAGTCCCGGTGGCCAACAATGCCCGTCCGTACCCTTTGCGACACGGAGAGGCGATTGAATCCGCCGCCGCCATCGGCGATGCTCGCGCCCGCATCAGCGCCGCGGGACCATGCGTGATCAGCTTTGAAAACGTCGCCTACAGCTATGGCGGGGGCGAGCTTCTGTCCGATGTCAGCCTGAAGCTGGCGCCGGGATCGTTCCATTTCCTCACCGGGCCGTCCGGGTCCGGCAAGACCACGTTCCTGAAGCTGTGCTATGCCGACCTGCTGCCCACCTCGGGCCGGCTGACGCTGTTCGACCGCGAGGTGCGGGGGCTGAAGCGCGACGATATAGCGCGCACAAGGCGGCGGATGGGGGTGGTGCATCAGGACTGCCAGTTCCTGGACCACCTGCCCCTGGCCGCCAACGTCACCCTGCCGCTGACCGTCTCGGGCCGGCCGACCGACGCCGAGGATCTGCGCGCGCTGATGGGCTGGGTGGGGCTGGCGGATCTGGCCGACGCGCTGCCGCCGCAGCTGTCGGGGGGAGAGCGGCAAAGGGCCGCGCTGGCCCGCGCGGTCATCATGCAGCCCGACGTGATCCTGGCCGACGAGCCGACCGGCAACCTGGACTGGGAGATGTCGCTGCGCCTCTTGACCCTGCTGGTGGAGCTGAACCGGCTGGGCAAGACCGTGGTGGTGGCCACCCACGACCTGAACCTGATCCGCAGCGCCAAGGCGCAGACCCAGGCGCGCGTGCTGCGCATCGCCCAGCGGCGGGTGCAGCTGGCGGGGGCCGATCTGTGAGCGCCGCCGCCCCCCGCCCCGGCTGGCCCGCCCGCCTTGCCGCCGGGCTGCGCGATGCCGACCGGGTGGTGCCCAAGACCGGCCCCACCGCCTGGCTGACCGGGTTTTCCGCCGCCGCCATGGCCTTCCTGGCGGTCTTCGCGCTGGCCCTGTCGCTGGCCGCCGGCCGGCTGGCCGACCGCTGGGGCGAGGCTTTGGCCCGCAGCGCCACGGTGCGGATCTCGGCCCCCGCCGGGCAGATCGAGGCGCAGGTGCAGGCGGTGCTGGAGGTGCTGGCCACCACCCCCGGCGTGGCCACCGCCCGCGCCATCCCGGCGGAAGAGGCGCGGGGGCTCTTGGAGCCCTGGTTCGGCCCCGACCTGCCGGTGGAGGCGCTGCCGCTGCCGCGGCTGGTGGAACTGACCGAGACGCCCGAGGGGCTGGACGCCGAGGGGCTGCGGATGCGGCTGGCGGCCGAGGCGCCGGGCGCGGTGCTGGACGACCACCTGCGTTGGCGCCGCCCCTTGGCCAGCGCGGCGGGGCGGCTGCGGCTCCTGGGCACCCTGTCGCTGGTGCTGATCGGCGGGGCCTTCGCGGCGATGATCACGCTGGCGGCCTCGGCCGCGCTGGCCGCCAATGCGCAGGTGATCCGGGTGCTGCGGCTGATCGGGGCGCGCGACGCCTGGATCGCCCGGGCCTTCGTGCGCCGCTTCACCCTGCGGGCGGTCTGGGGCGCGCTGGCGGGGGCCGTGCTGGGCACCGCCGCCGTGGCGCTGCTGCCCGCCGCCGATGCCGCCGGCGGCTTCCTGACCGGGCTGGGGTTCCGCGGCGCCGGCTGGCTCTGGCCGCTGGCCCTGCCGCCGCTGGCCGGGATCACCGCCTTCCTCGCCACCCGCATCGCCGCCTTCCGCACCCTGAGGGAACAGCCATGACCCCCCCGCCCCCCCGCCGGCTGCCCTATGCGGTGCAATGGGTCCTGTCGGTGATCTTCATCGCGCAGATGTACCTGGCGATGCCGGTTCTGGCGATCTGGTACACCCCGCAGGCGATCTTCAGCCGCGACCGCGCTGTGGCCGGCGCCCATGCCTATGCCCGCTGGGTGCGCCGCTCGGCCCGCTGGCTGGTGGGGCTGCGGTCGGACATCCGGGGCGAGGTGCCGCAGGGCGAATGCCTGATCGCGGCCAAGCACCAGAGCTTCTTCGACATCATCCTGCTGGTCTCCGTCCTGCCCCGGCCCCGCTTCATCATGAAGAAGGAGCTGATCTGGGCCCCGATCCTCGGCTGGTACGCGCTGCGCATCGGCTGCGTGCCGGTGGACCGCGGCAAGCGCGGGCAGGCCATCGCGCAGATGAAGGCGCGGGTGGTGGCGGGGCGGGCCGACCCGGGGCAGCTGGTGATCTATCCGCAGGGCACCCGGGTGGCCCCGGGGGTGGTGCGGCCCTACAAGGTGGGGGTGGGGCTGCTCTACGAGCAGCTGGGCCAGCCCTGCGTGCCGGTGGCCTGCAACGTGGGCGTGTTCTGGCCGCGCCGCAGCCTCTACCGCGCGCCCGGCCTGGCCGTGGTGGAGTTCCTGCCCGCCATCCCCCCCGGCCGGCCGGCCGCCGAGGCGGTGGCGGAACTGGAGGCGGTGATCGAGCCCGCCTCCGACCGGCTGATGGCCGAGGCCGGCTTCGTGGCGAAGGGCTGAGCCTCGCGTCGGGCTCATGGCGAAAGGCCAGCTGTCCCGCCCTGCCCGGAAAGGAAATCCGATGGACCTCGAACACCTGCGCCAGTGGATCGGGCGGGAGGAAAGCGCGGCCGAACAGCTCACCGCCGCGCTGGTGGACCGTTTCAACGCCACCTTCGACCGGCCCGGGGCCGCGGTCGCGGGCGG
Source organism: Paracoccaceae bacterium (assembly GCA_037190175.1). Lineage (GTDB taxonomy): Bacteria > Pseudomonadota > Alphaproteobacteria > Rhodobacterales > Rhodobacteraceae > JBBCJM01. The sequence continues at coordinate 26,830 of JBBCJM010000175.1, read as the reverse complement.
GCCCGCGCCGCTGCTGATCCACCTCTGCCTCGCCCCGCCGGCCGCGCCGACCGCCGGCCTCGGCCCCGACGGCCATCCCGCGCGCGGCGGCTTCCTGCCGCCGGTGCCGCTGCCGCGCCGGATGTGGGCGGGCGGCGCCTTCGCCTTCCATTCCGCGATCCGGGTGGGCGAGACCGTTGCCCGCCGCTCCACCATCCGCGACGTGACGGTGAAGCAGGGGCGCAGCGGCACGCTCTGCTTCGTCACCGTCGACCACCGGATCGAGGCCGACGGCCGGCTGGCGGTGGAGGAGCGGCAGGACATCGTCTACCGCGCCGCCGGAACCCCCGACGGCAGGGCCGCCCCCGCCCCGCAGGGCGCCCAACGGCGGCAGGTCGTGCCTTCGGCGGCGCTGCTCTTCCGCTATTCCGCGCTGACCTTCAACGGCCACCGCATCCACTACGACGCCCCCTATGTGCGGCAGGTGGAGGGCTATCCCGGCCTGATCGTGCACGGGCCGCTGCAGGCCACCCTGCTGGCGCAATATGCCGAGGCCCTGCGCGGCCGCCCGCCCGCCCGCTTCGCCTTCCGCTCGCTCTCGCCGCTTTTCGACGACGCCGATTTCACCCTGAACGCGGTGGAGGAGGAGGGCGGGCTGAAGCTCTGGACCGCCCGCGCGCAGGGCCCGGTGGCGATGGAGGCGCGGGCGGGGTGGTGAGGCCCATCTGGTTGCACCCCCGCGCGCGCCCGCGGCATAGAGTCCCCGCCATGATCCTTCCCGCCATCGCCTTTTCCGACGACCAGGCCCAGGCCTGGGCCCGCGTGGCCGACCTGTTGCGGGGCGCGGGGGTGGATCTGGACGCCGGCGCCCTGACGCCCCCGGTGGCCGGTCCGGCCAAGGTGCTGGCGGTGATGGGCAAGGCGGGCTCGGGCAAGACCATGCTGCTGGCCGCCCTGACGAAAGCCATGGCCGAGGCGGGGGTCGAGACCGTCTCGGGCGACTGGGAAGGCAAGCGCAGGAAGGACCGCCGCACGCTGGCCATCCTCGCCCCCACCAACAAGGCCGCCTCGGTGCTGCGCGCCCGCGGAGTGCCGGCGACCACGATCCACCGCATCCTCTATACCCCGGTCTACGATCCGCAATACGAACGCATCGCCGAATGGCTGGCCGGCAACGCCCCCCGCCCCGCGTCCGACGCCCTGCCCGGGGGCCTGGGCGAGGCCGCGCTGGACCGCGCCTTCGCCTTCTACCAGCAGGTCGCCTCCATCCCCGGCGCCTTGGCGGCGGCGGGGCTGCGGGGCTCGGACTTCATCCAGGGCTGGAAGCGGCGCGACGAGCCCCTGGACGTGGGCTTCGTCGACGAAGCCTCGATGCTGGACGACCGGCAGATGGAGGATCTGCAGGAGATCTTCCCCACCCTGGTGCTGTTCGGCGACCCGGCGCAGCTGGCCCCCGTGGGCCAGTCGGGGCAGATGGTGTTCGACACCCTGCCCGCGGCGCAGCGGCTGGAGCTTTCCCGCATCCACCGGCAGGCCGGCGACAGCCCGATCCTCGACCTCGCCCATGCGCTGGGCGACGACATCCCCTTCGAGGAGTTCGAGCGGCTGGTGGAACGCGCCGCCCGCAGCGACGACCGGGTGCAGGTGGCCGAGCGGGTGGATGCCGACCTGATGGCGCGCTCGCCCGTGCTGGTCTGGCGCAACGCCACCCGCATCCGGCTGATCGGCGCCTTCCGCGCCGCCCACGGCGCCCCGGAAACCGCGCTCATGCCCGGCGAGCCGCTGATCTGCGACGGGATCGAACTGCCCTTGAAGCACCGCAAGCGGCGGGTGGAGCTGGAGGCGCGGGGGCTGATCAAGGGCGCGCCGGTGATCTACCTGGGCGAGGGCAAGAGCCCCGGCTTCGCCCGCCTGCACGTGCTGGGCGCCGAGGAGCCGCAGGTGGGCGTGGCCTCGATCATCAAGATCGAGCGGGCGGGCGAGGAGGATCCCTTCATCCCCTCGGCCGCCAGCATGGGCGCGGTCTTCCTGCACGGCGCGGCGGTCACGATCCACAAGGCGCAGGGCTCGCAATGGGACACGGTGCAGGTCTTCGCCCCCGACCTTTACGCCGCGGCGCAGTCGGGGCGGGCCGAGGCCGGGCTGCCGCTGTGGAAACGGCTGGCCTATGTCGCGGTGACCCGGGCCGAGACGCGGCTCATCTGGGTCACCCGCTATCGCCTCGCCCGCCCGCAGGCGCCGCTGGGGATCGAGGATCTGCGCCGCCCCGCCGCCACGCTGGCGCTGGAGACGCCGGAGTGAGCGCGCTTCCCCTTTCCGCGTCCCGGCCTTAACCTGCCGCCAAAGGGAGGCCCCGATGATCTGCGTCTTCGTCCAGTTCCGCTGCACCCCCGGCAAGACCTACGAGGTCGCCGATGCGATCTACGACCGCGAGGTGGTCAGCGAGCTCTACTCCACCTCCGGCGAATACGACCTGATCGCCAAGGTCTATATCCCCGAGGGCGAGGACGTGGGGCATTACCTTTCGGACCGGCTGTTCGACATTCCCGGCATCGTGCGGACGCTGACCACGATGACCTTCAGGGCGTTCTGAAGGGCCTCCGGGGCTCACAACCAGCGGTCGCGCTCGATCCCCACCGCCTCGGCCACCGAGCCATAACCCTCCTGCGCGGCCAGGGCATCCAGCCCCCGGGCGATCCCGGCCGCCAGCGACAGCCCGCGCCAGGTCAGCGCGGTGTAGAGCTGCACCGCCGTCGCCCCCGCCCGGATCTTCGCCCAGGCATCCGCCGCCGAGCCGATGCCGCCCACGCCCACCAGCGGCAGCCGTCCGCCGGTGGCGACCGAAAGCCGCGCCAGCACCCGGGTGGAGCGGTCGAAGAGCGGGGTGCCCGACAGCCCCCCGGCCTGCGCCGCCGCCGCCCCGCGCAGCCCGTCGCGGGCCAGCGTGGTGTTGGTGGCCACGATCCCGGCCACGCCGGCGTCCATCGCCACGCCCGCCACCGCCTCGATCTCGGCGGGCGACAGATCCGGGGCGATCTTCAGGAACACCGGGATCGGCCGCGGCAGCCCGTCGCGCGCCGCCATCACCCCGGCCAGCAGCGCCGCCAAAGCCTCGGGGCCCTGCAAATCCCGCAGCTTTTCGGTGTTGGGCGAGGACACGTTGACGGTGGCGAAGTCCAGATGCGGGCCGCAGACCGCCAGCACCCGGGCGAAGTCCGCGGCGCGGTCGGGGCTGTCCTTGTTGGCGCCCAGGTTCAGGCCCACCGGCACCCCGCCCCGCGGACGGGCGGCCAGCCGCGCGGCAATCGCCTGCATCCCCGCGTTGTTGAAGCCGAAGCGGTTGATCACCGCCCCGTCCTCGGGCAGGCGGAACAGGCGGGGCCTGGGGTTGCCCTCCTGCGGCCGGGGGGTGGCGGCGCCGACCTCGATCCAGCCGAAGCCGGCCCGCGACAGCGGCCCCACCGCCACCGCGTTCTTGTCGAACCCCGCGGCCAGCCCCACCGGATTGGGCAGCGCCATCCCCGCCAGCCGCACCTTCAGCCGCTCCGATGTCACCGGCCCCGGCAGCGGCACCAGCCCGGCGCGCAGCGCCCGCAAGGCCAGCCCGTGCGCCCGCTCGGCGTCCACCCGGCGCAGCAGCGCCAGCCCGGCGCGTTCGGCCAGGCTCACCGCTCGCGCTCGAACAGATGGCCCTCGGGGAAGATGTGGCCGGTGGCGCCCAGTGGCAGCGACTTGTCCCAGACCACATCCCCGCGCATCAGGGGCCGGTAGAGGTGGGGAAACAGCTGCCCGCCGCGCGAGGGCTCCCACCGCAGCGCCGGGCCCAGCCTGTCGGCCTCCACCGCCACCAGCACCAGGTCGCTTTCGGTGGCGAAGTGCTTCGCCGCCGTCTCGGCCACCTGCGCCGCGGTGGAGAAGTGGATGAAGCCGTCCGCCAGATCGACCGGGGCGCCGGAGGTCTGCCCGGCGTCGCGGAACGCGGTCCATTCCGGGCGGCGGAAGATCTTGAAGATCAGCATGACCGCCTCATGCCGGAGCGGGCCGGGCCGGTCAATGGCCAAGCCGCCGCGGGACCGTCATCCGGCCTTCACATCCGGAGGCTAGCCCGGGGACAGGGCGTTGACATGCGCCGATTGTGACAGGACTGTGACGGCAGGGACTGCCATAACAACAAGGAGGATCGACATGCTTTCGCGTCTGCTGACAACCGCGGCGCTGGTGATGGTCGCCGTGCCCGCCTCGGCCGACTATGCGCTGACCATCCTGCATACCAACGACTTCCACGACCGCTTCGAGCCGATCACCGGGTCGGACAACACCTGTTCGGCCGACGCCAACGCCAAGGGCGAGTGCTTCGGCGGCTCGGCCCGGCTGCTGACCGCGATCACCGAGGCGCGGGAGCGCAACCCCAACTCGATCCTGGTGGACGGCGGCGACCAGTTCCAGGGCACGCTGTTCTACACCCACTACAAGGGCACGATGACCGCCGAGTTCATGAACAAGCTCGGCTATGACGCGATGACCGTGGGCAACCACGAGTTCGACGACGGGCCCGAGGTGCTGGCGGCCTTCATCGTCGCGGTGGACTTCCCCATCCTGATGTCGAACGCCGACGTCAGCCAGGAGCCGATCCTGGCCGGCAAGATCGCCAAGTCCGCGGTGATCGAGAAGGGCGGCGAGCGGATCGGGCTGATCGGCCTGACCCCGCTCGACACCCCGGAGCTGGCCAGCCCCGGCCCCAACGTGATCTTCACCGACCCGGCGCAGGCCGTGCAGAACGAGGTCGACGCGCTGACCGCGGACGGGGTGAACAAGATCATCGTGCTCAGCCACTCGGGCTATACCGTCGACCTGGATGTGGCGGCCAAGACCACGGGCGTGGACGTGATCGTGGGCGGGCATACCAACACCTATCTCTCGAACACCTCGAACAGCGCCGCGGGGCCCTATCCCACCATGGTGGGCAATACCGCGGTGGTCTCGGCCTATGCCTACGGCAAGTTCCTGGGCGAGCTGAACGTGGTCTTCGACGACGCGGGCGAGATCGTCAGCGCCACGGGCGAGCCGCTGATCATGGACGCCGCCGTGGCCGAGGACGCCGAGACGGTGGCCCGCATCGCCGAGCTGGGCGCGCCGCTGGAAGAGATCCGGGCCCGCGTGGTGGCCGAGACCGCGGCCGAGATCGACGGCTCGCGCGAGAGCTGCCGGCAGGTGGAATGCGCCATGGGCAACCTGATCGCCGACGCGATCATGGACCGTACCGCGTCGCAGGGCGTGCAGATCGTGTTCCAGAACGGCGGGGGCGTGCGCGCCTCGATCGACGCCGGGCCGGTGACGATGGGCGAGGTGCTGACGGTGCTGCCGTTCCAGAACACGCTGGCCACCTTCCAGATCGACGGCGCCACGGTGCTGGCGGCGCTGGAGAACGGGGTCAGCCAGCTGGAAGAGGGCGCGGGCCGCTTCCTGCAGGTCGCCGGGCTGAAATACACCTTCGACCCCGCGCAGCCCGCGGGCAGCCGCGTGTCCGACGTGCAGGTGAAGGACGGCGACAACTGGGTGCCGCTGGATCCGGCCGCGACCTATCTTGCGGCCTCGAACAACTTCGTGCGCACCGGGGGCGACGGCTTCGCGATGTTCGTGAACGCGGCCAATGCCTATGACTTCGGCCCCGACCTGGCCGACGTGCTGGCCGAATACATGGCCAAGACCGCCCCGGTGCAGCCGCTGATCGACGGGCGCATCACCCGCAAGTGAGTCGGGACGGCCGGCCGGGGTGCGCCTCGGCCGGCCCTTGCCCATGCGTCACGCGGGGCCTTGTGTTCTCACTTCGCATGTAACATTGACATGAATCGATGACAGAAGCCCACGACTCGGGCAGTCTGAGAACATCCCTGCGCTGACCCCGGGAGAGGAGGCCCGTTCGGCGCAAATGGGGAGGACGCGCGCCCCGGGGCCGATCCCCGGGGCGTTGCTACGTCCGGGGCCCGGCGAAGGGCGCCACCAGAACCCCCGCCCCGGTCAGCGCCGCGCGGATCACCATGGCCAGCTGCACCGCGCCCGGCGTGTCGCCATGCAGGCACAGGCTGTCGAAGGCCATGGGCAGCAGGCTGCCGTCGCTGGCGGTCACGTTGCCGTCCACCACCATCCGCACCGCGCGGGCCACCACCGCCGCGGGATCGTGCAGCACCGCGCCGGGCGCGCCGCGCGGCACCAGCCGGCCGTCCGGGCCATAGGCGCGGTCGGCGACGCCCTCGGCCGCCACCTGCAACCCCGCCGCCCGGCCGGCATCCAGCAGCGCCGAACCGGCAAGGCCCAAGAGCACCAGCCCCGCGTCCGCCGCCCGCACCCCGCGCGCCACCGCCGCGGCGACTTCCGCGTCGTCCGCGGCGAGGTTGTAGAGCGCCCCGTGCGGCTTGACGAAGGCGATGCGGGTGCCGGCCTCGGCCGCCGCCGCCATCGCGTCCTCCACCTGCCCGGCCACCATCCGCTCCACCTCCGCCGGGCTCATCGGCACCACCTGCCGGCCGAAGTTCGCCCGGTCGGCGTATCCCGGATGCGCGCCCGCCACCACGCCGCGCTCGGCCGCCGCCCGCAGGGTGGCGCGCAGCACCTCCGGCCCGCCGGCATGGGCGCCGCAGCAGATGCTGGCCGAGGTCACGCAGCCCAGCATCGCCGCGTCGTCGCCCATCCCCTCGCCCAGATCGGCGTTCAGATCCACCTGCATCGGCACCTCCTGTCGCGGGCAGTTGGGTCGATTCACCGCGCGGAGGCAAGAGCCGGGATGTTGCCATGCGGCCCCCGAGGGGACATATAGCCGGGACCAGCGACGGAGCGCCCGATGCACTACCTCGAATTCGAGAAACCCCTTGCCGAGATCGAGGGCAAGGCCGAGGAACTGCGCGCGCTGGCCCGCTCCAACAAGGAGATGGACGTCACCAAGGAGGCCGAGGCGCTGGACCGCAAGGCCGAGGGGATGCTGCGCGACCTCTATCGCGGGCTGACGCCCTGGCAGAAATGCCTGGTCGCCCGCCACCCCGACCGCCCGCATTGCAAGGACTACATCGACGCGCTGTTCACCGAATACACGCCGCTGGCCGGCGACCGCAACTTCGCCGACGACCACGCGGTGATGGGGGGGCTGGCGCGGTTCAACGACGCGCCCGTGGTTGTGATCGGGCACGAGAAGGGCAACGACACCAAGACCCGGATCGAGCGCAACTTCGGCATGGCGCGGCCCGAGGGCTATCGCAAGGCGATCCGGCTGATGGAGATGGCGCATCGCTTCGGCCTGCCGGTGATCACCCTGGTGGACACGCCCGGCGCCTATCCCGGCAAGGGCGCCGAGGAGCGCGGCCAGGCCGAGGCCATCGCGCGGTCCACCCAGAAATGCCTGGAGATCGGGGTGCCGGTGGTCAGCGTGGTGATCGGCGAGGGCGGATCCGGCGGGGCCGTGGCCTTCGCCACGGCGAACCGGGTGGCGATGCTGGAGCATTCGATCTATTCGGTGATCAGCCCCGAGGGCTGCGCCTCGATCCTGTGGAAGGACGCCGAGAAGATGCGCGAGGCCGCCGAGGCGCTGCGCCTGACCGCGCAGGACCTGCAGAAGCTGGGCGTGATCGACCGCATCGTGAAGGAGCCGCTGGGCGGGGCGCAGCGCGCGCCGCGCGAGGCGGTCGAGGCGGTGGGCAAGGCCATCGAGCTGATGCTGAAGGACCTGACCGGCAAGCGCCCCGACACCCTGATCCGCGACCGCCGCTCGAAATACATCGAGATGGGGTCGAAGGGGCTCGCGGCCTGACCGCTGCGCCCGGTCGGGTGGGCAATCCGCCCACCACGGGTTGGGCATTGGTGGACGGATCGCCCACCCTACGGCGGACCTGTGCGCATGTGACGGCGATTGTCACGCGACATGGGCCGCGCCTGCGGGCATGATCGCCGCCACGAACCGGAGGACCCTTCCCATGCGCGTGCTTCTGCTGACCGCCCTGCTTGCCGCCTCCCCCGCCTTCGCCGGCGGCACGCTGGAGGGGCGGGTGGTCACGCTCTGGGTGCTGACCTATGACGACCCCGCCCGGCCCATCCTGGAAAGCCAGGGCCGCACGGTGATGGTCGACGGCGGCGTGGAGTTCGGGATGGGCCCCGAATACCGCACCCCGGGCTTCGACGTGGTGCCGGTGGAGATCGAGATCGGCCCCGACCGGATCGAGTTCTCCTATGGCGAGGAGGCGGGGCGGGGCAATTTCTGGGACGCCGCCTTCAACGGCTATGTGCTGGAGTTCCGGACCGACTGCGCGCTCTTCACCCGGGTGGCGGTGGACCGCGAGGCCACCACCATGCCGGTGACCGAGGCCGACATCCACAGCGAGCGCGGCCGGCTCTACATCAACGTCGCCGGGCGCGACTACGGCCCCGAGGTGCATCTGGCGCTGGATCTGGAGGTGGCGGACTGCCCGCTGAGCTGACGGCTATCCGATGATCTCGAAACGGTCCACGTCGACCAGCCCGCGGTCGGTGATCTTCAGGTGGGGGATCACCGGCAGGGCCAGGAAGGCGAGCTGCAGGAAGGGCTCGTCCAGCGTGACCCCCAGGCTGCGGGCCGCCGCGCGCAGGGAAACCAGCCGGTCGCGCACCGCCTCGAAGGGCTGAAGGCTCATCAGCCCGGCCATCGGCAGGGCCAGTTCGGCCAGCACCTGACCCCCCGCCACCACCACGAAGCCCCCTTCGATCTGCCCCAGCCGGTTGGCGGCGACCGCCATGTCGGCGGCATCGGCGCCCACCACGGCGATGTTGTGATGGTCGTGGCAGACGGTGGAGGCGATGGCGCCGCGCCGCATTCCGAAGCCCTGCACGAAGCCGGTGGCGATGTTGCCGTTCAGCCCGTGGCGCTCCACCACCGCGATCTTCATCAGGTCACGGGCGGGGTCGGGGCGCTTGTCGCCGTCCTGCGGGGCGATCTCGAACGTCAGATGTTCGGTGATGATCTTGCCCGGCAGGATGCCGATCACCGGGGTTTCCGCGCGGTTGCCGGAGGTGCGGAAGCTCTCGGCGCTCACCGCCGGCGCCCTGACCGACCCCCGCGCCACCGGCGGCACCGAGGCGCGCCCGGCGAAGGCCGCGTCCTCCACAACCACCCCGCCGGCCAGCACCAGTTCGGCATGGCAGCCTTCCAGCGAGTCGAGCACCGCGATATCCGCGCGCCGCCCCGGGGCGATCAGCCCGCGGTCGGTCAGCCCGAAGGCCTCGGCCCCGGACAGCGAGGCGGCGCGGTAGACCGCCAGCGGTTCGGCGCCTTGCGCGATCGCCCAGCGGATCATGTGGTCCAGATGCCCGTGCTCGGCGATGTCCAGCGGATTGCGGTCGTCGGTGCAGAAGCAGAGCCAGGGCGAATGCCGCTCGGTCAGCACCGGCAGCAGCGCGGCGAGGTCGCGCGAGACCGAGCCCTCGCGGATCAGCACCCGCATCCCCTTGCGCAGCTTCTCCAGCGCCTCTTCCGCCGTGGTCGCCTCGTGCTCGGTGCGGATGCCGGCGGCGATATAGCCGTTGAGGTCCCGCCCCCGCAGCAGCGGCGCATGGCCGTCGATATGGCGGCCGCGGAAGGCCTCCAGCTTGGCCAGGCAGCCGGGATCCTCCATCAGCACCCCGGGGAAGTTCATGAACTCGGCCAGCCCGATGACCTTCGGGTGGTCGGCCAGGGGCAGCAGGTCCGCCGCCTCCAGCCGCGCCCCGGCGGTTTCCATGTGGGTGGAGGGCACGCAGCTGGACAGCTGCACCCTTATGTCCATCAGCGTGCAGGCCGCGGCGTCGAGGAAATAGCGGATGCCGGTCAGCCCGCAGACATTGGCGATCTCGTGCGGGTCGCAGATCGCGGTGGTGATGCCGCGCGGGGTCACGCAGCGGTCGAATTCCAGCGGCGTGACCAGCGAGCTTTCGATATGCAGGTGGGTGTCGATGAAGCCCGGCACCAGCACCCGGCCCGCCACGTCGATCTCGCGCCGCCCGGCGTAGGCGCCGAAAGTGCCCACGATGGTGTCGCCGCAGATCGCCACGTCGGTCTCGACCAGCTCGCCCGCGATCAGGTCGAACACGCGGCCGCCCTTCAGCACCAGATCGGCGGGGTCCGCCCCCCGCCCCTGCCGGATCAGATCGTTCAGCCGCGTCATGGTGCCCTCCGCCCGCCCATCAAACCGCGCCCCGGCGGAAGGGGCAAGCCGGTTCGGGGTTGCACCCCGCGCGCCGCCGGGGCAAGCCTGCCCGGGCAGAGACAGGAAGATCCCATGCGCCCGCTGCGCGGCATTGCGCTGAAACTCGCCTCGGTCGTGCTGTTCGTGATCATGGGGGCGCTGATCAAGGCCACCTCCGACCGGATCCCGGCGGGCCAGGCGATGTTCTCCCGCGCCTTCTTCGCCATCCCGGTGATCCTGGCCTGGCTGGCGCTGCGGCGGGAACTGGCCAGCGGGTTCCGCGTGGTCAGCCCGATGGGGCATGTCTGGCGCGGCCTGCTGGGGGCCATGTCCATGGGCCTCGGCTTTGCCGCGCTGGCCTATCTGCCCTTCCCCGAGGTCACCGCGCTGGGCTATACCGCGCCGCTCTTGACGGTGATCTTCGCCGCGATCTTCCTGGGCGAGGACGTACGGGCCTTCCGCATCTCGATGGTGGTGCTGGGGATCGTCGGCGTGCTGATCGTGCTGGCGCCGCGGCTGACGCTGACCCGCGGCGATCCGGGGGACACCGCGCAGGCGCTGGGGGTGATGCTGGTGCTGTCGAGCGCGGTCTTCGCCTCGCTGGCGCAGGTGACCCTGCGCAAGCTGGTGCAGACCGAGACCACCTCCTCCATCGTGTTCTGGCTGATGGTGAACGTCTCGCTCCTGTCGCTGGTCACGCTGCCCTTCGGCTGGGTGATGCCCACGCGGGCCGAGGCGGCGATGATGGTGATGAGCGGGGTGATCGGCGGGGTGGGGCAGATCTTCATCACCTCCGCCTATCGCGAGGCCGACGTCTCGGTGATCGCGCCCTTCGACTATGCCTCGATGCTGTTCGCGCTGGCGATCGGCTACTGGATCTTCGGCGAGGTGCCGACGCTGGCCATGCTGTGCGGCGCGGCGCTGATCATCCTGGCCGGGGTGCTGATCATCTGGCGCGAGCGCCGGCTGGGGATCGAGCGGGCGAAGCAGCGGAAGGCGATGACGCCGTGAGGGGCGGACGCGACGGCCGATCAATGCTAAGCCGGCAGGGATGATCCGAAGCGTTCGAGGCGTCGATGCGGGTTGCGGTCTTCTCCGATGTCCATGGAAACCTGCACGCGCTGGACGCCGTGCTGGAGAGGATGCAGCAGGACAGACCCGACCTGATCGTGAATCTCGGGGACCTCGTGTCCGGGCCGTTCGATCCCCGCGGCAGCGCCGACCGCCTGATGTCGCTGGACTGTGCGACCGTCGCCGGCAATCACGAGCGCCAGCTGGTCGAGGGGGCCGGCGGATTCTCCGACAGCTTTGCCCGGCCCCTGCTCTCGGCGCTTCACATGGACTGGATCGGCGGCCTGCCGGGATCGCTGTTTCTGGCCGGGGGAGAGATCTTCGCCTGCCACGGCAGCCCGGCCGGCGGCGATCTGGAATATCTGCTGGAGGACGTGCAGGGCGGACGGCCCGTCCTCGACCTGCCGTCGCGGATCCGCCCGCGCCTCGCGGGGTGCGGGGCGGCGCGGGTGGTCCTGTGCGGCCATACCCATATCCCCCGGATCGTCAGCCTCGACGGAACCCTGGTGGTCAATCCCGGAAGCGTCGGAATGCCGGCCTATCGCGGCAGGTCGCCCGTGCCGCACGCCATGCAGGCCGGAAGCCCCCATGCCCGCTACGGCGTGCTGGAGCAGACCCGGGCGGGCTGGCAGGCCACCCTGCACGCCGTCCGCTACGATACCGAGGCGGCCGCGCGGCAGGCCGAGCAGGCCGGGGCCGAGGCGGCCGCCCATGCCATCCGCCACGGCTGGCTTCCCGAGCCGCCCGTCTGCCCGCCCCGGGGGTGGGAGCGGCGGTCGGGCGAAGCAGCGCAGGCCATGAGGGGTGGGTCCGCGCCATGAGGATCCTGCCCTGGCTGCTGGCCTGCGTTCTGTCGGCCCCTGCCGCCAGCGTCGCGCGGGCGGATCAATGGGTCACCTTCGTGGTGGCCGACTGCCTTGCGCTGAAGGATTTCCGCTACCGGGAGCACCTTTCGATCAGGGTCTTTCCGTCGAACGGCGGCGGCGGCCAACTCTGGTCGGACGATCCCTCGGGGCCGCTGAGCCTGCGGAGCCTCTCCGCGCGCCCAGTTTCCTGCACCGTCAACGGCCGGGAGATCCGGTTCGAGACCCTGGACCACCGCCCCGCCCGCCCGGCCGGCGCCTGCGGGCTGTGCGAGCAGAGCGGCTTTCGCCTGACGGCGGACGGCCGGACCCTCTGGGAAACCCCGGCCCCGGCGGTTCGCGGCGATCCCATCTTCCACGGCTCCATCGACGTGGACCGGGACATGGCCCGCGTGTGCACCCAGCATCGGCCCGAGGACCTGGGGGTGACGTTGCAGCTTCCCGCCGGGGTCTCCCACGACTGGCCACCCCCGACCATCCTGGCCTGCAAGACCTACGGCTACTGATCCGGGCGGCCTACTCCGGCGCCGGGCTGCAGATCTGCAGGCGGTTGCCGAACGGGTCGTGGAAGCTGGCGAAGGTGACGAAGCCGGGGAAGGTCTGGGGCTCGTCGCAGGGCACGCCGCGGCGGCGCAGTTCGTCGGCGGCCTCCCGGCAGTCGTCCACGTCCAGCACCACGGTGGTGCCGGTCGAGGGCTGCCAGCCGGGCTCGGCCGCCGTCACCGCCAGGTTGCCGCGGCCGTTGCCCAGCCCGAACTCGATCCAGCCGGCCTCGGGCAGGTCGTAGAGCGGCGGGCCGAGGCCCAGCACCTCGGCGTAGAACCGCTTGGCCCGGTCCAGGTCGGGCACCGAGATCGAGACCACGTTGATCCCGTTGAACAGCGGCGGTGTGGTCATGGCGGGCCTCCATCGCGGGGGAGAGGTCATGCTAGAGCAGGATCGGTTCAGGTGGAACCGCTGCTGCTGGCGCCGCCGGATGAAGTCTCGCACCTCCCCGCGTGGGGAGGCATGGGGTGGGGGGCAAGGCTTCCGGCTGCGGGCAAGAGGCCCCCTCCCCCATCCCCTCCCACGCGGGGAGGGGAGGCGCCTTTCCTGCCGAGGATTCCGCTTGAACCGATGCCGCTCCAGGCGCGACCCGCCGGCCAGGCAACGCCGGTGTCGGTTTCTCCGTGCCAGGCCGCCCGGCCTTGACAGCCTGCCGCCCGGGCTTGCAGGTAGGGGCCGGCCGGAGGGAGAGACCGGCGTCAGCCCTTGCCCACGTCCGGAACCCAGCCATCCATGCTGCTTGCCCTGATCGCCGCCTTGCCCTTCGCCGGAGCCCTGCTGACCGCAGGCGCGGCGCGGCGGGCGGCCTGGGCCGCGGGGGGGGCCACGGCGGCGGGGCTGGTGCTGGTGGCCTTGCAGGCCCCGGCGGTGCTGGGGGGGCAGGTCCTGCACTGGCGGGTGGAGTGGCTGCCGGCGCTGGGCATGAACCTGAACCTGATGCTGGACGGGCTGGGGCTCCTCTTCGCGGGGCTGATCCTCGGCATCGGGCTTTTGATCGTCATCTACGCCCGCTTCTACCTCTCGCCGCCGACGGGGCGGTTCTTCGCCTTCCTGATGCTGTTCCAGGGCGCGATGCTGGGGATCGTGCTGGCGGACAACATCCTGATCCTGCTGATCTTTTGGGAGATGACCTCGCTCGCCTCCTTCCTGCTGATCGGCTATCCCCGCCATTCGCCGAACGCGCGGCAGGGCGCGCGGATGGCGCTGGCGGTGACCGGGGGCGGGGGGCTGGCGATGATCGCCGGGATGCTGATGCTGGGGGACATAGCGGGCAGCTATGACCTGAGCGTGATCCTGACGAGGGGAGAGGCGATCCGCGCCTCGGACGCCTATCTGCCCGCGCTGCTGCTGATCCTGGCCGGGGCCTTCACCAAGTCGGCACAGTTCCCGTTCCATTTCTGGCTGCCGCACGCCATGGCCGCGCCCACCCCGGTCTCGGCCTATCTGCATTCGGCCACCATGGTGAAGGCCGGGCTTTTCCTGATGGCCCGGCTCTGGCCCGCCATGGCGGGGACCGAGGCGTGGTTCCTGATCCTGACCACCGCCGGCCTGGCCACCATGGTGATCGGCGCCAAGATCGCCTTCTTCCAGCACGACCTGAAGGGGCTGCTGGCCTATTCCACGGTCAGCCACCTGGGGCTGATCACCCTGCTGCTGGGCCTGGGCACCGAGGCGGGGGCGGTGGCGGCGGTGTTCCACATCCTCAACCACGCCAGCTTCAAGGCCGCGCTGTTCATGGCCGCCGGGATCGTGGACCACGAGGCCGGCACCCGCGACATCCGCCGGCTGGGCGGCCTGCGCGCCGCCATGCCGCTGACCTTTGCCTTGAGTGCCCTGGCCGCGCTGGCCATGGCCGGCATCCCGCCGCTGAACGGCTTCCTGTCCAAGGAGATGCTGCTGGAGGAGGCGGCGCATACCCTCTGGTGGGGCTCGCCCTGGCTGCTGGGGCTGCTGGTCACGCTGGGGGCCGGGCTCTCGGTCGCCTATTCGCTGCGGCTGGTGGCGGGGGTGTTCCTGGGGCCCCCGGGCGAGCTGCATCATCCCCACGACCCCGGGCCGGGCCTGTGGGGGCCGCCGGCGGTGCTGGTGGCGCTGGCGGTGCTGATCGGGCTGTTCCCCATGGCGGTGGCCGGGGGGCTGGTGCAGGCGGTGGCCGGGGCGGTGACCGGCGCGGCGCCGGTGGTGAAGATCACCCATTGGCACGGGCCGACAGCGGCGCTCTTCATGTCCGTCGCCGCGCTGGGGTTGGGGCTGATCCTGTTGGGCCTTGCCGCACCACTGACCCGGCTGTGGCAGGACATCCCGCGCCCGGACGCCAAGCGGATGTTCGAGGGGGCGATGGAGCCCTTCGCGGCCGCGGCGGGGCGGCTGACCCATGCGCTGCACGACGGCTCGCTGCCGCGCTATCTGGCCGTGGCGGTGCTGGCGATCCTGGCGGCGGGGACGGCGGCCTTCCTCTCCGCCCCCCACGCCCCCGGCACCCGGGCGCTGACCGATGTGCCGCCGGTGGTGGCGGTGGGCTGGCTGCTGCTGGCCAGCGCCACGGTGCTGCTGACGCTGCTGCACCGGCAGCGGCTGCTGGCGCTGATCCTGATGGGGATCGTGGGGCTGATGGTCTCGGTTGGCTTCGCATGGCTCTCGGCCCCCGACCTCGCTCTGACCCAGATCTCGGTCGAGGTGGTGACCGTCGTGCTGCTGCTGATGGCGCTGAACTTCCTGCCCGCCACCACGCCGGCCGAGACCCGCCCCGCCGCTCGGCTGACCCATGCCGCCATCGCCGGCGCGGCCGGGGTGGGCACGGCGGCGCTGGCCTGGGCGCTGATGACGCGCGACTTCGCCTTTCCCACCATCTCGGCCTTCCATCTGGAGAATTCCTATACCGGCGGCGGCGGCGACAACGTGGTCAACGTGATCCTGGTCGACTTCCGCGGCTATGACACCTTCGGCGAGATCACCGTGCTGGGCATCGCCGGGGTGGTGATCTTCGCGCTGACCCAGGCGCTCTTGCGCGGCCGCCTGCCCGCCCGGCCGGCGCGCGAGGGCGAGGCGCATCCGCTGCTGATGCAGGTGGTCTCGCGCCTGATGCTGCCGCTGGCGCTGACCGTGGGGGTCTATATCCTGCTGCGCGGGCACAACGACCCCGGCGGCGGGTTCATCGCCGGGCTGATCGTGGCCATCGCCATGGTGATGCAGTACATGGGCTCCGGCTTCGGCTGGACCGAGGAACGGGCGCGGATCGACTGGCACCACGCGGTGGGTTCCGGCGTGCTGGTGGCCGCCCTTTGCGGGGCGGGCGCGTGGATTTGGGGCGCGCCGTTCCTGACCTCGGCCTTCGGATACCTGCACCTGCCCTGGATCGGGCCGGTGGAATGGGCCACCGCGGCGATCTTCGACCTGGGCGTTTTCCTTTGCGTGGTGGGGGCGGTGATGCTGGCCTTGCAGTCGCTGGCCCGGCTGGGGAGGAACTGATGGAGGCGCTGGTTGCCATCGCCATCGGGATGATGACCGCCTCGGGCGTCTACCTGATCCTGCGGCGCCGCAGCTTCCCGGTGATCGTGGGGCTGTCGATGCTGACCTATGCGGTCAACGTCTTCCTCTTCGTCACCGGGCGGCTGGCGGTGGGGCTGCCGCCGGTGCTGGCCGAGGGTGCCAGCTATACCGACCCGCTGCCGCAGGCGCTGGTGCTGACCGCCATCGTGATCTCCTTCGGGATGACCGCGGTCACGGTGATCATGGCGCTGGGGGCCTTTCTGCAAGGGGGCGACGACGGGGTGGAGGATCGGGGGTGAGCCACTGGATCATCGCCCCCGTGCTGCTGCCCGCGCTGACCGCCGCGCTGATCCTGCTGGCGGTGCCGGAGCTGCGCTGGCAGCGGGCGGTTTCGGTCACCGTCACGGCGGCGCTGCTGCTGGTGGCGCTGGCGCTCATGCGGACGGCCGGGCTGGGCCCGCAGGTCTATGCGCTGGGCGACTGGCCGGCGCCCTTCGGCATCGTGCTGGTGCTGGACCGGCTGGCGGCGCTGATGGTCACGCTGACCGCGGCGCTGGCGCTGGTGGTGCAGGTCTATGCCGTGGCGACGGGCTGGGATGCGCGGGGGCGGCATTTCCATGCGCTGTGGCAGTTCCAGCTGATGGGGATCTGCGGCGCCTTCCTGACCGGCGACGCCTTCAACCTGTTCGTGTTCTTCGAGGTGCTGCTGATCGCCAGCTATGGGCTGATGATCCACGGCGGCGGGGCGGAAAGGCTGCGGGCGGGGGTGCAGTACATCGCCTTCAACCTGGTGGGCTCGACCCTGTTCCTCTTCGCGCTGGGCACGGTCTATTCCGTCACCGGCACGCTGAACATGGCGGATCTGGCGGTGAAGGCGGCCGCGCTGCCCGAGGGCGACCGGGCGCTGATGCGGGTGGCGGCGGTGCTTCTGCTGCTGGTCTTCGCGGTGAAGGGCGCGCTGGTGCCCTTGCAGTTCTGGCTGCCAGGCACCTATGCCCGCGCGCCGCTGCCGGTGGCGGCGCTGTTCGCGATCATGACCAAGGTCGGCGCCTATGCGATCATCCGCTTCGGGGTGCTGGTCTTCCCGCCCGACACCCCGGCCATCGGCGGGCTGGTAGGCGAGGCGCTGATGCCGGCGGCGCTGGTCACCCTGGCGCTGGGGGCGGTGGGGGTGCTGGGCTCCGCCGGGCTGGCCCGGCAGGCGGCCTTCGCCGCGGTGGCCTCGATGGGCACCCTCTTCGCCGCGGTGGCGGTGCTGACGCCCGAGGGGATCGCGGCGGCGCTTTATTACCTGATCCACTCCACCCTGGCCGGGGCGGCGCTGTTCCTGATCGCCGACCAGGTGGCGGCGCGGCGCGGCGACGCCATCGCCCCCCTGCCGCTGCCGCAGGGGGGGCTGCTGGCGGTGCTGTACTTCGCCGGGGCGCTGGCGCTGGTGGGCTTGCCGCCGCTGTCGGGCTTTCCCGCCAAGCTGATGGTGCTGGAGGCGACGCGGGGCATGGTCCTGGCCTGGGCGGTGATCCTGATCGGTTCCTTCGTGATGATGCTGGGCTTCGCCCGCGCCGGATCGACGGTGTTCTGGAAGGCGGAGTGGGAGGAGGCGGGCGAGCCCCGGCCGCTGGCCCTGGCGATGATCTTCACGCTGCTGGCCGGGCTGGTGGCCATGGTGGTGCTGGCCGGGCCGCTGACCGGGCTCCTCTCGGCCACCGCCGCCGACCTCTTCGACCGCGCGGCCTATGTCGCCGCCGTGCTGGGGGACTAGGGGATGCGCCGGATCCTCCCCCACCCGCGGCTGACGCTGCTGATCATCCTCACCTGGATGGCGCTGGCCAATGCCTGGCACCCGGGAAGCTTCGTCTTCGCGGTGCTGATGGGGCTTGTCATCCCCTGGCTCACCGCCCGCTGGTGGCCCGAGCGGCCGGCGATCCCGCTCTCCCGCCTGCCCTTGGCCATCGAATATGCCGGCGTGGTGCTGTGGGACATCGTGAAGTCCAACATCGCGGTGGCCCGGATCGTGCTGTTCCTGCCCAACGAGCGGCTGCAACCCGCCTGGGTCGCGGTGCCGCTGGACCTGACGGTGCCCGAGGCCGTCGCGGTCCTGGCCGGCACCGTCACCATGACGCCAGGCACGCTCTCCTGCGACTTCACTCCCGACGGGCGGACGCTGCTGGTCCATTGCCTGCACGCGCCCGACCCGCAGTCGGTCTGCGACGAGATCAAGGCCCGCTACGAGGCCCGGCTGAGGAGGATCTTTCCATGACCCCGCTGACCCTCGCCCTGCCCTTCGCCTTCGCCTGTTTCGGGCTGGGGCTGGTGCTGAACCTGTGGCGGCTGGTGATCGGCCCGGGGGCGCCGGACCGGATCCTGGCGCTCGACACCATGGTGGTGAACGTGATCGCGCTTTTGACCCTGCACGGCATCGCCTCCGGCACCGGGGTGCTGTTCGAGGCGACGCTGCTCTTCGCCATGACCGGCTTCGTGGGCAGCGTGGCCTATGCGCGCCATCTGCTGCGCGGCGAGATCGTCGAATAGGGGGCGGGGATGCTGGACTGGCTGGTGGCGGCAATGCTGGTGGTGGCGGGGGGCTTCGGGCTGGTGGGCTCGCTGGGCCTCCTGAAGCTGCCCGACACGATGACCCGCCTGCACGCGCCGACCAAGGCGGCGACGCTGGGCGTGGGCGGGGTGCTGGTCGCCTCGATGCTGTGGTTCTGGGGGCAGGGGCAGCCCTCGTGGCACGAACTCCTGATCACGCTCTTCCTCTTCGTCACCGCCCCGGTCACCGCCAGCTTCATCGCCAAGGCCGAGATGCGGCGGCGGGGCAGCCTGGGGATCGCCGCGCCGCCCGAGGGCGGCTGGGCTAGCTTCGAACCGCCGAAGGGCTGACTTGCCCCCCGCCGCGGCCCGTGCCACCCTTGCCCCTGCCGCCGCCCGGGAGGAGCCGATGCTGACAGAGACAGCCGCGCCTTTGCTGCCGCAGGTGGCCCATCCGCCGCACCCGCGCAATCCCGGCATGGCGCTGGATCTGGACTGGGTGGCGGGGGTGCAGGTGAACACCTCGGCGGTGGAGCGCCGCGCGGTCACCCTGCCGGGGCGGCGGTCGGTGAAGAAGGAATGGCAGGCGGCCTGGCTGTGCAAGGCCGTGAGCCTGATCGACCTGACCACGCTTTCCGGCGACGATACCGAGGGGCGGGTGCGCCGCCTGTGTGCCAAGGCGCGGCAACCCGTATCCCCGTGGATGCTGGAACGGCTGGGGATGGCCGGCCTGCATGTCGGCGCGGTCTGCGTCTATCACGACATGGTGGCGGCGGCGGTGGAGGCGCTGGCGGGCTCCGGCATCCCGGTGGCCGCGGTGTCCACCGGCTTCCCCGCCGGCCTGTCGCCCTACAAGCTGCGCATCGCCGAGATCGGCGAGAGCGTGCGGGCCGGCGCGGCCGAGATCGACATCGTGATTTCCCGCCGTCATGTGCTGACGCAGAACTGGCAGGCGCTCTATGACGAGATGGCCGAGATGCGGGCGGCCTGCGGGGCGGCGCATGTGAAGGCCATTCTCGCCACCGGGGAGCTGGGGACGCTGCGCAACGTGGCCCGGGCGTCGCTGGTCTGCATGATGGCGGGGGCGGATTTCATCAAGACCTCGACGGGGAAGGAGGCGGTGAACGCCACCCTGCCGGTGTCGCTGGTGATGATCCGCGCGATCCGCGAGTATCAGGAGCGCACGGGCGTGAAGGTGGGCTACAAGCCGGCGGGGGGCATCTCGAAGGCCAAGGACGCGCTGCTCTATCTGGCGCTGATGAAGGACGAACTGGGGCGCGACTGGCTGGAGCCGGAGCTGTTCCGCTTCGGCGCCTCCTCGCTGCTGGGCGATATCGAGCGGCAGCTGGAGCACCACCTGACCGGGGCCTATTCCGGCGCCTACCGGCATCCGGCGGGATAGCGGAACGCGCCGGGGCGCTGCCCCGGACCCCGGAGTACTTGGGCCAAGATGAGGATGCAGAAGGGGGTTTCGATGACGGTGCGCGGTATCTTCGAGACCATGGACTACGGCCCCGCGCCGGAAGGGGCGGCGGAGGCGCTGGCCTGGATCGCCGGGCATCAGGGCCGGTTCGGGCATTGGATCGACGGCGGGTTCACCAGGCCCGGAGATCTGTTCGAGACCGCGAACCCCGCCACCGGCAAGGCGCTGGCGGAGGTGACGCAGGGGACCGGGGCCGACGTGGCCGCGGCGGTGGCGGCGGCCCGGCGGGCGCAGCCCAGGTGGGCGAAGGCGGGAGCGCATGAGCGGGCGCGGGTGCTCTATGCCCTCGGGCGGCTGGTGCAGAAGCATTCGCGCATCCTCGCGGTGCTGGAGAGCCTGGACAACGGCAAGCCGATCCGGGAAAGCCGGGATATCGACGTGCCGCTGGTGGCGCGCCATTTCGGCTATCACGCCGGGCTGGCGCAACTCTTGCCGGTGGAGTTTCCGCGGCACGTGCCGGTGGGCGTCTGCGGCGCGGTGATCCCGTGGAACTTCCCCCTGCTGATGCTGGCCTGGAAGGTGGCCCCGGCGCTGGCCGCCGGCAATACCGTGGTGCTGAAGCCGGCGGAGTGGACCCCGCTGACCGCGCTTTACTTCGCGCAGATGACGCGGGAGGCGGGGCTGCCGCGGGGCGTGCTGAACGTGGTGACGGGCGACGGGGCGACCGGGGCGGCGCTGGTGGGCGCGCCGGTGGACAAGGTGGCCTTCACCGGCTCCACCGAGGTGGGGCGGCGCATCCGCGAGGCCACCGCCGGCACCGGCAAGGCGCTGACCTTGGAGCTGGGCGGCAAGTCGCCCTACCTGGTGTTCGACGATGCCGACCTGGACTCGGCGGTCGAGGGGCTGGTGGATGCGATCTGGTTCAACGGCGGGCAGGTCTGCTGCGCGGGCTCGCGCCTCTTGGTGCAGGAGGGGGTGGCGGAGCGGTTCCATGCCCGCCTCAGGCGCCGGATGGACGGGCTGCGGGTGGGCGACCCCTTGGACAAGTGCATCGACGTGGGCGCCATCGTGCACCCCGAGCAGCGGGCGCGGATCGCGGCGCTGGTGGCGGCGAATGCCGAGGGCGAGGTGCATCGCGGGTCCTGCCCGGATGAGGCTTCGGGGGGCTGCTTCTGGCCGCCCACGCTGATCACCGGCCTGTCGCCGGCCAACCCGCTGATGCAGGAGGAGATCTTCGGCCCCGTGCTGGTCTCGGGCACCTTCCGCACCCCGGAGGAGGCGGTGGCTTTGGCCAACAACACCCGCTACGGGCTGGCGGCCACGCTGTGGACCGAGAACGTCAACCTGGCGCTGGACATCGCGCCGAAGCTGCGGGCGGGGGTGGTCTGGGTCAACGCCACCAACCTGTTCGATGCCGCCGCCGGCTTCGGGGGGGTGAAGGAATCCGGTTTCGGCCGGGAAGGGGGGCGTGAGGGGCTGCTGGCCTATCTGCGCCCCGCGGCGGCGGCGAAGCCGCTGAAACCCGTGGCCCCGGTTCCAGAGCCGAAGCAGGCCGAAGTCGCCGGCATCGACCGCACGGCGAAGCTGTTCGTCGGCGGCAAGCAGGCCCGGCCCGACGGCGGGCATTCGCGGGCGGTCTGGTCGCCCCGGGGCCGGCTGCTGGGCCATATCGGGCTCGGCAACCGCAAGGACATCCGCAACGCGGTGGAGGCGGCCCATGCGGCCAGGGGCTGGGCCAAGGCCACCGCCTGGAACCGGGCGCAAGTGCTCTACTACATCGCCGAGAACCTCTCGGCCCGGGCGGCGGAATTCGCCGGGCGGCTGCGCGACCTGACCGGACGGGCGGGCGAGGCCGAGGTGCAGGCCGGCATCGAGCGGCTGTTCACCTTCGCCGCGCTGGCCGACAAATGGGAGGGCCGGGTGAAGCCGGTGCCGATGCGGGGCCTGGCCGTGGCGGTGAACGAGCCGGTGGGGGTGATCGGCCTGATCTGCCCGGAGGAGGCGCCGCTGCTGGGCCTGGTGTCGCTGGTGGCCCCGGCCATCGCGCTGGGCAACGTGGTGGTGGCGGTGCCTTCGGACGCCTTCCCGCTGGCGGCGACGGATTTCTACCAGGTGCTGGAGACCTCGGACCTGCCGGGCGGGGTGGTCAACATCGTCACCGGCCGGCCCGCGGAACTGGCCCCGGTGCTGGCCCAGCATCTGGACGTGGATGCGGTCTGGTGCTTCGGCGCCGCGGCGCTGTCGGGCGTGGTGGAGAAGGCGGCGGCGGGGAACCTCAAACGCACTTGGGTGAACCACGGCCGCGCCACCGACTGGGCGGCCTGGGACGCGGACGAGGCGCTGCGGCAGGCCAGCGAGGTCAAGACCGTCTGGGTGCCCTACGGCGAGTAGCCTCAGCCCCCGGTCACCAGCGTCCACCAGATCTTGCCCTGCGGCTCCTGATGCCAGGCGAAGCCCAACTCGCGCGCGGCGGGGTCGAGGATGATGGCACGGGTGTCGGGCTGCCCCATCCAGGCGGACAGCGTTTCCAGCTCGGTCTCGAAGCTTTCCGAGATCAGCTCGCCCTTCAGCGAGCCGGCATAGCCCACCCGGCGCACCCGGTCGAAGGGCGAGGACCCGTCCGAGCCGAAGTGCCAGGGCCGGTTCTGCACCGACATGTCGCGTGCATGGGTGGCGGCGGCGGCGTTCAACTGGGCGTTGAAGGCCAGCGGCCCCGCACCCCGCGCCGAGCGCAGCGCGTTGACCGAGTCGAGCAGCCGGAACGAGATCTTGTCGGCGTCGCCCAGCCCGATGCGGTAGACCCGCGGCAGCGGCTTGCCATCCGGCCCCAGCACCAGCGCCGGACCCGTCGTGCACGCCGAAAGGGTCAATGCCCCGGCCACCATCGCCATTGCCGCAAACTTCATGCCCATCTCGCCTCTGCCCGGTTCGGCCCGCTTCCTAGTCCTTCGCGGCGGACGTTTCAAATCCCCCGCGCGCGTTTTTGCGCAATGACACGCCCGTGTGTTGCCCAGCGCGCCCTGCGAGAGTAGATCCCTGCGCAAAAGACACGAGGAGTTGAGCGGATGCCGGACCAAGACGACCTGCGCCTGACGCGGCGCGCGCTGATGACCGGGGCTGCGGCCGCGCTCGGCTGCGCCGCGATGCCGGCCTGGGCGATGGATGGCTCGACCGAGTTCGTGCCCGGGGCCTCGTCCACGGTGCGCAACAACATCTCCAGCTTCCGGATGCTGGACTGGCGACAGTATTTCGACAACACCCGCGGCGGCGCGATCCTGGTGGACATCACCTCGCGCGCGCTGCACTTCTGGTCCGAGGACCAGTCGGTCTACCGGCTCTACCCCACCTCGGTGCCGCTGAGCGAGGATCTGACCCGCCGCGGCCGTACCTCGGTGGTGCAGAAGGTGGTGAACCCCACCTGGCGCCCGACCCCGGCGATGAAGCAGCGCAACCCCGAATGGCCGGATGTGGTGGAGGGCGGCTCGCCCGACAATCCGCTGGGGGTGCGGGCGCTGTATCTCTCGTGGACCTACTACCGCATCCACGGCACCCACGACACCCGCAAGATCGGCCGGCGGTCGTCGAACGGCTGCATCGGGCTTTATAACGAGCATGTGGTGGAACTGTTCGACCTCAGCAAGGTCGGCACGCAGGTGCTGCTGATCTGACACGGTTGCCCTGCCGCAGGGGCGGGGCAGATTGTCAAAACCGCATGAAGGCGCATAGTGGCCGCATCCGAAGCCGGGTGCGGCCCTGCTGCCATGGGGCCGCCCGCACAAGACGGGAGAAACCCATGAAGACGCTTGTCGCCTGTGCCGCCCTCGCCCTGTCGGTCACCGCCGCCCATGCCGGCGGCCTGGCCGAGCCGGTGATGGAGACCCAGGTGGTCGCCCAGCAGACCGGCACCTCCGCCGGCGGGATCCTGGTGCCCCTGCTGCTGCTCATCCTGATCGCGGCGGCGGTCAGCAGCAGCGGCGGCAACGGCCCCGCCCCGCTGCCCCCCACCTGACCCGGGCCGGACGTCTTTCCCGCACGGAGCGGCCCCTTCGGGGTCGCCCCGTGACGGTTTTTTCCCTTCGCGCCGGCCGAAGTCGATGGCGCCTGCAAGGGCAGGTGTTGCCGAATTGACGACAGCCGGGGGGCCGCTCCGGCCGCTGTTCGTGCCCGATTGCATTCCCCGAAGCATCCTGATTAGACAGCCGCTACGAGGTATTCACTTGGGTGTGTACGGCTGCCTCTTGAAATCGGCCGTGCACGATAACTGGAGGTCTGAATGAAGAAGTTCGCGCTCGCCGCCGTCATGGCTGCCACCGCCAGCACCGCCCTTGCCGGCGGCCTGGCCGAGCCGATTATGGAAGCCCCCGTCGTGGAAGCGGCGACCGGCACCTCGGCCGGCGGCATCCTGGTGCCCGTCCTGCTGCTCCTGCTGATCGCGGCGGCCGTCGCTTCGGATTGATCCGCGGCGCCATTGGCGCAAGGAATGCGGAAAGGCGGCGGGTTTCCCGCCGCCTTTTCCATTTCGGCTCAGTCCAGCCAGCCGGCCAGATTGGCCTCCGCCACCGCGGCCAGCGCGGCGATATGGTCGGGGTGGTCGTTCAGGCAGGGGATATAGGTGAAGTCCTGCCCCCCCGCGTGCAGGAAAGCCTCGCGGATCTCGCCGTTGATCTCTTCCAGCGTCTCGATGCAGTCGGCGGAAAAGGCCGGCGCGATCACCGCGATGCGCTTCCTGCCCGCCCGGGCCAGTTCGGCCACGTGTTCCACGGTATAGGGCCGCAGCCATTCCTCGGGCCCGAAGACCGACTGGAAGGTGGTGTCGATCGCCCCGTCCTCCCACCCCAGCCTTTCGCGCAGCAGGCGCGAGGTCTTCTCGCACTGGCAATGATAGGGGTCGCCCTGGGTCAGATACCGCTTCGGCATCCCGTGATAGCTGGCCACCAGCACGTCCGGCCGCTGCTCCAGCCCGGCATAGGCGCGCTCGACCGACTTCGCCAGCGCGTCGATGTAGAGCGGATGGGCGAAATACTCCGGCACCGTGCGCACCGCGGGCTGGCGCCTCTCCTCCATCAGGGCGCGGAAGAACTGGTCGTTGGCGGTGGCCGAGGTCGCCCCGGCGTAGTGGGGATAGAGCGGAAAGAACAGGATCCGCTCGCAGCCCGCCGCCACCATCGCCCGCACCTTCGACGCGGTGGAGGGGTTGCCGTAGCGCATGCAGAAATCCACCGTCACCCGGTCGCCGTACCTGTCCCCCAGCGCCGCGGCCAGCGCCGCGGTCTGGTCGCGGGTGATGGTCATCAGCGGGCTTTCGTTGCGCTCCCTGTTCCAGATCAGCCGATAGTTGGCGCCCGAGGAAAAGGGCCGCCTGGTCAGGATGACCAGTTGCAGCAGTGGCTGCCATTTCCAGGCGGGATAGTCGATCACCCGCTTGTCGGACAGGAATTCGCTGAGATAGCGCCGCATCGGCCAGTAGTCGGGGCTGTCGGGGGTGCCGAGGTTGGCCAGCAGCACCCCCACCTTGGCCGCCGGCACCGGGGGATGGTCGGCGGGGGCATGGGCGGGGCGTGTGTCCGGCATGGGCGGTCTCCTGGCTGGCCTTCCCACATAGGCGGGGGCGGGGCGGCGGTCAAAGGCCGGTGCCGTCCGGCAGGGGCTTTTCCTGTGTGTCGAGCGCATCGGCCAGCCGGGCGGCGGCCGAGCCCGGGCGCAAGGGCTGCTGCTGGCCCGGGTGGGGGGCCCAGCCGGTCAGCCAGACGATCTCGAAGGTGGCGGGGATCCGGTCGCCTTCCGCGAAGGCTTCCGCATATTTCGCCGCCGCCGCCGCGATCACCATGCGCCGCGTGGGGCGCCGCAGGCGGGCGGCCAGGGCATTGTTCTCGCCCATCGCCCGCAGGTCGGCCATCAGGTGCAGCGCATCGCGATAGAGCACCCGGCGCGTGGCGCTGTCGGCCACCGGCAGCGCCAGCCCGGCGCGTTGCAGGAGGCCGCCGAGCTCGCGGATCTCGCCCATCGGCAGCACCCGGGGGGACAGGCCGCCGGTCAGCTCCACCTCCGCCTCGGCCAGCGCGGCGCGCAGTTCGTGCAGCGTGCGGCCGCCGAACAGCGCGGCGAGGAACAGCCCGTCGGGCCGCAGGGCGCGCGCGCACTGGATGATCTGGCCCAGCGGATCGTCGGCCCAGTGCAGGCAGAGGGCATGGACCACCAGGTCATGCGCGCCGGGGGCCAGGTCCAGAACCGGCTCGTCCGCCACCACCCGCGCGCCGGGCAAAACCGCCTGCCACAGCGCCGGCATCCCGGTCACCACGGCCGGCGCCGTAAACGCCCTGTTAACCTCTGCCAGTCTCTCCTGCACCTCGGCGGCCGCCTCGTCCTGCAGGAAGGTGGCGGTGGCGCGGGCGCGGTGCAGGTTGAGGGCGTGGCGGTCGGTCAGCATGCGGCGGACCATGGGGGGCGGGGAATGGCATTGCAAGCGGCGGCGCGGCGGGGGGTGCGGGCGGCGCTGCGGCTGGTCTATCCGCCGCAATGCCTGACCTGCCACGCCGAGGTGACCGAGGACTTCGCGCTCTGCCCCGACTGCTGGGGCCAGGCCCGATTCGCCGGCGGGCTGGTCTGCGACCTGTGCGGGATCCCCCTGCCGGGCGGCGCGCCGGGCGAGGTGGCGCATTGCGACGACTGCCTGCGGGTGGCGCGGCCGTGGCGGCAGGGCCGGGCGGCGCTGCTGTACCAGGGCACCGGCCGCGCCGCCGTGCTGG
>JBBCJM010000174.1:0-4189 GCA_037190175.1 Paracoccaceae bacterium | reverse complement strand
CTCTTGAGCGGCTGGGCCGCGGCCCCCGCCGGCCGGCCGCCGCGCGCCGCTTTCTGCGCCAGAACCTCGACCGCGCGGTTCATCCCCAGGGTGAAGACCTCCTCGGCATCGGCCAGATTGGCATAGACCGGCCCGTGCTTCACATAAGGTCCGAAGCGGCCGATCCCCGCCTCCACCGTGCCGCCCTCGGGGTGTTCGCCCACCACCCGCGGCAGGTTCAGGAGCATCAGCGCGCGTTCCAGCGTCAGCGTCTCGGGCCGCCAGCCCTTGGGCAGGCTGGCGCGCGGGGGCTTCGGCGTCTCGGCCGTGGCCTCGCCCTTCTGCACATAGGGGCCGAAGCGCCCGGCCTTCACGGAAACCGGCTGGCCATCGTCCTCGCCCAGCACGCGGTCGCCCGCGGCCTCCTCGCCCCCGGCCAGCGAGATCGGCCGGGTATAGCGGCATTCGGGATAGTTGCCGCAGCCGATGAAGGCCCCGCCCGAGCGCGCGGTCTTCAGGTGCAGCCGGCCGGTGCCGCAGGTGGGGCAGAGCCGCGGGTCGCCGCCGTCGGCGCGGGGCGGATAGAGATGCGGGGCCAGGAAATCGTCGATCCGCTCCAGCACCTCGCCGATACGCAGGTCGGCGGTCTCGGCCACCGCGGCCGAGAAATCGCGCCAGAACCGCGCCAGCACGTCCTTGTAGTCGCGCGCCCCGGCGCTGACGTCATCCAGTTCCTCCTCCAGATCCGCGGTGAAGTCGTATTCCACGTAGCGGCGGAAAAAGCTGGTGAGAAAGGCGGTTACGAGGCGTCCTTTATCCTCGGGGATCAGGCGGTTCTTTTCCTTGCGCACATATTCCCTGTCCACGATGGTGGTCAGGATCGAGGCATAGGTGGAGGGCCGGCCGATCCCCAGTTCCTCCATCCGCTTGACCAGGCTCGCCTCGGTATAGCGCGGCGGCGGCTGGGTGTGGCTGCGCGCGGCCATGACGCCGGCATCGGGGCTGATCACCGCGGCGGGGGCCTTGTCGTCGGCCGCCCGAGCCTTGGCGAAGGCGGCGGTGTAGGCGCCCTTCAGCGGCACCGCGGGATCGCCCTGCATGATCTGCGGCAGCCGCGCCTCGTCCTCGCCGTCGTCGTCGCGGCCCTCGTCATAGACCTTCAGGAACCCGTCGAAGCGCACCACCTGTCCGGTGGCGCGCAGGCCCACCTGCCCGTCGGGGCTGCCCACCTCCACCGTGGTGCGTTCCAGGCGCGCCGAGGCCATCTGGCTGGCGATGGTGCGCTTCCAGATCAGGTCGTAGAGCGCGGCCTGGTCGCGTTCGGAAAGCCGCAGCTTGCCCGGATCCGCGCCCATGTCGGTGGGGCGGATGCATTCGTGCGCCTCCTGCGCGTTCTTGGCCTTGTTCTTGTAAAGCCGCGGGCTGGCGGGCAGGTAGTCGCGGCCGAACCGCGCCTCGATGGCGGCGCGGGCCGCCTGCACCGCCTCGGGCGCCATGTCGATCCCGTCGGTGCGCATATAGGTGATGTGCCCGGCCTCGTAGAGCCTTTGCGCCGCCGACATGCAGGCCTTGGCCCCCATGCCCAGCTTGCGGCTGGCCTCCTGCTGCAGGGTGGAGGTCATGAAGGGGGCGAAGGGGTTGCGGGTGGCCGGCGCGGTTTCCACGCCCGTGACCGCCAATGTCCGGGAAGTGATGGCGGCGACGGCGATTTCCGCCTCTTCGACTGTGGGTATGTCGAATTTGTCCAGCTTGCGGCCCGCGAGCGAAACCAGCCGCGCCTCGTAGTCCTGCCCGCGGGGGGTGGTCAGGCGGGCGCTGACCGTCCAGTATTCCCGCGGCCGGAACGCCTCGATCTCCATCTCGCGTTCCACGATCAGCCGCAGGCAGACCGACTGCACCCGGCCCGCCGACCGCGCCCCCGGCAGCTTGCGCCAGAGCACCGGCGAGAGGGTGAAGCCCACCAGATAGTCGAGCGCCCGGCGGGCCAGGTACGCCTCGACCAGCGCGGCATCGACCTGCCGGGGGTGTTCCATCGCCTTGGTCACCGCGTCCTTGGTGATGGCGTTGAAGGTCACCCGGCTGACCTGCTTGCCCTTCTTCAGCGCGGGTTTCAGCGCCTCGGACAGGTGCCAGCTGATGGCCTCGCCCTCGCGGTCGGGGTCGGTGGCGAGGATCAGGTGATCGTCCTCCTTCAGCGCCTCGGCGATGGCGCGCACGTGCTTACGGCTGTCGGCCGCGACCTCCCAGGTCATGGCGAAGTCGTGCTCGGGGTCCACCGAGCCGTCCTTGGCCGGCAGGTCGCGGACATGCCCGTAGGAGGCCAGGACCGTATAGTCGTGGCCAAGATATTTGTTGATTGTCTTGGCCTTGGCGGGCGACTCGACGACGACGACGGGCATGGCGACCTCTCGGGAACGGGCCTGTGGCCAGGCGACCGGCACGGGCGCGGCACCATGTGGGGGGCGGATCGGGCTTGTCAATGCGCTCGCAGCAATGCGAGGCGCTAGCCTTCGCGCGTCAGCATCCCGCCGGGGGTGCGGCGGACGCGGCCCTCCATCTCCAGCGTCAGAAGCTCGGCGGCGACCTGCCCCGGGGGCGCGTCGAGGTCGCGCATCAGCTGGTCCTCGGGCAGCGGGCTGGGGCCCAGCCGGTCGAGGATCAGCCGGTGGACCGCGGAGATGTCGGAGAGCGGCCGGCGCGGCGGCACCGGGCCGGGCAGCGGCGGGCGGGGCTTCGG
Organism: Paracoccaceae bacterium; assembly: GCA_037190175.1. Taxonomy (GTDB): domain Bacteria; phylum Pseudomonadota; class Alphaproteobacteria; order Rhodobacterales; family Rhodobacteraceae; genus JBBCJM01. Next base: position 1,473 of record JBBCJM010000174.1, on the reverse strand, counting down.
CGGCTCCGGCAGCGCGCCCACGCCCGGCAGCCCCAGCGCGTCCAGCACGTCGCCGGCGGAACGGACCAGCAGCGCCCCGTCGCGGATCAGCATGTTGCAGCCCTCGGCCCGGGCGTCGAAGGGGTGGCCGGGCACCGCCATCACCTCGCGCCCCAGATCCAGCGCCGTGCGCGCGGTGCCGAGCGAGCCCGAGCGCGCCGCGGCCTCCACCACCACCACGGCGCGGCAAAGGCCGGCGACGATGCGGTTGCGCAGGGGGAAGTGGCGGGCCTGCGGCTCGGCCCCCGGGGGCTGCTCCGTCACCAGCGCCCCGCGGTCGGCGATCTCGGCCGCCAGCGCGGCGTTCTCGGCCGGGTACACCCGGTCGATGCCGCCGGCCATCACCGCCACCGTCCCGCCCGCCAGTGCCGCGCGATGCGCCTCGGCGTCGATGCCGCGGGCGAGGCCGGAGACCACGGTGACCCCCGCCGCCGCCAGCCCCTCGGCCAGCCGGCGGGCCATCCTGAGCCCCAGCGAGGAGGCATTCCGCGCCCCCACCACCGCGACCATCGGGCGGGTGAGCCACGCCTCCTCCCCCCGCAGCCACAGGACCGGGGGCGCGTCCGCCGTCAGCGCCAGGGCCGCGGGATAGGCGGGATCGCCGCGGCAGAGGAGCCGCGCGCCGGCGGCCCGGCCGGCGGCGAGTTCGGCCCGGGCCACGCCCTCGGGGCAGGGCTCATAGTCGGAGATCCCCGCCGCCGCCGCGATTCCCGGCAGCGCGGCCAGCGCCGTGCGGGCCGAGCCGTGTTCGGCCATCAGCCGGTGGAAGGTGGCCGGCCCGACCCGGCGCGAGCGGATCAGCCGCAGCCAGTCCAGCCGCCCTGCCCCGTCGCCGGGGGGCGCATAGCTGGCGGCCGGTTCGTCGAACTGCATCTCCATGCCCGAATCCCCCTGCCCGCAGCCTGCCCGCGGGAAGGTTAACGGGTGATGAATCACAGCCCCGCGCGGCCCCGTTGGCGGAAGCCCCGGCAATGCCTATAACGCCCGAATGTTCGACGCGCTCCTCCGCCGGCTGTCCGGCACCGCCCCCACCCCCCTGCCCCCGCCCGGCGCCCGGCTGGCGCTGGCCGCGCTGATGGTGCATCTGGCCCGGGCCGATCACCACTATGCCGAGGCCGAGGCGCGGCAGATCGACCGGCTGCTGGCCGCGCGGTTCGGCCTCTCGCCCTTCGAGGCGGCGCGGCTGCGCGGCGAGGGCGAGGCGCTGGAGCAGGGCGCGGCCGACACCGTGCGCTTCACCCGGGCGATCAAGGACCATGTGCCGCTGGAGGACCGCGCGGGCGTGCTGCAGGCGCTGTGGACGGTGGTGCTCAGCGACGGCGCGCGCGACCCGGCCGAGGACCGCACCATGCGGCTGGTGGCGAGCCTGCTGGGCCTGACGGATGTCGAATCGGCGCTGGCCCGGCAGCGGGCGGAGCGGGGCGCATGATCGCC
>JBBCJM010000173.1:0-43967 GCA_037190175.1 Paracoccaceae bacterium | reverse complement strand
CCGCCGCGCGGGCCGCGCCCGCCGCGGCGCTGGCCGAGGCGACCGGGGTGCGGCTGGCCACGGTGAACGGCCCCGGCCCGGGCGAGGGTCTGGACGCCGCCTTCGCCCACGCCTCGGACCGCCCGCCCGGGACGGCGGTGGACGACGAGGACATCCACGCCATCTTCCTGACCAGCGGCAGCACGGGCGAGCCGAAGGGGGTGATGGTCCCGCACCGGGCCAGCTGGCACCGATCATTGGCCGGGGCCACCCGCACGCCAGCCTGCGGCGGCGGCGGCGAGATCGGCCTGTTCCCGCTGTTCCACTGGGCCGGCTGGAATTTCCTGCTGATCGCCTGGATGCACCTGCGCACCCTCCACCTCGCCCCCCGGCCGGACGGCCCGGCGCTGGCCGGCCTGATCGACCGCTGGGCGCCGCAGGGGATGTATGCGATCCCGGCGATCTGGGAGCGGTTGCTGGCGCATGAAGGGTTCCAGACCGCCAGCCTGCGCTGGGCCCGCACCGGCACCTCGCGCTTCGACCCCGGCCTGATCGACCGCATCCGCGCGCGGTTCCCGCAGGCCGATTGCTCCAGCTCCTGGGGCGCGACCGAGCTTGGCACCGGCGCCACGCTGGGCGACGCCGACCTGCGCACCCGGCCGCTGAGCGTGGGCCTGCCGACCCCCGGCACCGAGTTGCGGGTGGTGGACGGCGAGCTGCTGGGGCGCACGAACCAGATGATGACCGGCTATTTCGACCGGCTAGATGCCACGGCCGAGGTGCTGGCGGACGGCTGGTATCGCACCGGCGACCTGGCCGAGATCGACGCCGACGGTTTCGTCAGCATCATCGGCCGGCGGCGCGAGGTGATCCGCTCGGGCGCCGAGACCATCGCGCCGGCCGAGGTCGAGGCGGCGCTGACCGGCCTGCCCGGCATCGACGAGGTGTCGGTGGTGGGCCTGCCCGATCCGGTCTGGGGCGAGATCGTCTGCGCCGCGGTGGTGCTGTGCCGGGGCGCCGGCCTGCCCAGCATCGAGGCGGTGCGGGCCCACCTCGCAGGCCGCATCGCACCGCACAAGCACCCCCGGCGGGTGGTCGAGGTCGCCGCCCTGCCGCGCACCCCGGCGACCGGGCAGATCCAGCGGTCGCTGGTGCGCTCGGCGCTGATCGCCGGGCAGCAGGGCTGAAAGGAATGGACATGAAGGTTGCCTTGATCACCGGGGCCGGCACCGGCATCGGCCGCGCCACCGCGCTGCGCTTCCTGGCCGCCGGGGTGGCGGTGGTGGCGCTGGGACGGCGCGAAGGGCCCTTGGAGGCGCTGGTGCAGGACGCGGGGCCGCAGGGCGATCTGGTGGCCGTGCTGCCCGCCGACGCCACCGGCGACGACACGCCGGTCCGCGCGGTGGGGCTGGCGCTGGCGCGCTTCGGCCGGCTGGACTATCTGGTGAACAACGCCGGGATCGGCCGGCCCAGGCCGGTGCACGAGACCGACGACGCGGCCTTGGACCAGAACCTGAACCTGATGCTGCGCGCCCCCTTCCGCTTCATCCGCGAGGCGGTGGGCGTGATGGGGCCGCAGTCCTGCATCGTCAACGTCTCGTCCACCTACGGGCTGGTGGGCGGGCTGCGCGGCGGGGCCTATTCGGCGGCCAAGGCGGGGCTGATCGGCCTGACCACCCATGTCGCCTGCCAGTATGGCAGCATCGGCATCCGCTGCAACGCGGTCGCCCCCGGGGCGGTGGAGACCGAGATGACCCATGACCGGATGGGCAGCGAGACCTTCCGCCGGATGAACGCCGAGATGACCCCCAGCGCCCGCTGGGGCACGGCGGAGGACGTGGCGGCGATGATCGTCTTCCTGTGTTCCGAGGAGGCGGGCTGGGTCAACGGCCAGTGCATCGCCATCGACGGCGGCTGGACGACGACGAAATACCTCTCCGAAACCGCGCTGGCCGCGCCGCGCAGCCCCGTCACCCCGCATTTCACCCATTCCGGGCGGCCGGTGCCGGATGCCGGCTGAACGGGTTCTGGTGCTGGCCCCGCTGCCCGAGGCGGTGCTGGCCCCGCTGCGCGGCCGACTGGACGTGGTGGAGGCCTGGGCCGCGCCGCCCGCCCTGCCCGACCCGGCCGTGATCGCCTTCACCATCGGCAACCGGCCCCTGACCCGCGCGATGGTCGCGGGGCTGCCGGCGCTGCGCTACGTCTGCCACTACGGCACCGGCACCGACCTGCTGGCGCTGGATGCGCTGCGCGAGCGGGGGGTGCTGGTCACCAATACCGCCGGGGCGGGGGCCGATTGCGTGGCCGACCGGGGGGCCGCGCTGCTGCTGGCGCTGATCCGCCGGCTGTTGCAGGGCGACCGGCTGGTGCGCGGCGGCGGCTGGGCGGGGGGGCTGGCCCCGGCGGTGGGGGGCCGGCGGGTGGGGATCTATGGGCTGGGCGCCATCGGCGGCGGGATCGCCCGGCGGCTGGCCGCCTTCGGAGCCGAGATCGGCCACCACAGCCGCAGCCCGCGCCCCGAGGTGCCGTACCGCGCCTTCCCCAGCCTGACCGCCCTGGCGGACTGGGCCGAGGATCTGGTGGTCACCGTCGCCGCCACGCCCGGGACCGTGGGCTCGGTCGATGCGCAGGTGCTGGCCGCGCTCGGCCCCGGCGGGCGTCTGGTCAACGTCGCCCGCGGCGTGATCGTGGACGAGCCCGCGCTGATCGCGGCGCTGCGCGAGGGGCGGCTGGCAGGGGCGGGGCTGGACACCTTCGAGAACGAACCGGCGATCCGCGAGGACTTCCGTCACCTCGACAACGTGATCCTCTCGCCCCACACCGCCGCCCATACCCCCCGCGCGATCCAGGCCACCAACGCGATGTTCCTGGCCAATCTGGAGCGTTGGCTGGCGGGCGAGGAGCCGCGGAACGTAGTGGCCTAGTCACCCGGCGCGCGCGTAGGCCAGCCGCGGGATCGCCCGGATCAGCTCGGTGGTATAGCCATGCGCCGGGGCCTCGAAGATCTGCTCGGTGGGGCCCGTCTCCACGATCCGCCCCTTCGACATCACCGCCACCCGGTCGGAAATCGCCCGGACGATGGACAGGTCGTGCGAGATGAACAGGTAGGACATCCCGAATTCCTCCTGCAACTCGGCCATCAGGTTCAGCACCTGCGCCCGGACCGAGACATCCAGCGCCGCCACCGGCTCGTCGCAGACGATGATCCGCGGGTTCACCGCCAGCGCCCGGGCGATGGCCACCCGCTGCAACTGGCCGCCCGACAGGCCCGAGGGCAGGCGGCGGGCGTGGCTTTCGTCCAGCCCCACCCGGCGCAGCAGCGCCAGTGCGCGTTCGCGGCGCTCGTCGCGGGAGAGGTTCAGGTGCAGAAGCATGGGTTCGGCCACCGACTCGCCGATCCGCACCCGGGGGTCCAGCGACGAGAACGGGTCCTGGAAGATCATCTGCATGTGCCGGCGGTGGGCGCGCAGCGCGGCCCGCGGCATGGCGCGCAGGTCCACGCCGTCCAGCTCGATCCGGCCACGGTCGGGCTCGATCAGCCGCAGCACCAGCCGGCCGACGGTGGACTTGCCGGCGCCGGATTCGCCCACGATGGACAGGGTTTCGCCCTTGCCCAGGGTGAAGCCCACGTCGCAGACCGCCTCCACCCGGTCCACCACCCGGCCGAAGAAGTCCCGCCGCCGCGGATAGGATTTGGCCAGCCCCTCGACCCGCAGCAGCGTCATGTCGCCCCCGCCCCGGCCGCGTGCAGGCAGCGGATCGCCCGCCCGCCCGGCAGCACCTGCAACTCCACCGGCCCGGCGTCGCAGCGCCCGGCGATGCGGCAATCGCAGCGCGGGTGGAAGCGGCAGCCGGCGATCACCGTGCCGGGCGAGGGGATGCCGCCCTCGATCAGCTTCAGCCGCTGCTGGCGCCCCGCGCCGGGGATCGCGGCGATCAGCCCGCGGGTATAGGGATGGCCGGGGCTCTCGAACACCTCGCGCGCGGTGCCGTCCTCGACCGTCTGGCCGGCGTACATCACCACCACCCGCTCGGCCACCTCGGAGACCACGGCCAGGTCGTGGCTGATGAACAGCATCGCCATGCCGCTTTCGCGCACCAGTTCGGCCAGCAGTTCCAGCACCCTCGCCTGCACGGTCACGTCCAGCGCGGTGGTGGGCTCGTCGGCGATCAAGAGCTGCGGCTCGCAGCAGATCGCCATGGCGATCATCACCCGCTGGCACATGCCGCCGCTGAACTGGTGGGGATAGTCGCCCGCCCGTTCCGCCGCCCGCGCGATCCCCACCCGGTCCAAGAGCGCCACCGCCCGCTTCCAGGCCGCGGCCCGCGACAGGCCGCGGTGGCGGCGCAGCGTCTCGGCGATGTGGTCGCCCACGGTGAAGGCGGGGTTCAGGCTGCGGCCGGGCTGCTGGAAGATCATCCCCACCCGCTCGCCCCGCAGCCGGCGCAGGAAGGCGGGCGGGGCGGCCAGCACGTCCTGCCCGTCGAAGCGGACGGTGCCGCGCGACACCCGGCCGCCCAGGTCGCCCACCAGCCCCAGGATCGCCATGGCGGTCACCGACTTGCCCGAGCCCGACTCGCCCACCAGGCCCATGGTCGCCCCCCGCTCGAGCCGCAGGCGCGCATCGCTGACCACCGGGGTCCAGCGGCCCGCCATGGGGAACTCGACGGCCAGGTCGCCGACCTCGAGCAGGGGCGCGGTCTGCTGCGTCATGCCGCGGCCCCCACCGGCTGGCGCGTGCCCAGCGCCTCGCGCGCCTGGTCGCCGATGATGGTGAAGGCCAGCACGGTGGCCGCGATGGCCAGCCCCGGGGCCCAGATCAGGAAGGCCGCCTGATAGAGGTTGGCATAGGCCGAGGCCAGCATCCCGCCCCAGCTGGCGGTGGGCGGCTGCACCCCGATGCCGAGGAAGCTGAGGCTGGCCTCGGCGGTGATCGCCGCCCCCAGCACCACGGCGATCTGCACCACCAGGGGCGACATCGCATTGGGCAGCACATGGCGCCAGGCCACCCGCCACCAGCCGCAGCCGATGGCGAAGGAGGCCTCGATGAAGGTCTCCTGCCGCACCTCGAGCGTCGAGGCGCGGGCGACGCGAAAGAAGCGCGGGGAAAACACGATGCCCACCGCGAACATGGCGCTGGCTAGCCCCTGCCCCAGCACCGCCACGATGGTGAGCGCCAGCACCAGGCTCGGCACGCTCATCAGCGCGTCGCTGATCCGGCTCAGCGCGCCGTCGATCAGCCCGGGGAAGAACCCGGCCAGCACCCCCGCCGGCACCCCCAGCACCAGCCCCACCGCCACCACCTCGACCGCCGCCAGCAGCGAGACGCGGGCGCCGAAGATCAGCCGGCTGAGCTGGTCGCGGCCGTATTCGTCGGTGCCCAGCCAGTGCGCGGCGGACCAGGGCCGCAGCCGCGCCAGCAGGTCCTGCTGGTTGGGGTCGTAGGGCGCGATGGCGGGCGCCAGCAGCGCCAGCGTCACGAAGACCGCCAGCACCAGCACCGCGCCCCAGGTGACCGCCCGTTTCATGCGCGCCGCCCCCGCGGGTTGAAGTAGAGGTACGAGGCATCGACCAGGAAATTGACCGAGACCACCGCCGCCGTGGTGACCATGGTCAGCCCCAGCAGCACCGGCATGTCCGAGGCCAGCGCGGCGGTGATCGCCAGCGTGCCGAGGCCATTGAGCGCGAAGACGCTCTCGATCACCACCGCGCCGCCCAGAAGCTGCGCGATGCGGAAGCCCAGCACGGTGACCACCGGGATCGCCGCGTTCTTCATCGCGTGTTTCAGGGTGATGCTGGCGACCGACAGCCCGCGGGCGCGGGCGGCGATGATATAGTCGCGCTCCAGCACCTCGATCAGCGCCGCGCGCACCTGCAGGGCCATTTCGGAGCTGGGCAGCAGGGCCAGCGTCACCGCCGGCAGGGTCAGGCTGCGCAGCCAGGGCCAGACGCCCCGCGACAGCGGCTCGTAGCCCAGCGCCGGGAACCAGTTGCGCTCGATCGCCAGCGGCACCACCAGGATCAGCGCCACCCAGAAGGCGGGCAGCGCCAGGCCCAGCGAGGCCAGCACGGTGACGATGCGGTCGGGCGCCCGGTCGCGCCAGACCGCGGCCACGATCCCGCCCGCCAGCCCCAGCACGATGCTGATCGCCAGCGCCACCGCGGTCAGCGACAGGGTGATCGGCACGCGCCGCGCCATCAGGTCGATCACCGGCTCCGACGTGGCCAGCGAGCGGCCCAGGTCGCCGCGCGCCAGGTCGGCCAGCCAGTAGCCATAGCGCACCAGCAGCGGCGCATCGAGGTTCAGCGCCCGGCGGACCTGTTCGATCCGCTCGGGCGTGGCGTTCTCTCCGGCCAGGCGGGCGGCCGGGTCGCCGGGGGCCAGGCCCACCAGCAGGAAGACCGCGAAGGAAACGACCAGAAGCAGCGGTACGGCACCCAGCAGGCGTCGCAGCAAAAGCATCCGTACCGCCATTCCCGTCCCGCCCTACTTGGTCACCGCGATGCCGCGGAAGTCGGGCAGCGAGGCGAAGTACCACCAGGCATCGCCCACGCCGATGACCTTGGGGTTATGGGCCCAGACCACCTTGGAGGCGCAGACCGGATAGTACCACACGTCCTCGGCCGCCATCCCGAAGATCTCGCCATAGATGGCGGCGCGTTCGGCGTTGCCTTGCGAGGGGTCGGTGGCGCGCCTGGCCATCTCGGCGATCTTCTCCTTGGCCTCGCCGGGCGCCAGCTGATAGCCGGTGGTGAAGAGCGCATCCACCATCTGGCTGGGATCGACCGCGCCGACGATCACGTACATGAAGGAATCCACCTGCCCGCCCCGCACCGCGGTCAGGCCGTCCTGCTGCGGCATCGGCACCAGGCGGGCGTCGATGCCGACCCTGGCCAGCATCCCCTGGATCATGTTGGCCGGCGGCTCCCACGAGGTGCCGGGGCTGAACACCAGGTCGAAGCCGGGCGAGGCGACGCCGCTTTCCCTGACCAGCGCCGCCGCCTTTTCGGGGTCGTAGGTCGAGAACTGGTCGAGGTCGGGGTTATAGGCCCAGTGCCCCTCGACCAGCGCGTGGCTGGTGGTCTGGCAGGCGCCGTTGAAGGCGGCGTCCGAGATCGCCTGCCGGTCGATGGCATGGGCGATGGCCTGGCGCAGCTTGACGTTGGAAAGGTTCGCCCGCTCGGGCCGCAGGATCAGCGACAGCACGTTGTAGGTCTGCGCCTCGAAGACGGAGAAGGCGCCGGAATCGGACATCTGCTTGGCCACCTGCATGTCGCCGCCGAGGATCTGGGCCAGGTCGAACTGCCCCGCCCGCGCCCCGTTCAGCCGCGCCGCCGCCTGGGTGACGAAGCGGACCTCCAGCTCCTTCAGCAGCCCCGCCTCGGGATCCCAGTAGGGCACCGGCGCGCGGGTGTAGATGACGGTATCGTTCGGCCGCACCGTCACCGGCATATAGGCGCCCGAGCCCGCGTCGCCCGGGTCCAGCCGCAGGTCGCGGCCCTCGGCGATGGCCTTGGGGCTGACCATCGCGCCGGCGGTGGTGGCCAGCAGCGCCAGAAGGTCGCCGCCCTGCCCCGGCACCAGGTTCAGCCGCACCTCGAACTCGCCGGTGACCTCGACCGACTCGATGCTGGCCAGCGCGTTCTTGACCGTGCTCTCCTCCAGCGTCTTGCCCCGCTCGAGGTTGACCTTCACCGCCTCGGCATTGAAGGGCGTGCCGTCGTGGAAGGTCACGTCGTCGCGCAGTTGCAGGACCAGCGCGCTGCCGTCCTCGCTGAGGCTCCACGATGTGGCCAGCATCGGCTGCAGGTTGACGCCGCCGTCAAGGTTGGTCAGCCGGTCGTACATCAGGAAGGTGTAGATTTGGTCGGCCAGCCCCGGCACCACATGCGGGTCGAGCGAGGCCAGCGGCCCCGCCCAGGCCATGGTGACCGTGCCCTCGGGGTCGATCTCGGCCCCCTGCGCGAAGGCTCCGGCGGTGCCGAGCGCCCAGGCCGCGGCGGCGGTGCATAGCAGTCGTCTCATCGTGGCAAGCATGTGTTCCTCCCTGCTTGATCCGGTGGGTATCTGGCGGCGGGGTGCCGGTTGCGCCTGCTGGCGTCGTTGGTTCTTGTCCTCCCCCTGTCCGCCCCTCAGTTGCCGGTCGCGGCGGTGGCATAGCCCCGGCCGACCGATTGCCCGTGCTGGTTCCCGACCGTCAGCGCCAGCCGCGCCACGGCGCCCTCCACCCCCGTGACCTCCAGCGCCGCCCGGAGCGTATCGCCCGGCCAGACCTGCGCGCGGAACTGGAAGCCGAAGCTCCTCAGCCGGCCGTCGCCGACGAACTCGGTCAGCGCCCGGCCCAGCATCCCCATGGTCAGCATCCCGTGGGCGAAGATGCTGGGGTAGCCCGCGACCTGCGTGTTGAACACCTCGTCGGTGTGCTGGGGCGAGAAGTCGCCCGAGACGCCGGCATACTGGATGATCTGGGTGCGGGTCAGGTTCTCGACCAGCATCGCCTCGGCCCGCGTGCCCGGCGCCCAGCCCGCGGCGGCGGCCGGGCGGATCGGGTCGGCCGGCCGCGGGCGCTCCCGCACCGGGGCCGGCGCCGCGGCTGCGGTCTCGACCGGATGTTCGGTCTGCAGGGCCACCGTGGCGCAGTCCAGCACCGGGGCGCCGTCTTGGTCGACGAAGGTCGTGACCACCTCGCGGAAGGTCAGCCGGCCCGAGCGGGGGCCCTGCTTCTCCCACCGCCGCCCCTCTCGCGCGCGGGTGGACAGCACCATCCCCGGCCGCAGCGGGCGGTGATAGGTGAAATGCGTCTCGGCGTGCATCGCGGTGCCCTGCGGCAGCGCCTCGCGCGGCACGCCCGAGGGCGTGGCGCCCGAGCCGAACCACGGCTGGCCGAAGCGCGGGCGGAACGGCCAGTCCTCGTCGAAATGGTTCGCCGCCTCGCTGAAGGTCGGCGGCGCGATGATCCCGCCCAGGGGCGAGCGGGCGGCGTACACCGGGTCGGCGTAGATCGGATTGGCGTCGCCCAGCGCCCGGGCGAACAGGCGGATGTGCCCCTCCTCCACCGGAAAGCGCAGCACGCGGGGCATCGAGGGGACGTTCAGGATCGAAGGGGCGTTCATGCCTGCCCCCGTGCCGCGCGGCGGTCGAACACCTCGCCGTCCATCGCGCCTGCCGCCAGCACCTGCTTCTGCACCCGGCCGCTGCCGTTCAGCGGCAGCGCCTCGGCAAAGCGGATGTAGCGCGGCACCTTGTAGCGGGCGAGGCGGGCCTCGCACCATGTCCACAGATCGGCGGCCGTCACCGGGCCGGCGGGGATGATCACCGCCATAACCTCTTGCAGGAACAGCGGGTCGGGGACCGGGATCACCGCGGCACGGGCCACGCCCGGATGGGTGGCCAGCACGTCCTCCACCTGTTTCGAGGCGATGTTCTCGCCCCCGCGCCGGATCACGTCGCGCAGCCGGTCGAGGAAGTAGAGCACGCCGCCCGGCCCATACATCCCCAGATCGCCCGTCCTGAACCATTCGCCGTCGAAGGCGGCCGCGGTCGCCTCGGGGTCGCGGAAATAGCCCGAGAACAGCATGGGCGAGGCGAACTGGATCTCGCCCTGCGCGCCCTCGCCCCGCACCTCGGCGCCCTCGCGCACCAGCCGCACCCGGCTGTCGCCCAGGGCCCAGCCCGCCAGCGGCGCGCCCCCGGCCCAGTCGCGCAGCGGATCGACCTCGGCCATCGGCCGGGTCATGGGCACGGCGGTCGAGACGCCGGTCTCGGTCATCCCCCAGACCTGCACCACGCGCAGGCCGAACCGCCGCTCGCAGCGCCGTACCACCGCCGGGTCGCCCGCCGCCAGCACCCGGCGCAGGGTGTTGTCGCGTTCCTCGGCGCAGGGCGGCTGGCGGTCCAGCATCAGCAGGATGGTCTCGACCATGCACAGATAGGTCACCCGCCAGCGCGCCATCTCGGCCCAGAAGGTGGCGGCGTCGAAGCGCGGCAGGATCACCGCATGGCCGCCGGCGGCCCAGACCGCCAGCACGGTGTTGCGGATGCCGGACTGGTGGAACAGCGGCGTGATCACCGCGCCCACATCGTCCGGCCCCAGCCCGAACAGCCCGCCCTCGCAGCGCGCGCGGTAAAGCGCCGCCGCATGGGTCAGCATCGCGCCCTTGGGGGCCGAGGTGGTGCCGGAGGTCCAGGTGATCTCCAGCACCGCGCCCGGTTCGGGCAGCGGCCCGTCATAAGGCGCGGCGTCCCAGCCCTCGACCGCGGGCAGGCCGGAGCCGTCCGGTTCCAGCGCCGCCCGACGGGGCGAAAGGCCGGCCTGCGCCAGCGCGGCGTCCACATCGGCGTGGTGGGCGGCGTCGGCGATCACCAGGTCGGGGGCGAGCTTGCCCAGCACCCCCGCCAGTTCCACCGCCCCGAAACGCGAGTTCACCAGGCTGACCACCAGCCCGGCCCGCGCACAGGCGAGGTAGACCAGGCAGGTCAGCGGGTGGTTGTCGGCCACCACCGCCACCCGCCCCTGCGCACCATCGCAGGCCGCGACCAGCGCCGCGGCCAGCCGTTCCGCCTGCGCCACCAGCTCGCGATAGCTCCACCCCCGGCCCGCCCCGCTCAGCGCCGGGGCGTCGGGGCGGGCGGCGGCATGGGCGGCCATCGCCGCAAAGACGGTGCCGGCCGCATCGCCATCCTGCCGATCGGCCCTTATCGTATGGTGTTGCCCCATGGACCCGCCGCCTCCCGCAGGTACTCAGCCGCCGTGGGTGGAGTGCCGGGAACAGGCACGTTCGGAATGGTCGCAGACCGGCATCGCCCCCTCCCCCAGGGTCGTTCAGGCTGTTCGTCGGATCGAGGGGCCCGGCGAGGGCCTCGGCGGCCGCGGGCCTGCCGTTCCGGCATCGACCGCACCCGCCAGGACCCCGACCGCCTGTCACCGCCTGAACGCGGCGCCATCGGCCTCTCTGCTTCCCAGACGTTAGCCGGCGATTTTTCTATGTCAACAAGAAACCCTGAGGGAGACCGCCCCTGCGGCACCCCATCAGGCGCCGCCGTCGCCGGCCAGCAGCGTGGGGTCGTTCAGCAGCACCGCGGTGGGGCCGAAGGCGCGGATCGCGCGCAGCCCCTCGGCGTCGGTATCGCCCACCTTCAGGCCGCGGGTCTTGCCGGCGGTAACCCAGACCGGCGCCAGATCGCGCAGGCGGCGGGCCTCGGGCAGGGCGATCTCGGCCTCCCACAACCGCAGGGCATCGGCCCCGGCGGACAGGAAGGCATCGGCGTCGGCAATCCGCGGCAGCAGCGCGAGGATCCCCACGCGCCCCCGGCACAGCGCCTTCGCCGCCTGCACCTGCCCCGGGTCGCGCAGCCCCAGCCAGACATCCGCCGGCCAGCCCGCCGCCGCCAGTTCCGCGGCGAGGGCATCGAGGATACCCGGCCCCGCCGGCTTCACGTCGATCAGCAGCCCGGCCCGCCCGGCCACGGCTGCGACGATCTGCCCGAGGCGGGCCGGCGGCTCGCCGTCCAGCCGCAGCGCCTCGAGTTCCTCCGACCGGCAGTCGGCGACCGCCACGTCGCGCCCCGCCAGCCGCCGCAGGTCGGGGTCGTGAAAGCAGTAGAGCCCCCCGTCCGCCGAGGGCCGCACGTCGGCCTCGACCAGATCGGCCCCGGCGGCGATGGCGGCCCGCGCGCCGGCGACGGTGTTCTCGGGCCAGCGGGCGGAATAGCCGCGATGGGCGACGCTGCGGATGGGCATGGAAGGCTCCCTTCGTGAACCGGCTTGACGGCCCGATCTAAATAACACATCGTGAGTGAAAATACAGAGCCGACCGGGGAGGACCAGCGTGGCGGCCATCGAGCTTGACCGGATCTCGATGAGGTTCGGCGCCTTCACCGCCCTGTCGGACCTGAGCCTGACCGTCGCGCAGGGCGAGTTCCTGACCCTGCTCGGCCCCTCGGGCTGCGGCAAGACCACGCTGCTGCGGCTGATCTCGGGCTTTCTGGAACCCACCGGCGGGCAGATCAGGATCAACGGCGCCGACGTGACCCGGGTGCCGCCCGAGGCGCGGGATACCGCGCTGTGCTTCCAGTCCTACGCGCTGGTTCCGCACCTGACGGTGGGCGAGAACCTGGAATTCGGCCTGCGGCAGAAGCGGGTGCCGGCGGCCGAGCGCAAGGCCCGCGTGATGGAGGTGGCCGAGAAGCTGGAACTGGTGCCGCAGTTGCAGAAGCTGCCGAACCAGCTGTCGGGCGGGCAGCAGCAGCGCGTCTCGCTGGGCCGGGCGCTGGTGATGCGGCCCGGCGTGATCCTGTTCGACGAGCCCTTGTCGAACCTGGACGCCAAGCTGCGCGACCAGGTGCGGGTCGAGATCCGCCGCATCCAGCGCGACTATGGCCTGACCGCGATCTACGTCACCCACGACCAGGCCGAGGCGCTGGCGATGTCGGACCGGGTGGTGGTGCTGAACGCGGGCGCGGTCGAGCAGGTCGACACGCCCGAGGCGCTCTATGCCCATCCCCGCACCCGCTTCGTGGCCGATTTCATCGGCAATGCCAACGTCTTCGGCGGCACCCTGCGGGGCGAGCCCGGGGCCGCCCTGCGCGAGGTGCAGACGCCCATCGGCACCTTCGCCATCGCGGGCGCCGGGACCGCGGCGCCCGGCCCCGTGCATCTGTGCTGGCGGCCCGAGCAGGCGCGGCTGGGGGCCGAGGGGATCGAGGCGCGGGTGGTGAACCGCGCCTTCCAGGGCCATTTCACCGAATTCGTGCTGGAAACCGCCGGCATCGCCTACCGGGTGCAGACCGGCGCCAGCCCGCTGCGCGAGGGCGACACGACCCGCGTCTCGCTGGCGCCCGAGGACCTGATCCTGCTGGAGCAGGCGCCATGACCCTGCGCCGCTGGCTGTTCGTGGGGATGCTGCTGGCGCCGGGGCTGGGGCTGATCGTGCTGCTGATCGGCACCGTGGTGTTCATCGCGGTGGCGCAGTCCTTCGGCTACTACAGCCTGAGCGGCGAAAGCGCCGGCACGCTCGACCACTGGCGGGGCGCGCTGGACCGGCGGATCGTCAACAACTCGATCCGTTATTCGCTGTATATCGGGGTGGTCAGCGCCATCCTGTCGGTGGCGCTGGCCTACCCGCTGGCGATCTGGCTGCGCCGGCCCTTCCCGGGCTCGATGACCATCGGCGCGGTGCTGAAGGCGCCGCTGCTGGTGCACGGGCTGGTGGCGGCGTTCCTTTATGTGAACGTGATCGCCTATCACGGGGTGCTGAACCAGTTCATGCAATGGATCGGGCTGTGGGACGGCCCGCGGCGGTTGCAGAACGACCAGAACGCGGTGGGCGTGCTGCTGCTGCAGGTGTGGAAGCAGATGCCCTTCGCGCTTCTCCTGCTGACCGGGGCGGTGCGGGGGATTTCCGACGACGTGCTGGATGCGGCGCGCGATCTGGGCGCGGGGGCCTTTGCCCGCTTCCGCCGGATCATCGCGCCCCTGACCGTCTCGGGCACCCAGGCGGCGCTGGCCATCATCTTCATCGGCGCGGTCAGCGACTTCAGCTTTCAGGTGATCGCGGGGCCCAACAACCGCCAGTCGCTGGCGCAGCTGATGAATTCCTACAAGGACCGGGGCGACTGGCATTCGGCCGCGGTGGTGGGTGTGATCATGATGATCCTGGCCATGGTCGGCGCGGCGCTGCTGGCCTATGTGGCGCGGGTGCTGATGCGGGGGAAACTGCGGTGACCCCGGCGCGGCTGAACACCCTGCTGATGAGCCTCTTGCTGGTCTGCTGCGCGGTCTGGCTGGTGATCCCCTTCGTCATGGCGGTGCTGTGGTCGCTGGTCGACCCGTCGCAGCCCTGGACGGCCGACCGGCTGCTTCCCCCCGTGCTGTCCTTCCACCGCTGGACCGACATGTGGGCCAATTCCTCGCTGCGCCCGGCGCTGGTGACCTCCTACACCCTGGCGCCGCTGGCCGCGATCCTGTCGCTGCTGCTGGCGCTGCCCACCGCCTTTGCCCTGGGCCGGATCGAGTTTCCGGGGCGCGAGACGGCCAAGCTGGTCTGCCTGCTGCCGCTGGTGGTGCCCTCCTTCGTCACCGCGATCTTCTTCACCTCGATCCTCTACCAGCTGGGCCTGCACGCCTGGCGCTTCGGGGCGATCCTGTTCGCCCATGCGGTGCTGACCCTGCCCTATGCGATCCGCATCATGACGGTCAGCTTCGAGACGGTGCGCCAGGACCATATCGACGCCGCGCGCGACCTGGGCGCCTCGGCCTGGGCGCGGTTCTCGGTCGCCTACCTGCCGGCGCTGAAGCCCGGGATCCTCGCCACCCTCTTGATCGTCTTCATCAACTCGATCGAGGAATTCGCCATCTCCTTCATCGTCGGCTCGCCCGACGTGGTGACGATCCCGACCCTGCTCTATTCCGCACTGGGGCAGGACTTCGTGCGCCCCAACGCCGCCGTTCTGTCGCTGATCCTCGTCGTTCCGAACGTGATCCTGATGCTGGTCCTGGAACGGCTGCTGAAGACCGCCAATCCCGCCCTGTCATCCGGCAAGGGCTGAGACGTGAACCACAAGAGGGAGGACATGAGATGCTGAGACGATTGCTGATGGCGGCGGGGTTCGTCGCCGCCGGAACCCTGGCCGCGCCGGCCGAGGACCTGAACGGAAAAAGCTGGGACCAGATCGTGGCCCAGGCCAAGGCCGAGGGGCAGGTGACCTGGTATGTCTGGTATCTGGTCGACGACCTGCGCCGCTTCGTGGCGCCGTTCGAGGCCGAGACCGGGATCAGGATCACCATCCCCGAGGGCACCCAGTCGGCCAACATCCAGAAACTGCTGGCCGAGCGCGAGCGGACGCGGGGCGACATCGACGTGATCTCGGCCAGCAACGGATCCTACGATTCGATGGATGGGGCGGGGCTCCTGATGCCGCTGGCCTTCCTGCCCAAGGACGACGGGCGGATCTGGATGCGCAACGCGGGCGACCCGGGCGGGCATTTCCTGGCCTTCTGGGGCAACCAGACCGGCATCGCCTATGACCCCGCGCATGTCGATCCCGCCGGCCTGCCGCAGACGCCCGAGGAATTCGCCGCCTTCTGGGCCGCCAATCCGGGCAGGTTCGGCTTCAACTACGAAAACGGCGGCGCCGGCCCGGCCTTCTACGAGGCGACGATCCGCGAGGTCACCGGGCTCGACTTCGCCAGCGGCGAGGTGACGGACGACCGCGTGGCGGCGCTGGACAAGGGCTTTGCCTTCTTCCTCGACAACCACGAGAACTTCGTCATCACCTCCTCCAACGCCGACAGCATCATCCGGCTCAGCGACGGCGAGCTGTGGATGGTGGCGGCCTGGGAGGATCACCTGTCGGGCCTGCAGACCCGCGGCGAGGTGCGCAAGGACATCCGGTTCTACGTGCCCTCGATGGGGATGGACGGCGGCAGCAACGGCGTGGGCATCGCCAGGAACGCCGCCCATCCGGCGGCGGCGGCGGTGTTCATCGCCTGGCTGACCTCGCCCGAGGTGCAGGCGCGGTTCAACGCCGAGTTCGGCACCGCGCCGATGAACACCGCTGCGGACGATTCCAACGCCCTGGTGCCGCGCGAGCAGCGCGCCTACCAGACCACCCGGGTGCCGCGCCCCTTCCGCGACAGGATCGAGGAAGGTTTCGTGGACAAGGTGATCCTCGAGATGTGAACCCCCTGCCGCCCGGCCGCTTCCGGCCGGGCGGCGCCCCACCCCGGAAAGACCAGACCCCGAATGCCTGCCGCCCCGCTTTCCCATCCCCTGCTGACCGGCTCCGAAGACGGGCCGGGGCCGCGTTCCGTCACCCCGCCCGGCGGCGGCGGCAAGTTCGCCCCCGATGGCGAGGTGCTGCCCTTTCCGGGCAACACGATCCTGTGCCACATCGACCCCGCCTCGGCCGCGCACCGGGCGCTGGCGGCCCTGCAGGACCGGGCGCGGGCCGCGCCCTGGGGGCGGTTCTTCGCCTTCCTGCCCCCGGCGAGCTTTCACATGACGCTGTTCGAGGGCGTCTGCATGAACCCCGGCTATCGCAGCGAATGGCCGGCAGGCGCAGCCCCCGACCTGACGCGGAACGAGGTGTCGCGCCTGTTGCTGGACCGTCTGGCCGGGGTGCGCCTGCCGGCCGGCCACCGCATCCGCCCCTGCGGCATCCGCCACAAGGCCGGGATCGGCGTCCTGGTCGCCGGCGCCACGGAGCAGGACGACGCCTCGCTGCGCCGCTGCCGCGAGATCCTGCGCGACGCGACCGGGCTGGTGGCGGCGGACTTCGCCGACTACCGCTTCCACATCACGCTGGCCTATCTCTTGCGCTGGATGGACCCCGTGACCGCCGAGGCCGCACGCCGCGAGGTGCTGGAATTCTTCGACGACTTCGCCCACGCGGCGCCCGAGATCGCGCTGGGCCCGCCGGAGTTCTGCAACTTCGAGACCATGCACGCCTTCACCCCCCTGCGCCTGCTGCACGAAGCACCCTGAAACCGTGGCACGGGTGGAGAGCGCCGGGGGGCTTCGCGCCCCCCCGACGGATATTTGCGGCTCGAAAGAGAAGCCGGTGGGAGCAATTTTGACTCAAACTGCCCCTCATCTTGGAGAAATACTCCACGGGGGTCCGGGGGTGTGAAACCCCCGGACGGTTGCCCGGGGCGGCAGGCTAGGGCAAGAGGGGGATCGCGGCGGGCGGCGGGCGGTCATGCGGGAACTGAGCGAGAACGAGCGCGAGCTTCTGGCCATCGTCTGGCGCGCCGGGCGGATGCCGCGGTCCGACGTGAACCGCCACACGCGGCTGGCGCAGCAATCCGTCCACCGCCTGCTGGACGGGCTGCGCGAGGCGCGGATGCTGAGCTTCGGCGAGGCCGGGATCCGCGGCCGCGGCAAGCCCAGCCCCAGCGTGGAGATCGACGGCAGCCACCACACCACCGTGGGCCTTGCCATCAACGCCGAGGGGATGCGCTACTGCGTGGCCGACCTGCGCGGCACGCCGCTGGTGCAGGGCCAGCTGGAGGCCGAGCCCAACGACCGCCCCGCGGTGCTGGCGGAGCTGGAGCGGCTGCTGGCCGGCTGGCGGGCGGGGCTGCTGGCCGGGCGCAACCTGATCGGCATGGGGCTGGCCTGCCAGGGCTACCGCACCGGGCCGGACGACGTGTTCCAGCCGATCAAGCGGCTGTCCTCCTGGCGCGACGTGCCGCTGGAGGCCCTGTTCCGCGACCGTTTCGGCCTGCCGGCCTTCGTCGAGAACAACGCCTCTTCCAGCGTGGTGGCCGAGCATTTCTTCGGCGGCGGCGGGGGGCACGACTGCTTTGCCTATCTGTCGTTCAACTACGGCTTCGGCTCGGGCCTGATGTGGCAGCGCCGGGTCTTCGTGGGGGCGCATGGCAATGCCGGCGAGATGGGGCCGCTGTTCACCGAGGCGCAGAAGCCGGTGCGCCCGGCGCTGAGCGGCCTGATCGCCCGGCTGCGGGCCGAGGGGTTGCAGATCGCAACGCCCGCCGAACTGGCCCGCGACTTCCGCCCCGACTGGCCCGGGGTGCGGGACTGGCTGGAGGAGATCGGGCCGCAGATGCAGCTGACCGTGCGGGCGCTGAAGGCGGTGGCCGATCCCGGCGCGATCTTCTTCGGCGGCGATGCGCCGGCGGCGCTGCGGGCCATGCTGATCGATGTCGCCGGCCGCGGCTTCGGCCGCGAGGCCAGCCCCAGCCCGCTCCTGCTGCCCAGCGGGATCGAGGGCGACGCCTCGCACCTGGGCGCGGCCTTCCTGCCGCTGCACCGCCAGATCTACTAGCAGGCCTCGACGATGGTGACGTTGGCGATGCCGCCGCCCTCGCACATGGTCTGCAACCCGGTGCGCCCGCCGCGCGCCCGCAGCGCGTGGACCAGCGTCGCCAGCAGCTTGGTGCCGCTGGCCCCCAGCGGATGGCCCAGCGCGATGGCGCCGCCGTTGACGTTCAGCCGCGCCGGATCGGCCCCGGTCGCCGCCAGCCAGGCCAGCGGGATCGAGGCGAAGGCCTCGTTCACCTCGTAAAGGTCGATCTCGCCGATGCGCATCCCGGTGCGCTCCAGCGCGCGGGCGGTGGCGGGGATCGGTTCCTCCAGCATCACCACCGGATCGCCGGCCGTCACCGTCAGGTTGACGATGCGGGCCAGCGGGGTCAGCCCGTGCTCCTTCAGCGCCCTTTCGCTGACGATCAGCGCCGCCGAGGCGCCGTCGCAGATCTGGCTGGCGTTGGCGGCGGTGATCACACCGCCCTCGCGGATCAGCTTGACCGCCGCGATCCCCTCGGCGGTGGCGTCGAAGCGGATGCCCTCGTCCACCTCGTGCAGCCCCTCGCCCACCCGCACCGGCACGATCTCGGCCCGGAAGGCGCCGGCGCGGGTGGCGGCGGCGGCGCGGGCGTGGCTTTGCAGGGCGTAGGCATCCAGCACCTCGCGCGAGAACCCGTATTTCCGCGCGATGCTCTCGGCCCCCTCGAACTGGCTGAAGGTCTCGACCCCGAAGCGCGCCTTGATCCGGTCGCTGAACGGGCCGGTGCCGATCCCGGCCTTGTCGTGCAGGGTGACGTTCGAGAACATCGGCACCCGGCTCATGCTCTCAACCCCCGCGGCGATCACCACGTCCTGGGTGCCCGACATCACCGCCTGCGCCGCGAACTGCACCGCCTGCTGCGAGGATCCGCATTGCCGGTCGATGGTGACGGCCGGCACGGTCTGCGGCAGCGAGGAGGCCAGCACCACGTTGCGGCCGAAGGCGAAGGCCTGCTCGCCCGCCTGGGTGACGCAGCCGACGATGACATCCTCGATGGCGTCGGGGGCGATGCCGGTGCGGGCCACCAGCGCGTCCAGCACCTCGGCCCCCAGGTCGGCGGGATGCCAGCCCGATAGCGCGCCGTTGCGGCGGCCGCCGGCGGTGCGCAGGGCGTCGACGATATAGGCGGCGGGCATGGGCTGGGTCCTTTCAGCGGCCGGTGAAGGCGGGCTTGCGGCGGTTCAGGAAGGCGGTGACGCCCTCCTCGAAGTCCGGGGTGCGGGTGGCGGCGACGAAGGCGGCGCGCTCGGCCTCGAGGTGTTCGGGCAGCGAAAGGGTGCCATCCATCAGCCGCTTCACCGCGCCCAGCGCCAGCGTCGGCCCGGCCGCGATGCGGGCGGCCAGCGCCTCGGCCGCGGCGGGGAAATCCTCGACCGGGGCGGTCATGTCGGCCAGACCGCAGGCCCGCGCCTCTTCCGCCCCCAGCGTGGCGCCGTCCATCAGCAGGCGGAACGCCATCCCGCGGCCGACGCGGCGCGGCAGGAACCAGGTCAGCCCGCAATCGGGCGAGGCGCCCAGCCGGTCATAGGCCACCACGAACTTCGCATCCCCGGCTGCCAGCACCAGATCGCCGGCGACGGCAAGGCTCAGCCCCGCCCCCGCCGCCGCGCCCTGCACGGCGCAGATCACCGGCGCGGGGGTGGCGCGCAGGGCCAGGATGGCGGCATGCAACGGGTCGAGCAGGGCGTTGATCACCTCGCCCGCCTTGCCGATCCCATGCTCGGCGAAGGCCGCCACGTCGCCCCCGGCGGCAAAGGCCCGGCCGGCGCCGGTCAGCAGCACCACGCGCAGCCCGGGCTCGGCGGTCAGGGTGTGCACGGCGGCCAGGAAAGCCTGCGCCATCGGCACGTCGATGGCGTTCAGCGCCGCGGGCCGGTTCAGGGTCAGCCGGCCGATGCCGGTGGCGGGGTCGAAATCCGACAGGACCGGGGCCATCACAAGAGCTCCACCGCCAGCGCCGTCGCCTCGCCGCCGCCGATGCAGATCGCGGCGACGCCCCGGCGATGCCCGCCCCGGCGCAGGGCGTTCAGCAGGGTGACGACGATCCGCGCACCGCTGGCCCCGATGGGGTGGCCCAAGGCGCAGGCCCCGCCGAAGACGTTCATCCGCTCGTGGGGGATCCCCAGGTCGCGCATCGCCACCATCGGCACCACCGCGAAGGCCTCGTTCACCTCGAAGAGGTCGACCTGATCCAAGCCCCAGCCGGTGCGGGCCATGAGCCGCTCGATGGCGCCGACCGGGGCGGTGGTGAACTGGCCGGGTTCGCGGGCATAGGTGGCATGGCCGTCGATGCGGGCCAGCGGGACAAGGCCGCGCCGTTCGGCCTCGGACGCGCGCATCAGCACCAGCGCCGCGGCGCCGTCGGAGATGGAGCTGGAATTGGCCGCCGTCACCGTGCCCCCCGCGCGGAAGGCGGGTTTCAGGGTCGGGATCTTCTCGGGCCGGGCGCGGGCGGGCTGTTCGTCGGCGGTGATCGCCTTCGTCTCACGCCCCGCGGGGGCCTCGACCGGCACGATCTCCTCCGCCGCCGCACCGCCGGCGGCCGCCTCCAGGGCGCGGGACAGCGAGGCGAGTGCGTAGCCGTCCTGATCTTCCCGCGTAAATCCATAGGCCTGCGCGCAATCCTCGGCAAAGGTGCCCATCAGGCGGCCCCCGCCTTTTTCATCGCGTTCGTAGGCGTCCTCCAGCCCGTCCAGGAACATGTGGTCCATGACCGTGCCATGCCCCATGCGATAGCCCTCGCGCGCCCGCGGCAGCAGATAGGGGGCGTTCGACATCGACTCCATCCCGCCCGCGACCACCACGCCCATGGCTCCGGCAAGGATGCGGTCATGGCCCAGCATCACCGCCTCCAGCCCCGAGCCGCACCTCTTGTTCAGCGTGGTGCAGGGGGTGGCGACCGGCAGGCCCGCCGCCAGCGCCGCCTGCCGCGCCGGGGCCTGCCCCAGACCGGCGGGCAGGACGCAGCCCATCAGGACGGCCTCGACCTCGCCGGCCGCGACCCCCGCCCGCGCCACCGCCGCGCGGATCGCGGCCCCGCCCAGCGCGGGGGCGGTCAGGCCCTTCAGGTCGCCCAGGAACCCGCCCAGCGGCGTGCGCAGGGCGCTGACGATGACGACGGGATCGGTCTGGGTCATGGGCGGCCTCCTGGGCTCACGAAACAAGGCTCCGCGCGATCACCATGCGCTGGATGTCGCTGGTGCCTTCGTAGATCTGGCAGACGCGCACGTCGCGCCAGATGCGTTCGACGGGGAAATCCTCAGTATAGCCATAGCCGCCGAAGATCTGGATCGCGTCGGAACAGACCTTCTCGGCCATTTCCGAGGCGAAGAGCTTGGCCATCGAGGCCGCCTGCAAGGCCGGCAGGCCGGCGTCGCGGGTGGCGGCGGCGTGCAGCACGATCTGCCGCCCGGCCTCGACCTGCGTCGCCATGTCGGCCAGGCGGAAGGCGATGGCCTGATGGCCGATCAGCGGCTTGCCCATGCTGTGGCGGTCCTGCGCATAGGCCAGCGCCGCGTCCAGCGCCGCCTGCGCCATGCCCACCGCCTGCGCCGCGATGCCGATCCGCCCGCCCTCGAGGTTCGACAGCGCGATGCGGTAGCCCTGCCCCTCCTCCCCCAGCAGGTTTTCCGCCGGGATCTCGCAATCCTCCAGCGCGATCTGCGCGGTGTCGGACAGGTGCTGGCCGGTCTTGCGTTCGAGCGAGGCCACCCGGTAGCCGGGGGTCGAAGTCGGCACGATGAAGGCCGAGATGCCCTTCTTGCCCGCCTCCGGGTCGGTCACCGCGAAGACGATGGCGATATCGGCGGTGGACCCCGAGGTGATGAACTGCTTCACCCCGTTCAGCACCCAGCCCCCGTTCGTCCGCACCGCGCGGGTGCGCAGGGCGGCGGCGTCGGACCCCGCCTGCGGCTCGGTCAGGCAGAAGGCGCCGAGGCTTTCGCCGCGGGCCATCGGGCGCAGGTATTCGTCCTGCTGCGCCGGGGTGCCATAGCGCAGCACAGGCACGCAGCCGACCGAATTGTGCACCGAGACGATGGTGGAAATCGCGCCGCTGCCCGCGGCGATCTCCATCAGCGCGGCGGCATAGGCCACATGGTCCAGCATCGCGCCGCCCCTATCCTCGGGCACCAGCATCCCCATCAGGCCCAGCGCGCCCATCTCGGCGATCACCTCGCGCGGGAAACCGCGGTCGCGGTCCCATTCGGCGGCATGGGGCGCCAGGCGTTCGCGGGCGAAGCGGCGCGCCATGTCGCGCACCATCGCCTGTTCCTCGGTCAGGATCATCGTCGCCTCCCGGCCCGGGCGGTTGACAGCATGTTACCCGGCAGTATACGGCATACCCGTGAGTATAGCGGGATGGCAAGACCCTTGTCAGGCAAACAGGCGACAGCCCTCTGGCCCGGCGCGGACCGGCGCGAGCGCGAGCGCGAGGCCAAGCGCGAGGCGGTGCTGCTGGCCGCCGCGCGGCTGTTCAACACCCGCGGCTATCACGCCACCGCGCTGGACGACGTGGCGACCGCGCTGAGCGTGACGAAGCCCACGATCTATCACTACTTCGCCAACAAGGACGAGATTCTGTTCGAATGCGTGCGCCGGGGCCTCGACGGTCTGGCCGAGGCGGCGCGGCAAGCCAGCGCGCAGGGCGGCACCGGGGCGCAGCGGCTGGCGGCGGTGCTGGTCGCCTATGGCGTGCTGATCACCGACGACTTCGGCATCTGCGTGGCCCGCACGCAGGACCACCTGCTGGCTCCCGACAGCCGCGCCCGGTTCCGCGCGCTGAAGCGCGAGATCGACGGCATCCTGCGCGGGGTGATCGCCGAGGGGCAGGCGGACGGAACGCTGGCGGTGGCGGATGCGCGCATCGCCGCCTTCACCGCCGCGGGCGCGCTCAACAGCCTGGGCCAGTGGTTCGACCCCGCCGGGCCCGACAGCCGCGAAAAGATCGCGCGCGCCACCGTCGCGGTGCTGATGGACGGGATGATCGCAAGGGAAGGATCCTGACATGACGATGCCGCCGCTGTTTGCCGGCCTGCGCCTGCCCGCCATCGCCGCGCCGATGTTCCTGACCTCGGGCGTCGACCTGGTGGTCGAGGTCTCGCGATCCGGCCTCGTCGGCACCTTCCCGGCGCTGAACGCGCGCAGCACGGCGGGCTTCGCCGACTGGCTGGAGCAGATCGAGGCCCGGCTCTCCGCCCATCCCGGGGCCGCGCCCTATGGGGTCAACCTGATCGTCCACCGCTCGAACCCCCGGCTGGCCGCCGACCTGGAGGAGGTGGTGCGCCGCAAGGTGCCGCTGGTGATCACCTCGCTGGGCGCGGTGAAGGATGTGGTCGAGGCGGTGCATTCCTATGGCGGGCTGGTGTTCCATGACGTGATCGGCCGCCGCCATGCCGAAAAGGCGGCCGAGGCCGGGGTGGACGGCATCGTCGCCGTCTGCGCCGGGGCGGGGGGGCACGCCGGCACCCTGTCGCCCTTCGCGCTGGTGGCCGAGATCCGGTCGTTCTTCGGGGGCGCCATCGCGCTGTCGGGGGCCATTTCCACCGGGGCGCAGATCGTGGCGGCGCGCGCCATGGGGGCCGACCTCGCCTATATGGGCACCCGCTTTCTCGCCACGCGCGAGGCGACGGTCAGCGAGGAGCAGAAGCGGATGACCGCCGAAGCGCGGGCCGCCGACATCTTCTACACCCCGGCGATCTCCGGGGTGGCCGCGAACTTCCTGCGGCCCAGCCTGGTCGCCGCGGGGCTCGACCCCGAGAACCTGCCCTCCCACGGCACGCTCGACATGCAGTCCGAGGCCAGGGCGTGGAAGAACGTCTGGTCGGCGGGCCAGGGGGTCGCGGCCTTCGACGACGTGCCGGGCGCGGCCGAGCTGTGCGACCGGCTGGCCGCGGAATATGCCGAGGCGGTGGCGCGGCTGGCCGCCGACCCCTTCGCCGGACGATAGGAGACGCCATGACCATTCCTGCCCTCGGCGTGACGGAAATCGGCCTTGCCCGCGCCGCGGTGATCGGCGCCGGTTCGATGGGCGCGGGGATCGCCGCGCAATTCGCCAATGCCGGGGTGCCGGTCGACCTCTTGGACATCCCCGGCGCCGAGGACCGTGACGGCCCGGCCAAGGCCGGGATCTCCCGGCAGCTCAAGGCCGGCGGCTTCATGGACCCGGCGGCGGCGGACCTGGTGCGGCCGGGCAATACCGCGGATCATCTCGACCGGCTGGCCGGGGCCGGCTGGATCGTCGAGGCGGTGATCGAGGACCTTGGCATCAAGCGCGACCTCTTCGCCCGCATCGCGGCGGTGCGGCGGCCGGGATGCATCGTGTCCTCCAACACCTCGACCATCCGCCGCGCCGCGCTGGTCGAGGGCCTGCCCGCGGATTTCGCCCGCGACTTCATCATCAGCCATTTCTTCAACCCGCCCCGCCACATGCGGCTGGTGGAGTTCGTCACCACCCCCGACACGCCCGCCGATCTGCTGGCCCGCGCCGAGACCGCCGCCCGCACCGTGCTGGGCAAGACCGTGGTGTCCTGCCGCGACACCCCGGGCTTCATCGCCAACCGCATCGGCTGTTTCTGGATCGCCGCCGCCGCGCGCGAGGCCGCGCGGATGGGGCTGAGCGTGGAAGAGGCCGACGCGGTGCATGCCGCGCTGGGCATCCCGCGGACGGGGGTGTTCGGGCTGCTCGATCTCGTGGGGATCGACCTGGTGCCGCATGTCTGGGGCAGCCTGATGGCTACCCTGCCGGCGGGCGACGCCCTGCAGTCCCATGACCTGCCCGGCTGGGACGTGATCCGCGACCTGCTGGCCGCAGGCCGGTTCGGGCGCAAGAGCGGCGTGGGCTTCTACCGCCGGCTGCCGGATGGCACGCGCGAGGCGCTGGATCTGGCGACCGGCGCCTATCGCCCGCTGGCGGCGGTGGAGCCCGCCCCGCCCGGCGATCCGGCCGCGCTGGTGGCCGACCCCGGGCGACTGGGCCGCTATGCCGCCGCGGTGCTGACGCAGGTGCTGGCCTATGCGACCGAACACGGGCCGGACATCGCCGAAGACCTGGGCGCGATAGATACCGCCATCGAGCTGGGCTATTCCTGGCGCGAGGGGCCGTTCCGGCTGGCCGAACGCGCGGGGCTGGCCGCGGCCCAAGGGTCGGCCCCGGCGATCGTCACCCGGGCCGAAACGGTGATCTCCAACCCCGCCGCCTCCTTGCGGGATCTGGGCGAGGGCGTGGCCTGCTTCGCGCTCGCCACCCGGATGGGCACGCTCTCGGGCCCGGTGCTGGAGCTGCTGGAACCGGCCATCGACCGCGCCACCCGCGATTTCCGCGCGCTGGTGCTGGCCGGCGACGATCCGCGCGGGTTTTCCGCCGGCGCCGACCTGGCCTTCTTCGCGGGCTTCATCGAGCGCGGCGACTTCACGGGGATGGAGGCTTTCGTCGCCCGCGGCCAGCACCTGTTCCTGGCGCTGAAATATGCGCCGATCCCGGTGGTGGCGGCGGTGCATGGCGTGGCTTTGGGCGGCGGCTGCGAGCTGATGCTGCACGCCGACCGGATCGTCGCCCATGCCGAGACGCAGATCGGCCTGCCCGAGGCGAAGCTGGGCCTGCTGCCCGGCTGGGGCGGCTGCACCCAGACCCTGCTGCGCCACCTTCAGGCGGGCGGGCCCGACCCGCTGGCCGCCGCCTTCGAGGCGCTGCGCAGCGGGATGGTCGCGGGTTCCGCCCCGCAGGCCCGCACCGCGCGGCTGCTGCGGCCGGCGGATGGCGTGGTCATGCATCGCGACGACCTCTTGCCCTTCGCCCGGGCCGAGGCGCTGCGGCTGGCCGAAGGCTATGCCCCGCCGCCCCAGGCCGCGATCCCCACGGGCGGCGCGGCGGAGCAGGCCCGGCTGATGGCGCGGCTAAGCCCCGGCGCGGGCGAGGACGAGCGCGGCATGGCCGCCACCATCGCCGCCGTGCTGTGCGGCGGCGAGGCGGGCCACCTGAGCGAGGCGGAGATGATGGCCCTGGAACGCCGGGCCGCGGTGGACCTT
Organism: Paracoccaceae bacterium; assembly: GCA_037190175.1. Lineage (GTDB taxonomy): Bacteria > Pseudomonadota > Alphaproteobacteria > Rhodobacterales > Rhodobacteraceae > JBBCJM01. The sequence goes on along the minus strand of JBBCJM010000173.1, from coordinate 18,153 downwards.
GCCGCCGGCCCCGCCGCCAGGACACGGATCGCGGCGTTCCTGAAGCGTTGATATCTCAGCCCGGGATCTCCAGGTCGAGGAAGGGCGCGTATTGCTGGCCGCCCAGCATGTCGGCGTCGTCCAACTCGCCCTGGAACACCGGGCGGGGGATCGAGACCTTGATGGCCAGGATCGGGTCGCAGTGGAAGATCCGCACCTTGTCCTGCGGGCAGCCATAGGCCGCGGCCACCATCGCCGGGCTGATCGCCCCCGAATCCCGCACCCGCCGGTAGGCGGCTTCCTCTCCGAACAGGATGTCGAAGGTCAGCGAGAAGGGGCCGGCGTTCTTGCTGCGGATGAAGTTGCTGAGATCGGCGAGTTTCATGGCCGGGCCTCCCCCTTACTGCCCGAGATCGACGAAGCTGGTGCGGAACATCTCCAGCGGGTCGCGCGGCAGCACCACGTGGTTGACGTTGAAGCGATAGACCGGCCCGCGTTCCAGATAGCCCGGGGTGCCCAGCATCGCCACGCCGGTGATGAAGCCCGTCCACTTCGCCACCGGCTGGTGCAGCAGCGGCTGGCGGCTGAGCTTCACGAAGTCGGTGGCCAGCGCCTGCGTGGGGGCGGTGACCTCCATCACCACGCCCACCTCGTGCGGCAGCTCGTGCCGCCGGGGCTCCAGCGCGCCCATCACCGCGTCGCGGCCATAGACGCGGAAGCGGATATGATAGGTCTCGCGCCCCACCTCGGGGAACAACTGGCCGATGCGGTCGTGCACCACCGCCGCGATCTCGGCGAGCCAGCTGTCCAGCTCGGCGATGATGTAGGGGTCGCGGATGCCGAAGATCGCCAGCGTCTGGTGACCCACCAGTTCGGCGCCCTCGAGCTTGACGCTGTACTCCTCGGCCGGGTGGAACTGGCTGCCGCGGATGCGCACGCTGATGTCGTCCACCGGCTCGATCCGCGAATGGGTCAGGTCCAGCGTGCCGGAGCATTCGCGGTGCAGGTATGGGTCGGTGTTCTCGTAAAGCCCGTGCGCCGCCACGCTGTGGGGGGTGCAGCGCAGCCCCTTGCCGACCGGGGTGATCACCAGATCCGCCCCGCCCAGCGTGGCGGTCATCACCCCCTTGCCCTTCACCACGCAGGCGGCGGTGTTGCATTCCAGGATCTTGCCCGCATGCCAGGCGAGGCCGGCGGGGAAGCCCTGCATCACCGGCAGGGCGGCGAAGAGCGCGGCATCGCTGCACCGGCCGGCCAGCACGAATTCGGCCCCGTCGCGCAGCGCGGCTTGGATCGGCTCGACCCCCATCATCCCCACGATATGGGCGCTGCGGTCGATCACCGCGGCGTCGAAATGCGGGGCGGGGTCCAGCGGGCGGATACGGCCCGCGGCCAGCATGGATTTCAGGTAATCGCGGTCCTGCTCGGCGCGGATGACGGCGGTGCGCATCCGGCCGCCCAGCTCGGCCATCACCTCCTGCGCGATGCCCAGCAACTCGTCCACCTGGATGTCGCCCCCGCCCATCCCGGCCGAGCCCACGATGACCGGCGCGCCCGTCCGGCGCCCCGCGGCCAGCATCAGCTTCAGGTCCCGCTTGATCGAGGAGCGGGCGTATTCGTGCCGGCCGCTGCCCAGGAAATAGGGGCCGAGGTCGGTGCTGCCGGCATCGGCGGCGATGAAGCCGACCTCGCCGCGGGTCGCCTCCTCCAGCGCGGCCTCGTCCACGCCGTTGCCGCCCAGACCGCCGCTTGCCGACACGAAACGGATCTCTCTCACCGCATCCTCCTGCGCTTTTCCTGCCGGCCGGTCACAGCCAGACGATGGCCGAGGGGCTGAGCGCCAGCCGCACCTCGCCCGGCTCCAGCGGATCGACCGACTCGACCTGGATCTCGTCGCCGCCCACCGCGATGACATAGAGGTATCGCGCCCCTTCGAAGGAGGCGCTGACGATCCGCCCCCGGATCACCGGCCCGTCCCCCGCGGGCTCGTCCGCCGCCAGGAGGCGCAGCCGTTCGGGGCGGATGCCGATGCGGGCGGGGCCGCAGAGGCCGGCGGGGGCGTCAGGCAGCGCCAGGGCCTGGCCGTCGCCCAGCCGCAGCACGGCCTGGCCGCCCTCGCGCCCCGCCTCGACCGCGATCAGGTTGATCTTGCCCACGAAATCGGCCACGAAACGGTCCGCCGGCTGGTGGTAGATCTGCCGCGGATCGCCGATCTGCGCGATCTCGCCGTTGTTCAGCACCGCCATCCGGTCGCTGAGCGACAGCGCCTCGGACTGGTCGTGCGTCACATAGACCGTGGTCAGCCCGGTGCGTCGCTGCAGGGCGCGCAGCCAGGTCCGCGCCCGTTCCCGCAGCTTGGCGTCCAGGTTCGACAGCGGCTCGTCCAAGAGCAGGATCGAGGGTTCGTAGACCAGCGTGCGCGCCAGCGCCACGCGCTGCTGCTGGCCGCCCGACAGCTCGCCCGGGAACCGTTCGGCCTGCGGCAGCATCTCGACCAGCGCCAGAACCTCGTCGATGCGCCGGTTGGCCTCGGCCCGGGGCACCTTGCGGATCGACAGCGGGAACATCAGGTTGCGCCGCACCGTCATGTGCGGCCACAGCGCATAGGACTGGAACATCAGCCCGATGTTGCGCGCCTCGGGCCGCACGAAGGTGCCGGCGGCGGCGTCCAGCATCACCCGCCCGCCCACCGCGATCCTGCCCCCGGTGGGACGCAAGAGGCCCGCCAGCGCCATCAGCGTGGTGGACTTGCCGCAGCCGCTGGGGCCTACCAGCGTGAAGAACTCGCCGTCGCGGATGGTGAACGAGATGCCCCGCAGCGCGCGGAAGCCGCCGAAGCTGTGCGACAGGTCCTCGACCACCACGTCAGCCATGGAAGCGGGTCCCGAACAACCGCCCCGACAGGAACACGAACACCGCCACCGCCGCCATCTGCAGCATGGCCAGCGCCGCCACCGGGCCGTAGTCGCCCTGTGACCAGAAGCTCAGCATCACGGTTCCCATGACCTCCGTTCCGGGTGAGTAGAGAAAGATCGCCGAGGAATATTCCTTGGTGAAATAGACGACGAGGATGCAGTAGCAGGCCAGCAGCGCCGCCTTGGCCAGCGGCACCACGATGCGCAGGCAGATGGTCAGCCAGCTGGCCCCCATCGTCTGCCCCGCGCGGTCGAAATCGGCGGAAAGCTGCATCATCGTGGGCACGATCACGCTGTAGCCCGAGGGCAGGAAGCGGATCGTATAGGCGATGAGCAGGATCCACAGCGTGTTGCGCAGGTCGGCCAGGAAGGGCAGCGCGGCGACGAGGTAGAACAGCCCCAGCCCCACGAAGACCCCGGGGATCGCGCGGGGATACTGCGCCAGGAAGTCCAGCGCCCGGCGCAGCGGGAAGGACGAGCGGTGCGCGACGAAGACGATCAGCGCGATCAGCGCGGTGGCCAGCGCCCCGCCCCCGGCGGCCAGGATCAGCGTGTTCCAGATCGCGTTCACATAGGTGCTTTGCGAAAAGATGGTCTGATAGTTCGCCCAGCTCAGCGTCGACATCACCGGCACCAGCGGCGACAGGAAGGTGGTGACCGAGCGGGCGAAGACCCCCAGGATCGGCACCACGATGGTCATCAGCAGGTAGAGGCAGAACAGCGCCAGCACCGGCCAGCGGATCCAGCCCAGCTCGAACGGCCGCTGCCGGGTGGACTTGCCCCCCACGGTGGTGAAGCGGAACGACTTGCGCAACAGCACCAGCTGCACCACGGTCAGCAGCGAGATGATCAGCACCAGCACCACCGCCGCGGCGGCCACCAGCGGATAGTTGGGCGTGATGGTCGAGAAGCCGGCGCGGTAGATATAGCTGGTGATGAGGTCGATCCCCGAGGGCACCCCCAGCACCAGCGGGATGGAAAAGGCTTCCAGCGCGCTGACGACGTTCATGATGATGCAGAACGAGAGCGCCGGGGTCACCAGCGGCAGGGTGATCCGCGACAGGATCTGCACCGGCCGCGCCCCCGCCATCAGCGCCGCATCCTCCAGCGCCGAGTCCTGCTGGCGCACCGAGCCGATGACGTAAAGGAAGGTGATCGGCGCGTGCGAGACCGCCGAGACCACCGCCATCCCCTCGATGGAATAGAGGTTCCACCAGTTCAGCCCCAGCCCGCGCGCCAGAAGCGTCAGATAGCCCGAGGGGCTGTAGACGATGGCCCAGCCGATGGCCAGCACGATGGGCGAGACATAGAACGGCCAGAGCGAGACCGAGGCCAGCGGGCCCGCGAAGGGCAGGTCGGTCCGGCCCAGGAACACCGCGAAGAGCACGCCGAGCACCAGCGACAGCACGGTGGAGACCAGCCCGAAGTACAGCGTGTTCCACATCGCCGCCGCCACCTCGGTCGAGCCGAAGAGCTGGCGGTAGCCGCGCAGGGTGAACTGCCAGTCGCTGTCGTAGAGCGGCCGGTCCACCACCGATTGCAGGATGATCGGCACCACCGGGGTCAGCACCAGCACCACGCAGATCGCCGCGGTCAGCCCCTGCAGGCCCAGCCCTGCGACGAAGGCCCGCGAGGCGGCGGTCGGAGGAACGGGGGTCGTCGTGGTCTCGGCGTTCAAGAACCGGCTCTCCGTCGGATGGCGGGCCATGGCGCCCGGCCGCATGGGCTTTGCGTGGCGGAACGGGGCGGGCGCGACGGTTGGGCAGGGCGCCGGCCCCAGCACCCGGCGCCCTGCCCTCGCCCCCGGCCTGCGCGGGCTGCGGCCTATTCGCCCCTCAGCGCCGCGGTCCAGCGGGCCACGAAGGCGTCATAGCCGTCCACGATCGCCTGGTCGTAGCGCACGATGTTGACGTTCTCCTCGCCGATCGCCTCCACGATGCCGTTGAAGGTGAAGTTGGCCACGTCGCCCGGCCCGATGTCGGCACGGTAGGGGGTCAGGTTGCCCTTGGCCAGCAGCAGCTGCCCGTCGCGCGACAGGATGAAGTCCAAGAGCAGCCTGGCCGCGTTCGGGCTGCGGGCGCCCCTGGTGATGCCCACGCCGCGCATCATGATCGGGGTGCCGTCGGTGACCAGCCCGTAGGCGCCCACCTGATCGGCGCCCGCCGCGTTCAGGATGCGGATCGGCACCGAGGCCCCGACGAACAGCGTCACCGCATATTCGCCCGCCACCAGCTTGTTCACCATCGAGCCGGCCGAGGCTTCCAGCCGCAGCTTCGGGCCGAGGGCCTTCAGCACCTCCCAGCCTTCCTCGCCGTTGTCGCGCACCCAGGCCGACCAGACCGCATAGCCGATGCCGCCGCGGGCGTCATAGGTGGTCAGCGTCAGGTCGGGGAAGTCCTGCACCAGCTGCGCCACGTCGGCGATGCTGTCGGGATAGCGGTCGGCGGGGATCAGCGCCTTGCTGTAGGACATGATGAAGGGGTCGGCCGACATCACGTAGACCCCCGGCAGCGGCCGCGCCCAGTCGGGCACCATCGCGTTCTCGGGCGAGTCGTATTGCAGCACCTGGTCGCGGTGCGAGATGTCGAGCCAGCTGGCCGCGGCGGCCGAGGTGATGAGGTCGGCCGTCCGCGCGCCCGCCGAGGCCTCGGCCAGGTAACGCTCGAACAGCTCGTCGCCCAGGTCCAGCGTCTCGACCCTGATGGCGGGATAGCGGCGGCCGAATTCCTCGAGGATCGGCTGCCAGACCGCGGCGGCCATGGTGCCGTAGATGATCAGCTGGCCTTCCTGCTCGGCCGCCGCCACGATCTCGGCATAGTCGTCGGGATAGCCTTCGGGAATGAAGGGCGATTGGGCGGCCGCGGGCTGCGCCGCCGCCAGCAGCCCCGCGAACAGGGCCGGCAAAGCAAGTCTTCTCATCTGGTCTCCTCCCGTTCTTGTCGTCTCCGGTTCCGTCCGGCTTGCGCGTGGCCGACAGGCGCGCCCGCGCAGGCCGGCGTCAGGCCAGGCCCAGGTTCTCGCGCAGGGTCCTGCCCTTGTAGTCCTTCTGGTAGATCCCCCGGCGCTGCAGCTCCGGCACCACCAGGCGCACGAAGTCCTCGTAGCTGCCGGGCCGGTGCGTCGCCGCCAGCACGAAGCCGTCGCAGGCCTCGTTGACGTACCAGTCCTCCAGCTGGTCCGCCACGTCGGCACCGGTGCCCACGAAGACCGGCATCTCGTGGATGGTGCCGCGCCTGGAGTGGGTGATGAAGTCCTGCGGCGTGGGGTTCGGGGTGCCTGCGGCCTTGACCACCCGGTCGGTGATCGCCTGCTGGCCCGACATCGCCTTCAGGTCCTCGTCGCTCAGCGGCTCGTCCAGCCGCTTCTTCGAGAAGTCGAAGTTGGTCAGTTCCGAGATCAGCGACAGCGCATCGACATCGGCCCTGAGGCTGTCGATCATCGCCGCCTTTTCCTCGGCCAGCGCGCGGGTCTCGCCCACCACCGCATAGATGGGCGGGGCGATCTTCACCGTGTCGGGGTTCCGGCCGGCGTCCGAGACCGCATCCTTCAGGTCGCGGTACTGCGCCCGGCCGCTCTCGACCGACTTGTAGGGCGCGAAGACCACCTCGCCCCATTGTGCGGCGAACCGCTTGCCCCGCCCGCTCTGGCCGGCCTGGATGATGACCGGATGGCCCTGCGGGGTGCGCGGCACGGTGAAGGGCCCGCGCGAGCGGAACCACTTGCCGCGGTGGTCCAGCCGCCGCACCAGCGCCGGGTCGGCGAATTCGCCCGTGGCGCGGTCGAGCGTCAGGGCCCCCTCGCCCCAGGAGTTCCAGTGCCCCAGCACCACCTCGATGAATTCGTCGGCGCGCTCGTAGCGGGTGTCGTGTTCCAGGAGCTTGTCGGCGCCGAAGTTCGCCGCCTCGCCGTCGTTCAGCGAGGTGACCACGTTCCAGGCCACCCGCCCGCCCAGCACATGGTCCATCGTCGCGAACAGCCGGGCCACGTGATAGGGCTCGTGATAGGTGGTGGAATAGGTCGCCCCCAGCCCCAGCCGGGTGGTGGCCAGCCCCATGGCCATCACGAAGGGCACCACGTCCATCTTCACCGCGCGGATGCCGTGGCGCACGGTCGGCTCGTGGTCGTTGCCGAAGATGTCGGGCATGGCCAGCCGGTCGTCGAAGAAGGCCATGTGGAACTTGCCGTCCTCCAGCGTGCGGGCGATCCGCTGGTAATGCGCCGCGGTCATGAAGTCGTCCGCCGCCGCCGGATGCCGCCACGAACCGACATAGTTCGTGCAGTTCTGCGCCTGCATGAACCCGATCATGACGAGGTCGTTCCGCTTCGTGCGCTTCATTCCTTCGCGTCCCCTTCCAAGCCGGCGTCCTGCGGTCATGCAGCCCGGATCGCCTCCGGGCGGCTGGCGGCGGCGTCGATCCCTGGCGGTGGTGCTGACCCGGCGGATGGTAGAGGCGGGGGATCCGGCTGGCAAGTTCCGAACACGAGCGTGCTGGCATTCATCACATACGTGGTTGTGATGGCGGTCAGCTGCGCGGCTCCTCCCCGCCGCCCAGGTGGGTCGCCACCGCGCGGCGGATCAGTTCCAGGATGCGGTCGCGGCTGGCCTCCAGTTCGTCGATCAGCCCGGCGACCACGATCACCAGCGGCCGGTCGCGGCGGTCGGCGCTGACCGGCAGGCGCAGGGCGATGGCGCCCGCGCCCCGCGTCACCAGCCCGCGGGAAAAGAAATACCCCTCGCGCCGCGCGGTCTCGACGTTCCTCAGCACCGCGTCGTACTGGCAGCGCGCGCCCTCGTCCGTCACGGTGGCGTTCCAGCGCGTCACCAGCCGCCGGATGTCCGCCCCCGGCGTCTCCTGCAGCATCACGAACCCGGCCGAAGACCAGACTAGCGGCCGGTGCGTCCCCTTGGGGATGTGGTAGCGGATCGCGGTGGTGGCCTGGATGACATGGACATACTGGGCATACATGCCGTTGCGCACCGCCAGCACCACCGTGTGGCCGGTGCCGCGGGCCACCTCCTCGGTCAGTTGCAAAAGCCGCCCGTTGCGCGTCGGATCGACGTTCAGCCAGGACCCCAGCAGCGACACCCGGATGGAGGGGAAATAGGTCCGCCGCTCGGCGTCGTAGTCGAGATAGCCCAGCCGCGCCAGGCTGCCCAGCAGCGCCGAGGCCGAGGACTGCGGAATGTCCAGATGCTCGCAGACCTCGCCCACCCGGGCGGCCGACTGCACATCGTCGAAATATTCGAAGATCCGCATCACCCGCTCGGCCGATTTCACCAGGCCCGAGGTCGTGCGGTCCTCGTGGTTGGAGACCGGGCGGACGGCCTCTTGCCCCTCGGGCGGCCGCGGCGGATGGGATCGGGGCATTCGCCTGTCCTTCGATGGGGGCATGTCATCATGTATGCGATTTGTTTGAACGCTAGCGTGATTGCAATTGCCGCGCAAGCGGCTGGCGGCCTATGGTGCCCCAAGCGCCGGAGCACCGGCCGCCGCCGGCGGCAGCGCCGCCCGCGAACCCGCCTGAACGAGGTGCGCATTCGATGATGTCACAGCCGTGGCCGAACCCGGGGCGCCTGCCGCCGCCCCCCGGCCCCGCACGGGCAGAGCCATGACCGCCCCCGCCACCGGCGACCCCGCCGGCCGGGGTCCGCGCCCGCTGGAGGGCGTGCGCGTGGTCGACCTGACCAGCGTCATCATGGGGCCCTACGCCACCCACATCCTGGCCGACCTCGGCGCCGACGTGGTGAAGGTCGAGACCGCCGGCGGCGATTCCTTCCGCAGCTACCATCCCGCGCGGCACGAGGGGATGTTCGCCAATTTCCTGCACCTCAACCGCAACACGCGGGCGGTGGTGTTGGACCTGAAGACGCCTCGGGGCCGCGCGGCGCTGGACCGGCTGCTGGAGACCGCCGACGTCTTCGTGCATTCGATGCGCCCCCAGGCGATCGGGCGGCTGGGCTACGGCTATGACAGGGTGCGCCGGCTGAACCCGGGGATCGTCCATTGCGGCGCCTTCGGCTTCGGCAGCGCCGGCCGCTATGCCGAGAAGGCGGCCTACGACGACCTGATCCAGGCCGGCTCGGGGCTCGCCGAGCTGCACGCCCGCGTGCATGGCGAGCCCGGCTACCTGCCCACCGTGCTGTGCGACAAGGTGGCGGGGCAGACCATCGCCTATGCGATCCTGGCCGCGCTCTTCCAGCGCGAGCGGGGCGGCGGCGGGCAGGCGATCGAGGTGCCGATGTTCGAGACCATGGTGGAGTTCAACCTGGTCGAGCATTTCTCGGGCCGCGCCTTTTCCCCGCCCGCCGGCCCCAGCGGCTTTTCCCGGGTGCTGAGCCCGCTGCGCAAGCCCTATCGCACCCGCGACGGGCACGCCTGCATCCTGCCCTATTCCGACCGCAACTGGGCGGACTTCTTCCGCTTCACCGGGCGCGAGGGCCTGCTGGAGGATCCGCGCTTCGCCTCGCTGGGGGTCAGGGTGCAGAACATCGACGTGCTGTACGGCATCGTGCAGGAAGAGGCCGCGCTGCGCACCACCGCCGAGTGGCTCGCCTTCTGCGACGGCGCCTCGATCCCCTGCATGCCGGTGCTGAGCCTGGAAGACCTGCCCGAGGACCCGCATTTGGCCGACGTGGGCCTGTTCCGCGAGGCCGAGCATCCCAGCGAGGGGCCCTATCTCTCGATCCGCCCGCCGGTGTCGTTCAGCGGGTCCGAGTTCCGCATCGACCGCCACGCCCCGGCGCTGGGCCAGCATACCAGCGAGATCCTCGACGAGCTGCGGCTGGCCGATGCCGCCGGGATCGACCGCGCGGAGTGACCGCCCACCCATACGAAGGCCCCCGACCGATGGATTTCCAGCTCAGCGACGACCAGATCCAGCTCCAGCAGGCGGCGCGGCGCTTCGCGCGAGAACGGCTGGGGCCGCTGGCGCAGGAGCTGGAGGACAGCGCCCGCCCGGTGCCGGCCGACTGGCTGCGCAGCTATGCCGAGATGGGTTTTCTGGGCGTGAACGTGGCCGAGGACTACGGCGGCCTGGGCCTCGGCAACCTCGAGGCGGTGCTGGTGCTGGAGGAATTCGCCAGGATCTCCTCCGCCGTCGCCTTTCCGGTGTTCGAATCCTGCGTGGGCCCGGTGCGCGCCATCGAGCATTTCGCCCCCGAGCCGCTGCGCCGACGGGTGATCCCCGCCGTCTGCCGGGGCGAGCATATCGTCGCCGTCGCGATGAGCGAGCCCGACGCCGGCACCGCGCTGACCGACCTGCGCACCACCGCCCGCATCGAGGCCGACCGCGTGGTGCTGAACGGGACCAAGCGGTGGTGTTCGGGCGGGGGCCATGCGCAGGGCTATCTGGTCTATTGCCGCTTCGGCGAGGCGCAGGGCGCCCGCGGCATCGGCGCGGTCTATGTGGAAAAGGGCACGCCCGGCCTGAGCTTCGGCCCGCAGGAAAGCCTGATGGGGTTCCGCGGCGTGCCCTCCTGCGACATCTTCCTGGACAATGTCGAGGCGCCGCTGGACGCGGTGGTGATGCCGGGCGGCGGCTTCGGCCGGCTGATGGACGCCTTCGACCTGGAACGCTGCGGGAATGCCACCATGGCGCTGGGCCAGGCCTCGGGCGCGCTGGAGGATGTGCTGGCCTATGTGCAGGAACGCCGGCAGTTCGGCCGGCCCATCGTCGATTTCCAGGCGGTGCAGCTGAAGCTGGCCGAGATGCAGATCCGGGTCGAGGCGGCGCGGCTGCTGATCCACCGGGCGGTCTGCAATGCGCAGGGCGGGCTGCCCTCGGCGCTGGATGCCTCGGTCGCCAAGTGCTTTGCCAACGAGATCGCCCGCGAGGTCACCGGCATGGCGGTGCAGCTGATGGGCGGCTACGGCTATGCCCGCGCCTATGGGATGGAGCGGCGGATGCGCGACGCCTGGGGCTGGGGCATCGCCGGCGGCTCCATCGACATCCAGAAGGTGAACATCGCCGCCGGCCTGGTCGGCCGCCGCTTCAACCAGCGGGCGGGCTGAGGTTCCCGGGTCGACCGGCCGGGAATGGTTTCAATGGTCGGAGACCGGCCCCAGAAGCCGCATTCCCGGCAGCGCCCCGCCCTTGCGACCGAACGTCAGCGTCTCGCGGCAGCCCGCCCCCTGTCCCGCAAGGGTCACCATCTGGTCGGCAAAGCCGGCGCCGCCCCTGCGGTAGCGGTCGGTCGCCACCGCCACGCGGTCGGCGGTCTCGATCACCAGTTCCTGCGTTTCCAGCAAGCCGTCGAGCGCCCGGGCGACATCGGCCCGCGGCAGCCGGTAGGCGCGCTCCAGCACCCAGACCAGCTCCACCAGAACCTCGCGGCAGATGAAGCCCGGCTCGGCTTCGCCTAGTTGCGCCAGGGCGGCACTGGCCGCGGCGGCCTGTTCGGGATCGTCCTGTATCAGGAACCTGACGAGGACATTGGTGTCCAGCCCGATCACTGATCCACCGCCCCGCGGGCGATGGCCTCTTCCATCTCTTCGAGGCTGACCTGCCGCTCCGACCGGCCTTTCAGCAGCCCCGCCAGTTTCGCCAGCGGCCGGCACCGGACGATCCGCACCTCGCCCCCGTCCAGGATCAGATACCGCACCCGGTCACCCGGGGTCAGGCCAAGCGCGGCCCGCACAGACTTGGGCAGCGTGGTCTGCCCCTTCACCGTCACGGTCGATCCCTGCATTCCCCTTCTCCAATGCGTTTCCTGCTATCGCAATACATATGGCCATAACTCCTTACATTCTCAACGGCCCCTTCCGCTGCTCATCGGGTGTCCTCGGGTCCGGGATGGGTTCAGCCGGCCGGCGGGCGGTTGCGCAGGGACCACATCTGTACGCCCCGCTCCAGCTCCAGCGCCGCCGTCCAGGGCAGCGCCGGCGGGCCGAGTTCGGCGCGGAAGGAGCGGACCATGGCGCGGGCCATCCGCGGCCGGGCGCCGGCGCGCTGCGCCAGTTCCAGCGCGCGCGGTTCGACCGCCTCTGCCGGCAGCGCCTGCCAGGCCAGCCCCAGTGCGGCCGCCTGCGCGCCGGTCAGGTTCTCGCCGAACAGCCCCGCAGCCGCCGCCGCGGTGCGCCCGCCCGCGCGGCCCAGCAGCGCGAAATGCCCGCCGCCGGGATGCAGGCCCAGATGCACGAAGCCCGACATCACCCGCGCGGTCTCGGCGACGATGCAAAGATCGGCGGCCAGCATGAGGTTGACCCCCGCCCCCACCGCATCGCCGCGCACCGCGGCCACCACCGGAACCGACAGCGCGCCGACCCGGGTGAAGGCGCGATAGACCGCATCCAGCGTGTCGAAGCGCGCGGTCTCGGCCGGATCCTCGGCGACCTCGGACAGCAGGGCGCGATGGGCGCCGGCGCAGAAGGTGGGCCCCGTGGCCCGCAGCACGACCGCGCCCACGCCGTCGTCGGCGTCGATCTCGGCGCAGGCGGCCTCCAGTTCCGCCGCCATCGCCGGGACCAGCGCGTTGCGGCGGTCGGGGGCGTCCAGCGTGACGATGCCGACGGGGCCGTCGCGGTGGTAGAGAACTTCGGGCATGGCGTCTCCTCGGGTTCAGCGGGCTCGGCGGACGGCGGGCTGCGAGGATCGGGCCGCCGCCCGGCGCAGGTGGTCGCGCAGCAGGTAGAGATCCTCGGCGATCCTGCGCCGCAGGTCGGGCTCCATCGCCCGGGTCGCCGCGTCGAACACGCTGCCGCTCAGCACGCTGCGCCCGATGGCGGCCTTGCCGGTCTCGGTGATCTCGATCAGCACCCGCCGCCGGTCGGACAGGTCGAAGGCCCGCCGCACCAGCCCCATGTCCTCCAGCCGCGCCAGCATCCGCGCCAGCGAGGCGGGCGGGGTGCCGGACAGGGTGGTCAGGGCGCCCGCGCCGATCGGGCTGCGCCCGCGCACCCAGCGCAGGATGCGCAGCTGGGTGAAGGTCAGGTCCGAGGACTGCCAGATTTCCAGCAGCACCGGCTCGGCGATCACCAGCGTGTCGTTATAGGCCCGCAGCAGCGTGCCCACCGGATCGTCGTCCAGCGGGTCGCCGGGCGGCCGGCGGCGGCGGGCGGGGGTCTCGGTCCCCGCCACCGGGTCGAGGTGCCGGCGCAGGCTGAACAGGCTGTCGGCGATCCGGGCGCGCTCGGTCGCCTGCATCCCGCGGGCGGCGTCATCGAAGACCGTGCCGCGCAGCACGCTGCGGCCGCCGACCGCCAGCCCGCGGTCGGTGATCTCGACCAGCACGCGGCGGCGGTCCTCGGCGTCTTCCAGCCGCCGGATGAAACCCGCCTCCTCCAGCCGGGTCAGCATCCGCGCCAGCGAGGGCCCCGCCTGGCCCGACAGGGCGTTCAGCACCCCCGCCCCCAGCGGGCCGCGGGCGCGCAGCCAGCGCAGGATGCGCAACTGCGACATGGTGAGGCCCGAGGACTGCCAGATTTCCATCAGCAGCGGCTCGGCGAAGGACAGGGTGCCGTTATAGGCGTGCAGCAGGTAACGGACGGGATCCGCCTCGAACAGGCCGGCCTCGCTGTCGTCGCGATGGGCATCCTGGGCAGACAAGGCGCCGCCGTCCGGGCCGCTGGGCTGAGTCATCCGAACCCCTTCCGTGTGATCGACCGACCTGGGGCTTTGGCTAGTGGCCTTTGCCGGGCAGCACAATCGTCGCCGTCGCGCGCAGGATCTCGTGCCCGCGCTGGTTGGTGGCCAGGATGTCGCAGACCGCGATGCCGCCGGGCCCGCCGTCCGGGGCGGGCCGCTTGTCCGCGACCGCGCCGGTGAAGCGCACAGTGTCGCCCACGAAGTTCAGGCCGGTGTAGCGGATGTCGATGTCCGACATCCAGCCGGTGTCGCCCATCCAGTTGGTGGCGATCACCGTGGCCCAGCCGCCGCGCTGCGAGCCGAAGTCGTAGGGCGCCGGAATCCCGACCCGCGCCGCCGCGCCCTCGTCCCAATGCACCCGCGCCACCGATTCCGGGATGCCGGTCGCCGGGTCCACCGGGGCCGCGCGCGGATGCTGGCGGATATAGGACACCCAGTGCCGGCCCGAGCGCACGAAGCCGCCGCCCATCGCCATCCGCCAGGCCAGCATGTCCACCTGGGTCAGCGGGCCGCGGGTCAGCGGCTGCATCGCCTCGCCGACCTGCACGTCCTCCCAGGCGCGGGGTTCGGCGCCGCGCGGCAATTGCTCCATGATCTCGTCCTGGATGCGGGCGATCTCCTCGGCGGTATAGATGCCGCGGGTCAGGACCTCGCGCTTCTGCTGCGCTTCCTCCTTGGCCTTGCCGAATTCCTGGCGGATCACCTTCATCTCCCAGCTTGCCACCGGCGTGTCGTTCTGGTCGTAGAAGGTCACCATCCGCGATTGCAGGAACCGCCGCCCCGCGGGGCGGGCCGAGATCTCCTGCAGCCCCGTCAGCTTGGCGACCGCGTGGATCACGTCGCCCCTGCGCAGCGGGCGCAGGTAGGTCCACCTGTCGCCGACGTGCAGCCCGTGCACGCCGGAAAGCCCCTCGCCCCGGCGCACGTCCCAGGCGCCCCAGCCGGCGGCATAGAGCCAGGCCGGCGGGGCGATCAGCCCCCGATGCGGGCCGCGGGCGGCATAGTCGGCATCGGTATAGAGCGGGTTGTCGTCGCCCACCGCCTCGGCGGCGCGCCGGATGCTGTCGGCGTTCACCTCGGTCAGGAACGGGTGCTCGATCGGGAACTCCCGCCCGATCCGCGCCATCACCTCGGCGATGCGCTCTTCGGTAATCCTGCCATGCAGCGCGGCTGTCATCTGTCTTGCCTTTCCATGTCCGATCAGGGCCAAACGAAGTTGAAGAGGGTTCCGACCCAGACCACCGAGCCGACCACCACGACCGTGGTGACCGCGGTGCGCAGGATCGAAAGCCGCGCCGCCAAATAGAAATAGGCGGCGAGGAAGATCGCCGAGGCCGCGACATAGCCGATCACCGCCATCGCGACGGCGTAGCCGAGGATCCAGCCCGCCGGCACCAGCATCCGGCTGGCCGCGATCTCGGGCCCGGCCCCGGCGGGCGGATGGGCCGAGCGTTCGCGCAGCAGGGTCACCGCGATGTGGATCGCGATCAGCACCAGCAGCAGCCCGCAGACGAAGACCGGATAGGCCGAGGCGCGCAGACCGAAGCCGTACTGGCTGGCGCGATGGATCAGCAGCGCGGGCACGACCAGCGCCAAGGCAAAGCCGGCCAGGCGAAGAAGGCGCGGCGGGCTCATGGCGTCACCGCCGCCGAGGCGCCTTTCTGCCGTCGCCGGCTGCGCACCTCGTGCCAGATGCTGAGCCCGATCAGCAGCAGGATGGTCAGGCCGATAACGATGACGAAATTGTTCGCCATCCAGCCGAACGGGCCATAGCGGCTGACCGAGAGCGTCAGATAGCGTTCGACCGGCTGCGACAGGACGAAGCCGATCAGCATCGGCACTCTCGGCCAGTCGTACCTGACCATCATCGCCCCGACCGCGCCGAACACCCCGAGGGTGAAGATGTCGCCCCAGGCATAGCGGGTCTGGAAGCCCGCCGCGACGATGACGACCAGCAGGATCGGCCCCAGCAGCCGGCCGCGCACGAAGGCCAGCCGGGCGATCTGGCGCGCCACCAGCAGGCACAAGACCACGCCCAGCACGTTCGCCAGCGCAAAGGACCAGACGATGGACAGCGACAGCGACAGGTTGTCGGTCAGCATCCGCGGCCCCGGCTGGACCCCCAGCAGGACCAGCCCGCCCATGAACACCGCCATGCTGCCCGAGACCGGGATGCCCAGGGCCAGCGCCGGCACCAGCGCGCCGCCGTCGGTGGCGTTCACCGCGCTTTCCGGGGCGATCACCCCGCGCACGTCGCCGCGGCCGAAATGGCCGTCCTTGACCGAGAACTTGGCGGCGGCATAGGCGGCCCATTGCGTGGTCGCCCCGCCGGCGCCCGGCACCATGCCCAGCACCACCCCGATCACCCCGCTGCGCACCGCCAGGAACTTGTTGCGCCAGGCGTCGCGCACTCCCCTGGCCATGCTGCCCTCCATCTGCGTCTGGCTGGAGATGCGGTCGCCGGTCGCCATCAGGTGCAGGATTTCCGGGATCGCGAAGAGGCCGAGGATCAGCAGCACCAGCGAGATCCCCGCCTCCAGATAGTCGGTGCCGAAGGTGAAGCGGTCCACCGGCGCCGCCGGTGCGGTTCCCACCGCGCCCAGCAGGAGGCCCAGCACCGCCACGATCAGGCATTTCGTCAGGTCGCCCTGCACCACGACCGAGACGGTGGCCAGGCCCAGCAGCGACAGCATCAGCAGCTGGGGCGAGCCGAACGACAGGATCAGCGGCCTGGCCACCCAGAGCAGGCCGAACAGCAGCAAGGCCCCGGTCAGCCCGCCGATGGCATTGGCGATGAAGGCCGCGCCCAGCGCCTGGGCGCCCTTGCCCTGCCTGGCCATCTGGTGCCCGTCGATGATCGAGGCCTGCCCCGCCGCGGTTCCGGGCACCCCCATCAGCACCGAGGGGAAGGTGTCCGAGATCGAGGTGGTGGCGGCGATGCCGACCAGCAGCGGCACCCCGGTGTAGAAATCCATCCCGTAGACCACGGGCAGCAGGATGCCCATGCCGGCGGTGGCGCCGATTCCGGGGATGATCCCGATCACCAGTCCGATCACCACGCCCAGGAACAGGTAGAGCATGGGCTGGAGCTGGAAGATCTCGGTCATGGCGATGTAGCCGGCATCAAGAAGCAAGGCAGCATCCTCCCGCTCGTCGCGGCGTTGACCGGGCGCCGCCGCGGGGCGGGCGCCCGGTCATGCCGTCCTCACTTCACGCCGTACTTCTCGGCCATGAAGGCCCGCATCCAGGCCAGCGTCTCGGGATCGGTAGTGCGCAGCGTCTCGCCGAACTGCAGCGCGTCGTCGCCGACATAGACCTTGTTCGGCAGCACGCCGTCGATTCCCACCACCTTGGCGAATTCGGGGTCGGCGGCGACCTTGGCCATCGCGGCGCGCAGCTCCGCCTTGGCCGCGTCGGGGGCCTCGACATGGGTATAGATGCCGTAGAAGAACGGCGTCACCAGCGACAGGAGCGCGTTGTACGCCTCCCATTTCTCGCCCGAGGGCGGCGAGCCGTAAAGCGCGACATGCGCGTCGTAGATGTTGGGGACCTCGGGCAGGATCGGGTCGCGCGCCAGGCCCCCCTCGCCGTCCGGCACGCCGTAGGTCATCACCGGGACCAGGTCTCCGGCACGGTAGAGTTCGCCCAGGAACGACAGGAAGGTGTCGACCGAGGTGTCGCCCATCGTCGTCTCGCCGGATTCCACCGCCAGGCGCTTGGCCGCCGAACCGTCATAGCCGAAGATCAGCTGGATCTGGCCGTCCGCGAGCCCCAGCGACTCCAGCGCCAGGATCGTCAGCACGTCCGAACCGGCGCCCGTCTCCATCGGCAGCGTCAGGGGCTCGGCCAGCGCGTTCAGGTCCGCAGGCGTGTTCACCCCCGCCGCCTTGGAGGCATAGAACATCCGCGAGGACGAATAGCCCAGGAGCGGCTCGAAGGTGGTCAGGTCATAGTCGACGCCTTCCTGGTCCAGCGCCCAGGGAATGATGCCCGAGATCGCGGTCAGCGCCAGCGTGGTGCCGTCGCGGGCCTCCGCGCGGGTCTTGGCGAACTGGTTCATCCCGGTCAGCGTGTCGGCGCCCGGGACGTTCAGCACCTGGACGGTGGGCTGGCCCTCCAGGTACTTGCCCAGATTGGCGGCGATGGCGCGGCCGAAACGGTCGGCCCCCCCGCCGGGGGCATAGGGCACGATGAGTTCGATGGTCTTGCCGGCGAAATAGCCGGTCTGGGCCGCGGCGGGCTGCGGCGCCGCGCCATATGCGGTGGCCAGCACCGCCGCCAGCCCGGCGGCGAGCACGTTGCGGCCACGTCGATGCAGATTCCTCCCATAGGCACTCATTCCAGACCTCCTCTTCTGGTTTGAAGGTTGCCAACTGTCGTCTTCGCTTGTTTTTGTTGTTATTTTTCGGGGTCTTCTCCTGGTCGTCGAAAGATCGTGGCGCCTGCCGCGGTGTCAGCCCTCCTTCAGTTGCTGCAGGGTGGCGACCTTCCCCACGCGCCGGGCCACATGGTCCAGCACGGCGGCATGTGCGGCGGCACCGGGCGCGCCGCAGGCGTCGGCGATGGTGATCAGCTCGAAGTCGCGGTCATAGGCCGACAGCAGCGTCGATTGCACGCCCATGTGGGTATAGACCCCGGCCAGATAGAGCCGGGCGATGTCCAGCCGGCGCAGATA
>JBBCJM010000172.1:0-25611 GCA_037190175.1 Paracoccaceae bacterium | reverse complement strand
CGGCCGGGGCGGGCTCTGGCACGATGGCGGCCAGCGAGGCGGGCAGGATCCCGACCGCGGGGGCCGGATCGGCGGCGGGCTCGGGCCCCGGCGGGGCGGCCTGCTGGGGCATCGGGATGACCCGTGCCCCGCCCGGCGCGGCGGAAGCCCGCTGGGTCTGGCCGGGGGAGGCTTCGGAGGGGTCTTTCAAATCCTGCCTCGTCGTCTATGCTTCCGGGCGCCGCATCCGGGCCTGCCGGCGCGCGCCCCGTGCCGCGGGTTCCGCGCGGCGGTCCAACCTGCACGGGCGCCCAGCCTTGTCCGACCCTACCCTTGCCACCGCAGAAATTCCAGCCATCACCGCAGCCACCGGCGGCGCCTTGCCGCGCCGCGCGCCGCAGGCCGCGCGCCGGATGCGCACCCCGCGGACCATCGTGGCGCTGATCCTGCGCGAGATCGGCGCGACCAACGGCGGCTCGGCGCTGGGCTATCTCTGGGCGGTGATCGAGCCGGTAACGGCGGTGATGATCCTGAGCGTGCTGTTCAGCCTGATCATGCGCAGCCCGCCCATCGGCCACAACTTTCCGCTGTTCTACGCCTCGGGGATCCTGCCCTACATCATGTTCGTGGATGTCTCGAACAAGGTGGCCAGCGCGGTGCGGTTCTCGCGGCCGCTGCTGACCTTTCCCGGCGTCACCTTCATCGACGCGCTGCTCGCGCGGTTCGTCCTGGCGCTGCTGACCAAGCTGGTGATCTATTCCATCGTGCTGACGCTGATCGTCGTGCTTTACGACACCGGCGCCTTCTTCCGCTACGAATACATCGGGCTGGGGCTGCTGACGGCGATGTTCCTCGCCTTCGCGGTGGGGCTGATCAACTGCGTGCTGTTCCACTTCTTCCCGGTCTGGGACCGGCTGTGGTCGATGATCAACCGGCCGATCGTCTTCCTCTCGGGCATCATCATCCTGATCGAGGACATTCCCGAACCCTATCGCTCCTGGCTGGAGTGGAACCCGCTCGCGCATGTGGTGGCGGTCATGCGGATGGGGATCTATCCGACCTATTCGCCGGGCTATGTCTCGCTCACCTATCTGGGGATCATCATCGCGCTTCTGATCCCCACCGGGCTGTTCCTGATGCGCCGGTTCTGGCGCGACCTGATCGACCCGGCGGGCTGAGCCCAGAACCCGGATCGGCCCGGGTGGAAACGCGGCCACCGGCACCACCGGATGAAGTCTCGCGCCTCCCTCCCCCTTCGTGGGGAGGGATGGGGAGGGGGGCAAGGCTTCCGGCCCGCGGGGATGCCCCCTCCCCCATCCCCTCCCACGCGGGGAGGGGAGGCGCCTTTCCTGCCGAGGATTCCGCTTGAGCCGATCACGCTCTAACCCGCCAGCGCCGCCTCGATGCGGGCCACGTCCACCGGGTTGTTCAGCTCCCAGAACACCCGGCCGCGGGGGTCGACCTCGACGCAGCGGACGGGCCGGCCGTTTTCCAGGAAGCGCAGTTGCTCCAGCCCCTCCAGCACCTCCAGCGGCCCGACCGGCCAGCCGGCATAGGCGATGAGCGCCTGCGGCCGATAGGCATAGAGGCCCACGTGATGGAACACCGGCACCGGATCGACCGCCGCGGGGTCGGCCATGTATGGGATCACTTCCTTGGAGAAGTAGAGCGCGTTCATCGCCCCGTCGAAGACCGCGGTGGTGCCACCCACCCGGCCCGCCCGCCGGTCGGCCAGGAAATTGGCCAGCGTGGCGGGGTCGCAGCGGATCACCGGGGTGGCCATCTGCACGGCCGGATCCGCCATGGCCCCGATCAGCGCGGTGACGAACCAGGGCGGCGTCAGCGGCGCGTCGCCCTGCAGGTTCACCACCAGGTCGGCGTCAAGGCCGCCCGCCACCACCTCGGCGCAGCGTTCGGTGCCGTTGCGGCAGGCCGAGGAGGTCATGGCGACCTCGGCCCCGAAGCCGCGGGCATGGTCGGCGATCTGCCCGTCATCCGTCGCCACCACCACCTGCGCCACGCCGGGCACCGCCATCGCCGCCTCCCACGACCGGCGGATCAGGGTCTTTTCCCCATCCGGCCCGCGCAGGGGCACCAAAGGCTTGCCGGGATAGCGGGTGGAGGCGTGGCGGGCGGGGATGACGATGGCGGTTCGCATGGTAAGCCTCAAGCCGCGCCGGCGCGCAGACAGTCGTGGATATGCAGGATGCCCAGCGGGTGGTCGCGGTCGTCCACCACGAAAAGCTGGGTGATCTTGCGGGCGTTCATCAGCGCCACCGCCTCCTGCGCCAGCATGTCGGGGGGGGCGGTCAGGGGGCCGCGGGTGGCGACCTCGCCCGCGGTGCGGCCCATCAGCCCGGCCATGTTGCGCCGCAGGTCGCCGTCGGTGATCACGCCTGTCAGCGTTCCGTCCTCGACCACCCCGGCGATGCCGTAGCCCGCGCGGGTCATGACGATCAGCGTCTCGTCCATCGGCGTGTCGGGGGTGACCAGCGGCAGCCCGTCGCCCCCCCGCATCAGCTGCGCCACCCGCGCCAGCCGCGCCCCCAGCCGGCCGCCGGGGTGGAAGACGCGGAAGTGGTCGGCCTCGAACCCCCGCCGCGCCATCAGCGCCACCGCCAGCGCATCGCCCAGCGCCAGCGCCATGGTGGTGGAGGTGGTGGGGGCCAGGCCATGCGGGCAGGCCTCCGGCGCCGCCGGCAGCACCAGCGCGATGTCGGCCGCCTGCGCCAGGGTGGACCCTTCCCGCCCGGTCAGCGCGATCAGCCGCAGGCCGAAGCGGCGGGCATGGGCGATCAGGTCCGAGAGTTCCGCGGTCTCGCCCGAGTTCGACAGGCACAGGCACAGGTCGTCCCGCGTGATCGCCCCCAGGTCGCCGTGGCTGGCCTCGGCCGGGTGCAGGAACATCGCCGGCGTGCCGGTGGAGGAGAGTGTGGCCGCGATCTTGCGCGCGATATGGCCCGACTTGCCGATGCCCGAGACGACGACGCGCCCCCGGCAGGCCAGCATCGCCTCGACCGCCGCGCCCAGCCCCTCGGGCAGCGCGCCGGCCAGCGCGGCCAGCGCCGCGGCCTCGACCTCGATCACCCGGCGGGCCTGGGCGATCACCGCCGCTTCCGCATCATGCACGCGCGTTCCCCCTGTTGCCGCCGCCCGTTCCTACCCCCCGGCGCGGGGCGTTTCCAGCCCGGGCTTGACTTCGGGGGGCCGCCCGTGGCCCTACAAACCCGGAGGCAGGAAAGGGCGCGCATGGATCGGGTGGTGCTGGTGACCGGGGGGGCGGGCTATATCGGCGCGCATGCCTGCAAGGCGCTGGCGCGCGCGGGCTACACCCCGGTGGCCTTCGACAACCTCTCGACCGGCTGGCGCGAGGCCGTGCGCTTCGGCCCCTTCGAGCAGGGCGACCTGCTGGACCGCGCGGCGCTGGACGCCGCCTTCGCCCGCTGGCGTCCCGTGGCGGTGATGCATTTCGCCGCGCTGAGCCTGGTGGGCGAGGCGGCGGCCGATCCCGGGCGCTACTGGCGGGTGAACCTGGGCGGCTCGCTGAACCTGATCGAGGCGATGCTGGCGGCGGGGTGCCGGCAACTGGTGTTCTCCTCCACCTGCGCGACCTATGGCGAGCCCGACGGGGTGACGGTGGACGAGGACACGCCCCAGGCGCCGCTCAACGCCTATGGCGCCAGCAAGCGGGCCATCGAGGAGATGATCGGGCATTTCGGCCGCGCCCAGGGGCTGGAGGCGGTGATCTTCCGCTATTTCAACGTGGCCGGCGCCGACCCCGAGGCCGAGGTGGGCGAGGATCACCGGCCCGAGACCCACCTGATCCCGCTGATGCTGGACGCCACGCTGGGCCGGCGGCCGGCGCTGACCCTGCACGGCACCGACTATCCCACCCCGGACGGCACCCCGGTGCGCGACTACGTGCATGTGATGGATCTGGTCGAGGCCCACGTCGCCGGGCTGGACTGGCTGGAGGCCGGGCGGGGCTCGCGGGTGTTCTGCCTGGGCACCGGGCGGGGGTTTTCCGTGCGCGAGGTGGTCGAGGCCGCGCGGGCGGTCACCAACCGCCCCGTGCCGGTGGTCGAGGGGCCGCGGCGGGCGGGCGATGCGGTGCGGCTGGTCTCGGGTTCGGGCCGGGCGGCGGCGGAACTGGGCTGGAACCCCGCCCGCTCGACCCTGCGGCAGATGATCGAGGACGCCTGGCGCTGGCACCGCAAGGGCGGATACGCCGGATGATGTAGCCGGCCGCGCGATCTGCCGCAGCATCTTGTCGGCGCGCAGCCGCACAGGCGCTCGCGGTCCCGTTGACCCCGGCGGCGGCGCGGCTATGGTTTGACGGCGTTCCCGCAGGCTGCCCGCGGGCGGGATTCGCCAGACCCTTGGGGGACAGGCATGACCGATCCGAACCGCCGCCGGCTGCTGGCCGCTGCCGTCGGCGCTGCCGCCGCGGCCCTGTCGGGTTGCAGCCTGCCGCGGGGCGCCGCGCAGGGGCGGCGGATCCTGTCCTCGATCGAGGACGACACCGGCGGCAGCTATGCGGTCTATCCGGTGACGCGCGAGTTGCTGCCGCGTGTGGCGGACTGGCCGATGACCGGATCGGGGCCGCAGGGCGGCTGGATCTCGGCCGGGGGCGGGCGCTCGACCCCGCTGATCCGGGCGGGCGACAGGCTGGACCTGGTGGTCTGGGACGCCTCGGAAACCTCGCTCCTGACCAACGGCGGCGCGCGGGCGGTGCCGATGTCGCAGATCGAGGTGGCCAACGACGGCCGGATCTTCGTCCCCTATCTGGACCGGGTGCGCGTGACCGGCATGACGGTCGAGGCCGCGCGCGCCGAGATCCAGGACAAGCTCTCGGTCATCGCCCCCTCGGCGCAGGTGCAGCTGGCCATGTCGGCAGGCCGGGCCAATTCGGTCGACCTGGTGGGCGGCGTGGCGCGGCCGGGCACCTATCCGGTCGACGGGATGTCGGTGCTGGAACTGCTGGCCGCCGGCGGCGGGGTGAGCCCGGGGCTGAACCAGCCGGTGATCCGCCTGGTGCGCGGGGGCCGCACCCATGTCACCACCATCCGGCGGCTTTACGAGAACCCCGCGCTCGACACCGTGCTGATGGGCGGCGACAAGGTGATCGTGGACTCCGACAGCCGCCGCTTCATCGCGCTGGGCGCGGCGGGGCGCGAGCAGATCGTGCCCTTCCCCGCCGACCGGCCCACGGCGCTGGAGGCGCTGGCCGCGGTGGGCGGGGTGAACGACATGCGCGCCGACCCCAAGGCGGTGCTGATCCTGCGCGAATATCCCGCCGCGGCGGTGGCCGACGGGCTGCGCGGCCCGGGCGCGCCGCGGGTGATCTTCGTCATCGACATGGTGAGCGCCGACGGGCTGTTCTCGGCCGGCAACTTCGTGATCAACCCCGACGACGTGATCTATGTCTCGGAAAGCCCGCTGAACGCCTTCTCCACCGTGTCGCAGGTGGTGGGCTCGATCTTCGGGCTGGCGCGGCAGGCCAACAACGTGAGCAGCGACTGAGCCGGGGCGGGCCGGCGGCATTCATGGTGGGATCGGGTCGGATTGAACCGCCGCCACCGGAACCGCCGGATGAAGTCTCGCGCCTCCCTCCCCCTCGTGGGGAGGGATGGGGAGGGGGGCAAGGCTTCCGGCCCGCGGGAATGCCCCCTCCCCCATCCCCTCCCACGCGGGGAGGGGAGGCGCCCTTCCTGCCGGCGATCCGGCTGAACCGATCCCGCCTTAGACATCGATCGTATAGGTGATCCGGTTGGTCGGGGTGGCCAGCAGGGATCGCTGCAACGGGCGCATCCCGGCGTCGTAGACGATCTTCTCCATGTCGAAGAGCGGCTCGCCCAGGTTGCAGCCCAGCACCGGCCGGTCCGCCTGGCCGGCCAGGCGGACGTTGATGTGGCGGCGGGAATGCGCGACCTCGACCCCGTATTTCCCGCGCAGCAGGCCGTAGAGCGACACGTCGTCGTGCAGTTCCCCGGCCAGCCCGGGGAACCGTTCCAGCTCGAAATAGGATTGGTCGATGGTCAGCGGCCCCTTGCGGGTGCGGATCAGGCGCCGGACCTGCAACACCGGCGTGCCCCGCGCAAGGGCGAGCGCCGCGGCGGTGGCGGCATCGGCCGGCAGCGTGTCGCTGGACAGGAGCTGGTTGTGCGGGTCGGCGCCCAGCGCCGTATAGGTCTCGGTGAAGCCGTTCAGCTTCACCAGGCTGGTGACCAGGCGCTGGACCGAGACGAAGGTGCCCTTGCCCGGCCGCTTTTCCAGCACGCCCTCGTCCTGCAACTCGCTGATCGCGCGGCGCACGGTGATCCGGCTGACCCCATAGATATCGCACAGCTGCACCTCGGTCGGCAGCAGGCCCCCCTCGGCGTATTTGCCCTCGCCGATCTCGGCCAGCAGCCGCTGCTTGATCTGGCTGTAGAGCGGAACGGAGTCGATCCGCGAGAGGTTCCCGTCTGCCTCCGGCCCCTTGGTCGTCTCTGTCGCGTCCGCCATGCGGGGGGCCTTTCACCAGGGCTGCCGAATCCACCGCCGGAGTCTCTCACCTCTCGGATCAGAAATCAATCTCATTGAAATACAAGAGAAATTTTCTGTTGACAGACTCGGGCAGCAGGAGGATTTTATCTATAACGTTATATAACGTCATATCGGAGAGAAGATGCTGACCGAGACCGTCGACACCCAGATCACGAACGCCCTGAAGGCCGTTGCGGCGCGCGACAGCGTGACCGACCTCTTCTTCGTCGCCTGCGGCGGTTCCTATGCGCTGATGCTGCCGAACCAGTATGCGGTGGAGCGCGAGTCCGCCTCGATCGCCGGGCAGGCGCTGAACGCGGCCGAGTTCAAGGCCCGCGCGCCCAAGCGGCTGGGCAAGGGCTCGGTCGTGATCCTCTGCTCGCATTCCGGCACCACCCCCGAAACGGTCGAGGCGGCGCAGATCGCCCGCAAGGCCGGGGCGCTGACCATCGCGCTGACCCATGTGCCGGGCAGCCCGCTGGACGTGGCGTCGGAGTACACCGTGAACTATACCCACGCGCCCATGACGATGAGCGCCGAACATTCCCCCGCCGTGCTGGCGCGGCTGACCTTCGGCGTCCTCGCCGCGCGCGAGGGCAGCAAGAAGGCCGCCGACATCGACGCGGGCCTGGCCAAAATCGGCGCCATCGTGGACAAGGCCATCACCGGCCAGCAGGGCGCCATCGCCGCCTATGCCGAAGCCCACAAGCGCGAGCCGGTGATCTACACCATGGCCTCGGGCGCGAACTATGGCCCGGCCTATTCCTATGCGATCTGCATCTATCAGGAGATGCAGTGGATCCATTCCGCCTGCATCCATGCCGGCGAGTATTTCCACGGCCCCTTCGAGGTGACCGATTTCGACGTGCCCTTCGTGCAGCTGGTCGGGGTGGGCGCCTCGCGGCCGGTGGACGAACGCGCGCTGGCCTTCGCGCGGAAATACTCGCAGCGCATGACCGTGCTGGACGCGCAGGATCTGGGCGTGGCGGAGCTTCCCGCCCCGGTCGCGGAATACCTGCAACCGCTGGTGTTCTCGCCGGTGCTGCGGGCCTATGCCGACAAGCTGGCCGAGGCCAAGGGCCATCCGCTCACGGTCCGCCGCTACATGTGGAAGATGGAATACTGAGCTTGTCCCCGCCGGAAGGGGACAAGCCCCTTCCGGCATCCAACAGGAGGAGGAAGACGATGAAAGGTCTCACCCGCACGGCCTCGGCCATTGCCCTTGCCGTGCTGACGGCCGCGCCGGCGCTTGCCGATGTGGAACTGAAGCTGTTCCACCGCTGGCCGAACGCGCCGTTCAAGCCCTATATCGACGCGGTGATCGCCGATTTCCAGGCGGCCAACCCCGGCATCACCATCGTCACCGACCAGGTGCTGAACGATGCCTACAAGGACAAGATCCGCGTGGTGCTGGGCTCGTCGAACCAGCCCGACATCTTCTTCGCCTGGAGCGGGGAATGGGCCTTCAACATCGCTCGCGCCGGCCGGTCGATGGACCTGACGCCGGTCCTGGCCGAAAACGCCGACTGGGCCGACAGGATCATCGCCGCCCAGATCGAGCCCTTCACCATGGACGGCAAGGTCTATGGCCTGCCCTGGCAGATGGACGGCAAGGCGATCTTCTACAACAAGGATCTCTGGGCCCAGGCCGGCATCACCGAGGAACCGAAGAGCTTCGGCGAGCTGATGGCGGTCTGCGCCAAGCTGAAGGAGGCGGGGCAGATCCCGCTGCTGTTCGGGTCCAAGGCGCCCTGGGCGATCAGCCACTACATCGGCACCTTCAACGAGCGGATCGTGCCGCCCGAGGTGCTGGCCGCCGACTATGACCGCGCCACCGGCGAGTTCACCCACCCGGGCTATGTCACCGCGCTCGAGAAGTTCCAGGAGCTCTCGACCTGCATGAACCCCACGCCCAACGGGATCGACCACGAGACCGAGCGCAACACCTTCATCGCCGGCCGCGGCGCGATGTCCTATCTGCAATATGCCGAGATGGGCTTCCTGAAGGAGGCGGCCTTCCCCTACGGCTTCTTCATCTTCCCGCCGATCGAGGGGGGCGAGGGCCGGGACGACACGCTGCAGGGCGCGCCGCAGGGCTGGATGATCGCCGAGGGGTCGCAGCACAAGGAAGAGGCGATCAGGTTCCTGCAGTTCCTGCTGTCGCCCGAGCGGGGCGCGCAGCTGACCAGCGAGACCGGCATCATCAGCCCGATCAAGGGCGCGGTGAACGAGGCCTCGGCGACGCCCGAGCAGATCGTGGCCTTCGAGCAGATCATGGAGGCGGGCAATCCCTACATCTGGCTGGACACCGCGCTCGATGCCACCGTGGCCGATGCCTACATGAAGGGCGTGCAGCTTCTGCTGGACGGGCAGATGACGCCGGCCGAGGTGATGGTCGACGTGCAGGCGGCGGCCAAGCGCGTGCGCGAGAGCCTCTGACCCCCAGGAGGCGACTTCCCGGCGTGCTCCCCGCCGGGGAGGCGCGGGCGGCGGACGGTGGCCAAGGGCCGCCGTCCGCTGCCGACCACCCGATGGCGCTGCAAGGACGAAGCCGATGCCCGCGAGGATAACCGATCTGCTGCTCTACACGGCGCCGTTCCTGATCGTGACGGCCGTCTTCGTGTTCTATCCGCTGGCCGCCAACGTCTGGTTCAGCTTCTACAGCTTTTCGGCCTTCGACCCGAACATGCGCGCGGTGGGGCTGGCCAACTATCAGCGGCTGGCGACCGATCCGGTCATCCTGACCGCCTTCGTCAACGTCGGGCTCTACGCGGCGCTGTCGGTGCTGTTCCAGGTGGGGCTGGGCCTCGTGCTGGCCGCGATCCTGAGCCAGGCCTTCCTGGGGTTCTGGGCCAGGTTCCTGCGCACGCTGTTCTTCATCCCCGTGGTGATGTCGATCACCGTCATCGCCTTCGTCTTCACCTTCTTCTACGACCCCTTCAGCGGCCTTCTGAACATGACGCTCCAGGCGGTGGGCCTGGGCAACTGGACGCGGGCCTGGCTGGGCGAGAGCGGGACCGCGATCTACGCCGTCATCGCCGTCTCGCAATGGCAGAGCATCGGCTATGTGATGATGCTGTTCATCGTGGCGATCCAGGCCATCCCGCGCGACCTTTACGAAGCGGCCGACCTGGACGGCGCGGGGCCGGTGGCGCAGTTCTTCCACATCACCGTGCCGCAGGTGCGCGAGATGCTGATCGTGGCCACGGTGGTCACCGTCACCGGCTCGGTCACCGTCTTTTCCGAGCCCTACATCCTGACCGGCGGCGGGCCGGGCAACGCCTCGACCACGCTGGCCACCTACATGTACCGTTCGGCCTTCTTCCGCGACGAGATGGGCTATGCCGCCGCCATCGCCGCGCTGATCTTCGTGGCGACGATGCTGGTCTCGCTTCTGCAACTGCGCGTCTTCGGAAAGGCGAAATGAGATGACAGCCTCGCTTGCCCGCCATCCCGGCCGTGTGCTGGTGATCTTCGTGCTGCTGCTGCACGCGGTGATCGTGGTCTATCCGCTGTTCTGGATGATCACCAACTCGTTCAAGACCACCCAGCAGATCTTCCAGGCGTCCTGGACCCTGCCGACCGTCTGGGTGGTCGAGAACTATGCCAAGGCCTGGTCGGGCGGGATCTCGGCCTATTTCATGAACTCGGTGATCGTCACCGGCGCCACGATCCTGCTGACGCTGCTGCTCTCGGCGCTGGCCGCCTTCGGCATGACGCGGGCCGAGGCGGGCGGCGCGGGCCGCGCCGCGGGGCTGGTGCTGATGGCCTGCATCGGCGGGATGCTGGTGGCGCCCCAGGTCGCGCTGGTGCCGCTTTACAAGATGATGCAGACCTTCCGGCTGCACGACACCTACTGGGCGCTGATCCTGACCTATACCGCCTATCGCCTGCCGATCACCGTGCTGCTGATCCGCGCCGTCTTCCTGACCGTGCCGCGCGATCTGGACGACAGCGCCCATATCGACGGCTGTTCCTCGTTGCAGACGCTCTGGCACGTCTATCTGCCGATGAGCCGGTCGATCCTGCTGACCGCCTCGGTGCTGACCGCCTATCACGCCTGGAACGAATTCCTCTTCGCCATCATCTTCATCGACAGCGACCGGCTGAAGACGATCCCGGCCGGGCTGATGAACTTCCGCGACGCGCTGATGACCGACTGGGGCGTGCTGGTCGCCGGGCTGGTGATCGCCGCGGCCCCCATCGTGATCCTGTTCATCGTCGCGCAACGCTACTTCATGTCGGGCTTCGCCGCAGGCGCGGTGAAGGGCTGACGCACCGGGAGACATCTATGACCGCCACCCAGCAGGGCCTTGTCGGCATCGGCGACAATGTCGTGGACCATTACCTCGACCAGGGGCTCTATTACCCCGGCGGCAACGCGCTGAACGTCGCGGTGCTGGCCCGCCGCTTCGGCCTGGCCGAGACCGCCTATATCGGCATCATCGGCGACGACGAGGAGGGCGCGCATGTCCGCGCCGCGATCCTGGCCGAGGGCCTGTCGGACGCGGGCCTGCGCGTGGCCCATGGCGAGACCGGCAAGGCCAAGGTCACGCTGCAGGACGGCGACCGGGTCTTCGTGGGCTCGAACAAGGGCGGCCTGCGCAAGCGGCTGACCCTCCGGCTGGACGAGGCGGACCTGGCACTGATCGCCCGGCTGGGCCATGTGCATTCCTCGTGCTTCAGCTATCTGGAGCATGAACTGCCCCGCATCGCCGCCGCCGCGCGCCTGTCATTCGACTTCTCGACCGGGCGGGACGAGGGGTATTTCGCCGCCGTCTGCCCGCATGTGACCACCTGCTTCCTGTCGGGATCGGACCTGGACGACGAGGCCGCCCGCGGCCTGATCGCGCGGCTCCATGCCCTCGGCCCGGCGCAGGTCTGCATCACCCAGGGCGAACGCGGGGCGCTGTTCAGCGACGGGGCGCGGATCGTGCGGCAGGGCATCGTGCCGGCGACGGTGGTCGACACCATGGGGGCGGGCGACGCCTTCATCGCCGGATGGCTGGCCGCCACCATCGCCGGCGCCCCCGCCACCGAGGCCCTGCCCCATGCCGCCGCCGCGGCCGCCAAGGCCTGCGCCTGGCGCGGGGCGTTCGGCCATCCCCATCCGGCGCAATGATCCGACCGACCCCGAGGAAAAACCCATGGCCAAGCTCGTCCTCAACGACATCCGCAAGTCCTACGCCGCGCTCGAGGTGCTGAAGGGGATCGACCTCGAGATCGACAGCGGCGAACTGGTGGTCTTCGTCGGCCCCTCGGGCTGCGGCAAGTCCACGCTCCTGCGGCTGATCGCGGGGCTGGAGGAGATCACCTCGGGCCGGATGGAGATGGCCGGGGAACTGGTGAACCGGATGCCGGCGTCCAGGCGCGGCATCGCCATGGTTTTCCAGTCCTACGCGCTCTATCCGCACATGACGGTGCGCAAGAACATGGCCTTCGGGCTGAAAATGGCCCGGCTGCCCAAGGACGAGATCGCCCGGCGGGTGGACAAGGCGGCACAGATGCTGCGGCTGGAACCCTATCTGGAGCGGCTGCCGAAGGAGCTGTCCGGCGGCCAGCGCCAGCGGGTCGCCATCGGCCGCGCCATCACCCGCGAGCCGCGGATCTTCCTGTTCGACGAGCCCCTGTCCAACCTCGACGCCGCGCTGCGGGTGGCGACGCGGGTCGAGATCGCCGGGCTGCACGAACGGCTGCCGCAGGCGACGATGATCTACGTCACCCACGACCAGGTCGAGGCGATGACGCTGGCCGACCGCATCGTGGTGATGAACGCCGGCCGGATCGAGCAGGTGGGCACCCCGATGGAGCTTTACCACCGCCCGGCCAACCTCTTCGTGGCGCAGTTCATCGGATCGCCCGCCATGAACATCCTGCCGGGCCGGATCGAGGACGGCCGCCCGGTTCTCGACGCCGATGGCCCGCTGAGCCTGGGCCTGCGGCCCGAGAACTTCGTGCTGGCCGACGCGGCCCGCCCGGCGGTGGTGACGGGAACGGTGCAGCTGGTCGAACATCTGGGCGAGGTGACGCTGGTCCATCTGCGCACGCCCGAGGGCGCCGCGGTCATTGCCAAGCTGCACGGCGACCATCCGGTGGCCCGCGGCGCCACCATCGCGCTGGGCATCGACCCCACCCACGTGCACCGCTTCGACGAAAACGGAATGCGGATCGGCTGACGCATCCTTCGGGAAGCGCCTCTGACGGAACCGACAGGCCGCGCCGGGGGCCGGCTATTCCCAACGCGCCGCGGCGATGCTAGCGTGAAAACAGCTTTTCACGCCCGGGTGGTGCATGGCCAAAGGCGGATCATTCCTCGCAAAGGTGCGGGCCGCCGCGCCCACGCTGCGGCCGGCGGAGCGCAAGCTGGGCGAGCTGATCTCGGACTTTCCGGGCGAAGTCGCCAGCTATACCGCCTCGGAGCTTGCGGCGCTGGCCGGGGTGTCCAACGCCACGGTGACGCGCTTCGTCCATCGCCTCGGCTATCAGTCCTACGAGGAAGCCCGTCTTCACGCCCGGCAGGAGCGCAACACGGGATCGCGTCTCTACATCGCGCCCGCCGGGCCGGGAGAGGCGCAGACCGTCGCGACCTATATCGAGCGCGACAGCAGCAACCTGCAGCTCAGCCTGGCCGGGGTGGATCTGGAGGAGATCGACGCCCTCGCGGCCAGGCTGCTCGCCGCCCGCAAGGTCTGGGTGATCGGGTTCCGCGCCTCGACCGCCTTCGCCGTCTACCTGCAATGGCAGATGACGCAGGTGATCGAGGAGATCGTGGCGATCCCCGCCGCCGGCCAGACCATGGGCGAGCATCTGGTCAGCCTGCGGGCCGAGGATGTGGCGATCTTCTTCGCCATGCGCCGCCGCGTCTCGCAGACCGAGGCGATCCTGCAGGAGATCGCGGCGCGGGGGGCGGCCCTTGCCTATGTCACGGACGAGGGCGTGGCGCCGCGGGGCTCGGCCGCCTGGCACTTCCGCTGCGAGACCGCCTCGCCGGGGCCGCTGTTCAACCATGTCGCGGTGATGGGCCTGTGCAACCTGATCGCGAATCGCACCATCGCGCTGGCCGAAACCGCCGGGCGCGACCGGCTGCGGGAGATCGAGCGCCTCAACGACGCGCTGGACGAGCTTTGACAGACTGCACGCAGGGGCGGCTTTAGGCGGGGATTCGCGCACAAGGCGCAGGCAGATCCTGGCAAGGCTTGAAATTTTGTTTTCATGATCTACACGAATCTGTGCCGGTTTGTGAAAATGTGTTTTCATGTCCTCTCGGGAGGACCCAAGAAAATCGATCAACAGAGAGGACACCATGTTCCGCACCCTGCTTCTCACCACCTGTTCGCTTTTCGCCTCGGCCGCCCTGGCCGATACCGTCACCCTGCGGGTGCTGGGCCAGCCCTCGGGCTCGGGCCTCATCGCCCAGCAGAAGGAACAACCCTTCTTCGAGACGCTTGCCGAAAGGACCGGGCTGGACATCCGCGTCGAATACCTGCCCATCGACGTGGCCGGCATCCCCGACACCGACGGGCTGCGGGTCCTGCGCTCGGGGCTGTTCGACATCGTGTCGATCCGCGGCCCGCAGGTCAGCCGGGACGAGCCCTCGGTCCTGGGGCTGGACCTCGTGGGGCTGAACACCAGCTTCGATGCCGGCAAGCGGAACGTCTCCGCCTTCCTGCCCTATGTGGACCAGCGGCTTCGGGCGCAGTTCAACGCCAGGCTCTACGGCATGTGGCCCGCCGGGCCGCAGGTGATCTTCTGCAAGCCGCAGATCGACAGCCTTGCCGGCCTGCACGACCTGAAGATCCGGGTGGGCGACCAGTCGGCGGCGAATTTCGTGGCCAAGCTGGGGGCCATCGGCATCTCGATGCCCTTCGGCGAGGTGCAGCAGTCGCTGGCGCGCGGCGTGGTGGATTGCGCGATCACCGGCCCCTCCTCGGCCAACACCGGCGGCTGGCCCGAGGCGACGACCACCGTCCTGCCGGTGGCGCTGCAGCTGGCGATGAACGGCTATGCCATCAACCTGCGCAGCCTGGACAAGCTCTCGCCCGAGGACCAGGCGGTGCTGGAGGCGGCCATCGGCGAGTTGACCGAGGAGATCTGGACCTTCTCGGAAGAGCTCTACGCCGATGCGATGCGCTGCAACACCGGGCAGCAGCCCTGCGAGCGCGGCACGCTCTACAAGCTGGTCGAGGCGCCGGTGTCCGAGGCCGACCTGAAGCTGGTGACCGACGCGGTGGCCGAGGTCTCCCTGCCGATCTGGGCGACGCAATGCAACGCCGTCGCCGCGGATTGCGAACAGGTCTGGCGCAGCACCATCGGCGTCGGCCTCGGGCATTGAGGGCGCAGCGATGGAACGCTATGCCAAGGTCCTCGGGATCGTTTTCGGGATCATGATGATCTCCCTGTCTCTGGCGGTCACCGCCGAGACGCTCCTGCGCAAGTTCTTCTCCTACTCGCTGGGCGGGATCGACGAGCTGGGCGGCTATGCCATCGCCATCGCCGCGCCGCTGAGCTTCACCGTCGCGCTGGTCTCGCGGTCGCATATCCGCATCAGCCAGCTGACCCAGCATTTCCCGCGCAAGGCGCAGGCGGTGCTGGACGTGGCGGCGGTGGTGTCGCTGACGCTGCTGGCAGTCTTCTTCCTGTATTTCACCGTGAAGACGGTGGGAGAGACGCGCCTCTACCGCTCCATCGCGCAGACGCCCTGGGCGACGCCCCTGGTCTGGCCGCAGTCGATCTGGCTGATCACCTCGATCACCTTCCCGGTCGCGGGGATCCTGTTGTCCGTCCAGGCGGTGCGGATGCTGCTGCGGGGCGACTGGGCGGGTATCCGCAGGCACTTCGGCACCGTCTCGGCCGAGGAGGAGCTGGAGGCCGAACTGGAAGACCTCAGGCGCCGCGAGGCCGAGATTCACCCCGCCGCCAGGGAGGCCGTCCAATGAGCATCGCCCTCGTCGGCATCGGCTTCGGCGCGATGCTGTTCCTCATGGCCCTGAGCCTGCCCATCGCGGTCACCATCATCGCGGTCGGCGCCTTCGGCGGCTACATGCTGTTCGGCACGCCGCTGGTCGAGATGATGGGCGGGGTGATCTGGTCCAGCCTGAACAGCCCCGCCATGCTGGCCATCCCGCTCTTCATGCTGCTGGGCGAGCTTCTGCTGCGCGGGGGCATCGCCGACCGGATGTACGACGCGCTGGCGGTCTGGCTGGCGCGGCTGCCCGGGGGCCTGCTGCATTCCAACATCGCCACCACCACCCTGTTCTCGGCCACCTCGGGCTCGTCGGTGGCGACCGCGGCGACGGTCGGGACCATCGCGCTGCCCGCGCTCCAGCAGTACAGATACCCGATGGGGCCGGCGCTGGGATCGCTGGCGGCGGGCGGGACGCTCGGCATCCTGATCCCGCCGTCGATCAACCTGCTGGTCTACGGCTCCATCGCCAACACCTCGGTGGGCCAGCTCTTCGCCGGCGGCGTGGTGCCCGGCCTGCTGCTGGCGCTGAGCTTCTCGGTCTACATCGCCCTCTTCCACAGCCGGGCCGGGGCGGCCGCGACCGCGCTGATCGAGATGCCGCTGCGCGAGAAGCTGGCGCTGGGCAAATACCTGATCCCGCCGCTGATCATTTTCGGCGTGGTGATGGGCTCGATCTATGCCGGGCTGGCCACGCCCACGGAATCGGCGGCCATCGGCGTGGTCATGGCGCTGGGCTTCGTGGCGCTGAACGGGCGGCTGACGGTCGACCTGCTGGTGGCCTGTTCGGTGCAGGCGGCGCGCACCTCGGGCATGGTGATGATCGTGCTGGTGGTCTCGCTGCTGCTCAACGTCACCATCTCGATGACCGGGGCGGCGCAGGCGATGACGCAGTGGATCGGCGGCTTCGGGCTGGACCGGCTGGCGCTGCTCCTCCTGCTGCTGGTGTTCTACGTGCTGCTCGGCACCTTCATGGACGCGATGTCGATGCTGGTGCTGACGGTGCCCATCGTGATGCCGATCATCCTGGCCGCCGGGATCGACCCGGTGTGGTTCGGCATCTTCATCGTCATCATGTGCGAGATCGCGCTGATCACGCCGCCGGTGGGGATGAACCTCTTCGTGGTCCACGGGGTGCGCAAGGACGGCGGCCCCTATTCCGAGGTCATGCTGGGCGCGCTGCCCTATGTGGTGGTGATGGTGCTCTTCGCCATCGCGCTGATGATCTGGCCGCAGATCGTCATGTGGCTGCCCGACATCCTGGCAGGCCGGCAATGAGTGTTGTGACGAGTGACGACCGCATCGGTTGCGTAACGAGTGGGGAGGCGCCCGCCGGGCGCCTCCTGATCGTCAACCCCAACGGCAACCCGGTGGTGAACGGGCTCCTGCATCGCACGGCGCGGCAGGTGCTGCCCGCGGGCCACGAGGTGCAGGTGCTGAACCCCGCGGACAGCCCCCTGTCGATCGAGACCCCCGCGGACCGCGCCGTGGCCGAGCCGCTGGCCATCGCGCTGCTGGCGGGCAACCCGGGGTTCGACGCCTATGTCATGGCCTGTTTCGACGACATCGCGCTCGAGGCCGGCCGGCGGCTCCTGCGCGCGCCGGTGGTGGGGGCGGTCGAGGCCTCGGTCGCCTTCGCCCGGCTGCGCAGCCGCCGCTTCGCCGTGGTGACCACGGTGGGCAGCGCGATCCCCGGCATCCGCCGGGTGCTGTCCGGCCTCGGGGCCGAAGGCCAATGCGCGGTGCGCGCCGCCGGGGTCGGCGTCGCCGCCGCCGCGGCGCGGTCGGGCACGGCGGACCGGCAGCTCGACGCCACCATCGCGCTGGCCCGCGACTGGGACGGCGCCGAGGCGATCATCCTGGGCTCGGCCGGCCTCACCGGACGGGCGGCCGAACTGGAAAGCCGGCACGGCTTGCCGGTGATCGACGCGATGGAGGCGGCGTTCCGTCTGGCGCTCGCCGCGACGGGATCGCGCGGGACCGGCCGGGCCGGGGACAGGGCCCAGGCGGCGGGCTGAGCCGGACCGTGTGGGGGTCCTGGGCGCGGCTATCGCCCGGTCGAGAACAGCAGGCATTTCGTGATCTTCTGCAACGCCGAGCCGGTGCGGATCGTGGTCTGAGATCCAAGTTTCTTCCAAGGATTTTGGCTTCTACAACCCCCCGCAGACACTCTCCAGGCACTCCAGGAACGCCGCCTGCACCGCGGTGGGGCGCCAGTTCTCCAGCGTGGTCACCCCGATCACCCGCTCGCCTTCGGCCACCTCGAGGTCGAGCGGCACGATCAGCCCCTGCCGCAGCTCGTAGTCGATCTGCTGCAATGAGATGATCGTGACCGCATCGGACGCCAGCAGCACCCCCCGCAGCGCCACCAGCGAGCCGGTCTCGACATGGCCGCGCCCGGCGTCGCGCACCCCGCGCTCTTCCGCCAGCCGCTCGAAGACCCCGCGGGCCGGCGTGTCGCGGCGGGGCAGCACCCAGGGGTAGCCGGCCAGTTCCGGCCCCTCCAGCGCCCGGCCCGCCAGCGGATGGCGGGCGCGGGCGACGATGCTGAGCCGGTCGTGGAACAGCGGGCGTTCGGCCAGCCCCCGCGGCCGGCCCTGTTCGCGCAGCGCGCCCAGGATCATGTCGCAGGCCCCGCTGCGCAACCCGCGCACCAGCGAATCGTAGGAGCCGTCGATCACCTCGATCCGCGCCGCCGGGTGGCGCTGCATCAGCGCCACCACCGCCTCGGGCACCACCCGGGTGCGCACCAGCGGCAGCGTGCCCACCACCAGCCGGCCGTCGAAGACCCCGGTCTCCTCGCGCAGCTCGTCATGCGCCGCGGCGATCTCCTTCAGCGCCAGCCCGGCATGGATCGCCACCGTCTCGCCCGCCGGGGTCAGGCGGATGTCGCGCGGGCCGCCGTCGAACAGCGGCACGCCCAGCAGCCGCTCGATCTCGCGCGCCGCGCGCTGCACCGCGGGTTCGGTCTGGCCCATGCGGCGGGCGGCGTCGGAGAAGCTGCCGGCCTCGGCAAAGGCCGAGAGCGCGCGCAGCTGCGCCATGGTGGCGTGGCGTTCCAGCCGGTCGCCGGCCACGCCGCGGCCCAGGCGCGAGCGCAGGGTGATCCGCCGGTTGGCCTCGGCCAGATGCGCGAGCGCCCGGGCGGCGCGGGCCTGCACGATCCGCCCCTCCTGCGTGGCGCGCAGGCCCCCCGAGGTGCGCTCGGCCAGCCTTGCGCCGAAGAGGCGCCCCAGCCGCGCCAGGGCCTGCGAGGCCGCGGGCTGCGAGACATGCACCATCTCGGCCGCGCGGGTCAGCGAGCCCAGCCGCACCGCGGCCTCGAACAGCCGCAGGTGCCGCAGGTTGGGCAATTCGTCCCCCGCCGGGAACCAGCTTTGCGCGTCAGGCGAATACATGGCCGTCCGCCAGCTTGCGGGCCGTGCGCAGCACGCCGGCCTCGGCCACCTCGCCGGTGTCGGAGAGGGTGGCGATCACGGTGAACTCGCCGGTGGGGTGTTCGATGGAAAGCCTGCGCGGATTGCCCGCGCCCAAGCGCGCCACCCGCGCCGCCGGCCCTTCCGGCAGCAGGCAGGCGGTGCCCACGCTGACCGCGCCCAGCACGCCGATGGCGTCGTGGCAGACATGCGGGATGAAGCTGCGGGTATTGACCGCGCCGCCATGGTCGGGGGGCGAGACCAGCACCATCTTGGGCACCGAGGCCTCGGCCACATCGCCCAGGTTCATCATCGGCCCGGCCTTCAGCCGGATCGCCTCCATCCTTGCCTTCAGCGCGGTATCCTTGTTCAGGTCGTGGTGGCTCTCGGTCCCGGTGATCCCCAGATCGGCCGCGGCCATGATCACGCTGGGCATCCCGTTGTCGATCAGGGTGGCCTCCACCCCCTCGATCCGGTCCACCGCCCGGCCGGTGGGCAGCAGCGCCCCGCAGGACGACCCCGCTGTGTCGCGGAACACGATGCCCACCGGAGCGGCGGTGCCGGGCACCCCGTCGATCCGCGCGGTGCCGGCATAGGTCACCCGCCCGCCCGGGGTCTGCACCGTCAGGTCGGCCAGTTGCCCGGTATTCTCCATGAACACCCGCACCACGGTCTGCCCGTCCCGCGCCGGGACCAGCCCGCGCTCGATGGCGAAACCGCCGACCCCGGCGAGGATATTGCCGCA
This sequence comes from Paracoccaceae bacterium, assembly GCA_037190175.1. Classification (GTDB taxonomy): domain Bacteria; phylum Pseudomonadota; class Alphaproteobacteria; order Rhodobacterales; family Rhodobacteraceae; genus JBBCJM01. Next base: position 5,981 of record JBBCJM010000172.1, on the reverse strand, counting down.
GTTCTGCCGGTCGGTCACCACCGGGCGGTCCACGAAGACCTGCAGGAACAGGTAGTCCACGTCGGCGTCGGGCCGGGCCGAGGGCCGCACCACCGCCACCTTGGAGGTCAGCGGATGCGCGCCGCCCATCCCGTCGATCTGCCGCGGGTCGGGCGAGCCCATCACCCGCAGCAGCAGGGCGTCCCGCGCGGCGGGGTCGGAGGGCAGGTCCCGGGCCAGGAAATACCCGCCCTTCGACGTGCCGCCCCGCATCCACATCACGCGGATCCCGTCAGGCATATCTCAGCCCCTTCTCGGCCAGCCTTTCCCGCATCCGGTAGAGGTCGAGGCCCAGTTCGCCGGCCGCCAGCCGCTGGCGCTTGGCCTCCTCGGCGGCGAGGCGCTCGCGGGCCTTGTCCAGCACCGTCGCGGCCTCCTTGCGCCGCACCACGCAGACGCCATCGTCGTCGGCCAGCACCACGTCGCCGGGGTTCACCAGTTGCCCCGCGCAGACCACGGGGATGTTCACCGAGCCCAGCGTCTCCTTCACGGTGCCCTGTGCGCTGATGCACTTCGACCATACGGGAAAGCCCATGCGGGTCAGGTCGCGCACATCCCGCACCCCGGCGTCGATCACCAGCCCGCGGCAGCCCCGCGCCATGGCGCTGGTCGCCAGCAGGTCGCCGAAATAACCGTCCTCGCAGGGCGAGGTCGGGGCCAGCAGCAGGATGTCGCCCTCCTGCACCTGCTCGATGGCCACATGGACCATCCAGTTGTCGCCCGGCGGCGCGCTGATGGTGACCGCCGAGCCGCCGACCTGCGCGCCGGCGTAAATGGGCCGCATGTAGGACGCCAGCAGCCCCCGCCGTCCCTGCGCCTCGTGCACCGTGGCCACCCCGCATTCGGCCAGCGCGCCGATCACCGCCCGGTCGGCGCGCGGCACGTCCTGCACCACCACCGCCATCAGAGCTCGTCCACGCAGCGGGGGAAGACCGACTGGAACCCCTCGGCATGGGTGGCCTTGCGCCCCGTCGCCTGCCCGCCCGAGTTGCGCATGAAGTGGTTGCCGCGGTTCTCGGCCACGTTCTTGTAGAAATGCCAGAGATGCTCCTGCCCCTCCATGCACTGGATCGCGGCCCATTTGCGGTCCCAGACCGCCGAGATGTCCAGGAAGGTATCCGGCTTCCATTCCATCTGCTCGGTCTGGTGCGGCTCGAACAGATAGAGTTGCGGGGCGCCGAGGATCTTTTCGCCGGGGTTGTGGCCATGCGCCTGCGCGATCATCCGGGCGTCGAGCGTGAAGCGGAAGGTGTCCATATGGTCGGTGTTGTAGGGATCCCATTTCGAATGGGTCAGCATGAACTCCGGCTGCACCGCGCGGATCACGTCCACCAGCCGCAGCCGGGCTTCGTCCGACAGCCCCAGCGGATAGTCGCCCAGGTCGAAGAACTGCAGGTCGTGCACCCCCAGCGCGCGGCCCGCGGCCTCGGCCTCGGCCCGGCGGCCGGCCTTGACCTCTTCCAGCGTGATGCCCTTCTGCTTCCACAGCTTGGCGCTTTCCCCGCGCTCGCCGAAGGACAGGCAGACCACCGTCACCTCGTAGCCCAGGTCCGCGTGCAGCGCGATGGCGCCGCCGCAGCGCCAGACGAAATCGGCGGAATGGGCGCTGACCACCAGCGCGGTTTTCTTGCTCATGACGGGGCCTCAGGCTTGCTTGACCGGCGGGGTGCCGTGGGTGTGGAAGGTCTCGATGGTCTTCAGCCCCCAGGCCTGGCCCTTCTTGCGGTCGGCCTCGGTCCAGACCACGGGTTCCCAGTCGGGGGCCAGGAGCAGCCGCGCCCCGGCGTTCGCCAGCTCGATGCGGTTGCCGGCCGGCTCCCAGCAATACAGGAAGAACGAGCCCTGGATGGCGTGCTTGTGCGGCCCGGTTTCGATGTGGATGCCGTTTTCCAGATAGAGGTCGGCGGCGCGCAGGATATCCTCGCGCGTGTCGGTGGCATAGGTCAGGTGGTGCAGCCGCCCCATGCCGCCGCCGCGCTCCTCGGAACAGACCAGATCATAGGTCTTGTTGTTGCAGGAGAACCAGCAGCCGCCGAGCCGGCCGTTGTCCAGCTGGATGTATTCGGTGACCCTGATCCCCAGCGTCGCGGCCACGAAGCGGCGGAACTCGGTCACGTCCTCGCCCAGCAGGTTCACGTGGTCGATCCGGCGCGGGCTGACGCCCTGCCCGGAATAGCGGCTGGACAGGTTCTTCAGCGCCGAGCGGTCTTTCTCGTCGGGCACGTAGCGGCGGGTCTCCCAGTAGATCTCGAACACATGCCCGAAAGGGTCCTCGAAGCGGAAGGCCGGGCCATGGCCCATGTCGCCCTCGGTCCAGCCATGCACCTTGTAGCCCGAGGCCTCGATGGCCTTCACCCGCCGCTCCAGCGCCTGCGGCGAGGAGGTGCGATAGGCGATATGGCCCACGCCGGTGGTATGGTGGCGGGTGAGTTTCAGCGAATGGAACTCGTAGTCGTCCCAGGCGCGCAACCAAGCCGAGGTCTCGTCCTGCCCCGACAGCTTCAGCCCGTAGATGCGGGTGAAGAAGTCCAGGCTTTCCTCGAACTTGTCCGTATAGACCTCCACATGCGCCAGATGCGCGATGTCGAAGATGGGTTCCATCCCTCAGCCTCCTCCTGTTGTCTCCCGGGCCAGCGCCGCGGCCACCGCCCGGGCGCTGTCGCCGGCATCCGGGGAAACCTGCGGCCGCGCGGCGGCCACCGCCTGCTGCACATCCGCGATCCCCTCGGCCAGCGCCCCCCCGGCCGGGAAGCCGAGGTCCCGCATGGTCTGCGCCACCTCGCGCAGTTCCTCGGCCCGGCGGCGGCCGTGCCGCGCCATCCGCTCGAACTGATAGGGGGCGAAATCGGGCAGGTTCAGGCCTGGGTAGGATTTGTTCAGCGAGGCCCAGACCCGCTCCAGACAGCCCGAGGCCGCAGCGGCGGAAAGCGCCTGCACGGTGACCGCCTCCAGCCCCTTCACGAACAGGCTGCGCACCATCTTGACCGCAGCCGCCTCGCCCGGCGTCTGGCCCGCCACCTCGTAGGAAAACCCCAGATCGTCCAGATAGCGCCGGGCCGGTTCCAGATCGCCGGCCACCAGCACGGGCGTGCGGTGGCGGGCGGGGTGGACCGGGGCCATCACCGCCATGTCCAGATAATAGGCCCCCGCCGCCCGCACCCGCGCCGCATTGGCGGCCTTGCAGGCCGCGGTGACCGAGTTGATGTCGAACACCACCTGCCGCTGCACCGGCCCGGCATAGGGCAGCCGCAGCGCCTCGGCCGCCTGCGCCGCGGTGACGGCCGAGATCACCAACTCGGCGCCCGCCACGGCCTCGGCCGCGCTCTGGGTCAGCCGCACGCCCATGCTTTCCGCCGCCCGGCGCAGGCCTTCGGCCTCGGGCCCGTGAATCAGGATGTCATAGGCCGTCGCCTGCACGGGCGTGACCTCGGCCAGCGAGCCCAGGAAGGCCCGCGCCGCCTCGCCGAAGCCGATGAAGGCCAGCCGCAGGGTCATGCCATCCCCCTCGAATGCATCCCGGGCCCGCCCTAGACCCCGGCGCGCCCGAAGCCTAATCCGAATGCGCGGCCTGTCATAAGCATCGGTAACAGCCGCGTCAGATTGCCGCCCCCAGCGGCGCCCCGTCCGGCCCGAAGCTGCGGGGAAATATCGCCGCCAGGCAGGTCATCAGCGTGTCGCGGGCATCGGCGATCTCGAAGGGCGCGGCCGAGGTCATCAGGTCCAGCCACAGCCCCTCGGTGGTCACCCGCAGGATGCGGGCGATGCGGCGGGGGTCGCCCTGCTGCCCGGCGCGGGCGAGGATGCGGGCGCAGAGCCCTTCCAGCCTGCGGATATATTCCTCGTCGTTCGCGGCGCAGCGTTCCTGGTACATCGGCCGGCTCTGCGCCTCGCCCCAGAAGGCGCACCAGGCCGACAGCCGCGGCACGGTGCAGATGGCCGGGCGGAAGTCGGCGGTCAGCATGGCGTGCAGCTGCGCCTCGGGCTCCGCCCCCGCGGCCTCCACAGCGCCCAGCCAGTTGGCGCGGTATTCGTCGGACAGGTATTGCAAGGTCTCGGCCAAGAGCCCGTCCTTGGTCTTGAAGTGGAAGTTGATCAGCCCGTGCGACAGCCCGGCATGGCGGGCCACCTCCGACAGGGTGGTACGGGCATAACCGAGGCTCGCCAGCGTCTCGATGGTCGACTCGATGATCTGCGTGCGCCGCGCGTCCTTGGGCAGCTTGCGCGGCGGCTGCGGCGGGTCGGATCGCGCGGCGGCCGAGTCGTCCATCATCACCTCCGTCCAGCCAGTCATGCGATGTAGCGCGTTCCCCGGCATTTTAAAGCGCCATGATGCGCGGGGGGCGCCGGGCCGCTCATCGAGCGATCTCCACGCTGATTGACAGATCAGTCAGAATCCGTATTCTGATTGACAGGACAGTCAATAAGGAACGACGCGCCCCGGCTGCGTCAAAGTGTGCCCGATGCCCTCCCTGCCGATCCGCGATCTTTCCCGGTCGAACGCCCAGTTCGCCCGGGCGGTGAAACGTCTGCCGCTGGGGGTCGCCTCGACCTTCCGCTACTGGGGCGAGGAGCGGACGATCTATGTCCACCACGGCAAGGGCGGCCGCACCTGGGACATCGACGGCAACGGCTATGTGGATTACCGGCTGGGCTACGGCCCGGCGATCCTGGGCTATGCCGACGACCGGGTGGATGCGGCCGCGCGCAGGGGAATGGAGGTGGGCGGGGTCTTCGCGCTGTCGACCGAGCGCGAACTGGCGGTGGCCGAGCGGATCGCGAAGATGGTGCCGGCCGCGGAACTGGTGCGCTTTTCCAACTCGGGCACCGAGGCGGTGATGGCGGCCTTGCGGCTGGCGCGGGCGCATACCGGGCGCGACAGCTATCTGCTGGTCGAAGGCGGCTATCACGGCCTCTTCGACGCCGCGATGTGGATGGCCAACATGGAGGGCTGGGACCGGCGTGCGAACGCCGACCCCGAGGTGGTGCCCTACGGCGCCGGCATCCCCCGCACCCTGCGGGAACTCGCGCATCTGGTGCCGATGAACGACTGCCAGCGGCTGGAGGACACCTTCCGCCGGCATGGCGACACCCTGGCCGCGATGCTGATCGAGCCGATCCAGGGCAACTGCTGCGCCATCGGCGCACGGGCGGACTATGTGCGGCTGGCCCGCGAACTCTGCGACCGCCACGGCGTGCTGCTGATCATCGACGAGGTGAAGACCGGCTTCCGGGTGGGCAAGGGGGGCGTGCAGGGCCTGCTGGGGGTACAGCCCGACATCACCACCTTCGCCAAGGCCATGGCCAACGGCTATCCCATCGCCGTGGTGGCGGGGCGGGAGCAGGTGATGCGGAGCTTCCGCCCCGGCGGGGCCTCGCACGGGGGCACCTATACCGCACATTCCGTCAGCCTGGCCGCGGCCGAGGAATGCCTGCGCATCCTGGACGAGACCCCGGCCCTCGACACCCTGGCCGCCTATGGCGAGCGGCTGAAGGCCGGCATCTCCGCCATCCTCAAGGCCCGCGGGATCACCCACAGCTTCTCGGGCCACCCCTCGATGTTCGGCCTGTTCTTCGCCGAGGCCCCGCCCGACAACTATCGCGACTGGAAGCGGTCGGACTATTCCTTCTACGACCGGATGGCCTGGTTCCTGCACGACCTGGGCGTGATCGTGGAGCCCGATAGCCGCGAGCCCTGGTTCATGTGCGAGGCGCATGGCCTCGATGACACCTGCCTGGCCGACACCCTGCGTGCGGTGGAACAGGCCGTGGATCTGACGCTGGAACATCCCGGGGCGCAGGCAGCCGAGTAATGCGTAAGTCGAGCTGCTTTTCTGTCTGGATCGAAGGCTTCGCGACGTTGGAGCATGGTCCAGATGACGGTGACGCGGCGGCGCGCGAGGGCGATGAGGGCCTGGGTGTGGTGTTTTCCTTCGCGCCGTTTG
>JBBCJM010000171.1:0-30754 GCA_037190175.1 Paracoccaceae bacterium | reverse complement strand
CCGCGCCAGCCGCTGGCGCGGTTCCGGCTGATGCGATCTTGTTTCAGGTGTGGGGTGGTGGGCAGATTGCCCGCCCTTCACGGCCGCATGTGCCGCGCCCGCGCGCCCCGTTCGATGGCCGCGGCGTGCAGGCGGTCGACGTTCAGTTCGTGCCGGATCTCCTCCAGCATCCGAAGCTCGGTCTGCCGCAGCGGCCCGTCCGCCGCCGCCACGTCGCAGCCCAGGGCATAGGCGGTCTCGTAGAGCTTTTCCGGCAGCGCCTCGCGCAGCAGGCCGAACAGCGCGTCCAGCCCCTCCTCCTCCTCCAGCAGGTCGAAGACCGTCTGGGTGACCTGCCGGAAACGGTCGGGGTCGTAGCCCTCGAACACCGGCAGGCTCTGCACGATGCGCTGGATCGCCACCAGTTCCGAGGTGCGGATCTGGTCGTCGGAGGCCGAGACCGCGACCATGATCGCCAGAAGCGCATCCTGGGGGGTCATCGAGGGGGGAATCTCGGGCACGGCTGGCTTCCTCTCCGGTCAATATGGGGTGGAATTTATTGACGCGACCCGGGGCCGGCAATAGAGGGGCGGGCGGCGGGCCGCCGAGCCACGCCCTTTCCTGAAGGATCCCGATGATGACCGCGCTCCGCGACGCCGCGATGAAGTCCAAGGCATGGCCCTTCGAAGAGGCGCGGGCGATCCTCAAGCGGTACGGCGGCAAGGATCCGGCCAAGGGATACGTGCTGTTCGAGACCGGCTACGGCCCCTCGGGCCTGCCGCATATCGGCACCTTCGGCGAGGTGGCGCGCACCACCATGATCCGCCGCGCCTTCGAGGCCATCAGCGACATTCCGACGCGGCTGATCTGTTTCTCCGACGACGTGGACGGCATGCGCAAGGTGCCCGACAACGTGCCCAACCGCGAGATGCTGTACCAGCACCTGCAACGGCCGCTGACCGCGGTGCCCGATCCCTTCGGCGAGTTCGAGAGCTTCGGGCATCACAACAACGCCATGCTGCGGCGGTTCCTGGACACCTTCGGGTTCGAGTACGAGTTCATCTCGGCGACCGAGTTCTACCGGTCTGGCCGGTTCGACGACACCCTGCGGCTGGCGGCGGAGCGGTACGAGGCGATCATGGAGATCATGCTGGCCTCGCTGCGCGAGGAGCGGCAGCAGAGCTATTCCTGCTTCCTGCCGATCCACCCCGAGACGGGGCGGGTGCTCTACGTGCCGATGAAGCATGTGGACAAGGTGGCCCACACCATCACCTTCGACGACGAGGAGGGGCGGGAATGGACCCTGCCCGTCACCGGCGGCCATGTGAAGCTGCAATGGAAGCCCGACTTCGGCGCCCGCTGGGCGGCGCTGGACGTGGATTTCGAGATGTACGGCAAGGACCATTCCACCAACACGCCGATCTATGACGGGATCTGCGAGGTGCTGGGGGGCCGGGCGCCCAACCATTTCACCTACGAGCTGTTCCTGGACGAGCACGGGCAGAAGATCTCGAAATCCAAGGGCAACGGGCTGACCATCGACGAATGGCTGACCTATGCCTCGGCCGAGAGCCTCAGCTATTTCATGTACCAGAAGCCCAAGACCGCCAAGCGGCTGTGGTGGGACGTGATCCCCAGGGCGGTGGACGAATACCACCAGCAGTTGAAGGCCTTCCCGGGCCAGTCGGTGGAGCAACAGGTCAACAACCCGGTCTGGCACATCCACAGCGGGCAGCCGCCGGCCTCGACCATGGTGGTTTCCTTCGCGATGCTGCTGAACCTCGCCTCGGTCGCGGGGGCCAAGGATGCGGCGGGGCTCTGGGGCTTCATCCGCCGCTATGCGCCGGGGGCGAGCCCGGAAGGCAACCCGGACCTCGACGCGGCCGCGGGCTTCGCGGTGCGCTACTTCAACGACCGCATCGCGCCGACCCGCAGCTATCGCCTGCCGACCGACAGGGAACGCGCCGCCATCGCCGAGCTGCGCGACCGGCTGGCGGCCTGGGAGGGGCCCGCGGAGGACGAGGCGGTGCAGAATCTGGTCTACGAGATCGGCAAGGCCCACGGGTTCGAGCCGCTGCGCGACTGGTTCAAGGCGCTCTACGAGGTGCTGCTGGGCGCCAGCGAAGGCCCCCGCTTCGGCGGCTTCGCGGCGCTTTACGGCCTGCCCGAGACGGTGGCGCTGATCGACCGGGCCCTGGCGGGGGAGCTGGCGGGGTAGGCACCGATTTCCGCGCGGAAATCGGGCCGGAATTCGCGCGAATTCCGGTGCTACCCCAGCAGCCGCCGCATTTCCCGCCGCAGTTCCCGCAGCTCGAAGGGCTTGGCGATGAAGCCGTCGGCCCCCAGCGCCAGCCCGCGGCCGCGCTCGGCGGCCGGGCCGCGGGCGGTCATCATCAGGATCTTCACCCCGGCCAGCCCCGGGTCCAGCCGCACGCCCCGGCAGATGTCGTAACCCGAGACCTCGGGCAGCATCACGTCCAGCAGCACCAGATCCGGCCGCATCGCCCGGATCCGGGCCAAGGCGCCGGCGCCCGAGGCGATGCGGTCGTGGTCATAGCCCTCGCGCGTCATCACATGGTCCAGCGCCAGGGCGATGTTGTCCTCGTCCTCGACCACCAGCACGCGGCGGCGGCGTGGCACGGCTGCCATGTCAGCGCCCCGCCACAAGGCCATGCTTGCCTTCGGCCCCGCGATCCCGGATCAAGGGGGCCGAGAGGAGCCCGCCCATGACCGAGACGCTGATCGCGATGCTGACCGACCCGTTCCGCATCGTCCTGCTGCTGGGCCTCGTGCTGACCCAGCGCAACACCGCGGCGGCCACCGGGCGGGTGATCCCGCTGGCCGCGGGGGTGGTGTTCGTGGCGGCGCTGATCCCGCTGACCATCGGCTCCGGCGTGGCCTTCTGGCCGGCCTTCGGCCTGGGGCTGGTCGCCAACCTGGTCTGGCTGGCCGTGATCCTGGGCGGGTTCGCCCTGTGGGACCGCCGCGCGCGCTGAAGGGCAGCGGGCGAAGGGGCGGAGGGCTGACTGGCTTTCGTCTGCATCCGGGGTCACTCCGTCCGGCGGGGGGCAGCGGCCGCGCGCCGCACCCGGCAGGAGGGAGCGGCCGCGCCGGGGCGTGCGGCCGGGCGCGCCCGGCGGTGTCAGTCGTCGGCGAAGATGTCCTTCTTGTGGGTGCCGTTCGGCACGAAGAGGGTGCCGATCACCACCGTCATCAGCGCCACCACGATGGCGTACCACAGGCCGGAGTAGATGTTGCCGGTCTGGGCCGAGATCGCGAAGGCGGTGGCGGGCAGCAGGCCCCCGAACCAGCCGTTGCCGATGTGGTAGGGCAGCGACAGGCCGGAGTAGCGGATGCGGGTGGGATAGAGTTCCACCAGCATGGCCGCGATCGGGCCATAGACCATGGTCACCAGCACGATCAGGTAGGTCAGGATGGCGATGATCGCCAGCTTCTGCGCCGAGAAGATGTCGAAGAAGTGGTTGGCCTTGGCCACCGTCGGGTTCTCCACCCCCGCCAGCGGATAGCCGACCGAGGTCAGCGCCGCGTTCAGGTCGCGGGTGAAGGCGGCGGCGGTGCCGCGGGCGGCGGTCACGGCTGCCTCGGCCTCGGTCACCGCGGTGGCCGCGGCGGTCTTGGCGTCTTCGTCGGTCCCGGCATTGGCCTGTTCGGCCGCAGCTTGGGCCGCTTGCAGCGCGGTGGTCGCCTGGGCGACGGCGGCGGCGGTCCTGGCCTGGTCATAGGAGGTGACCACGGTGTCGCCGACCTTGATCGTCGCCGGCTGGCCGGCAGGGCCGTCCACGGTGGTGTAGTTCACCGAGGTGCGGCTCAGCTGCGCCTTGGCGATGTCGCAGGAGTTGGTGAACGAGACGGTCCCGGTCGGGTTGAACTGGAACGAGCAGTCGGCCGGGTCGGCGGTGATCACCACTTGGGTCTGGTGCGCGGCGTGCAGCGCCGGGTTGGCGATGCGGGTCAGCGCCTGGAACACCGGGAAGTAGGTGATCGCGGCGATCAGGCAGCCCGCCAGGATGATCGGCTTGCGGCCGATGCGGTCGCTGAGCGAGCCGAAGAAGATGAAGCCGCCGGTGCCCAGGATCAGCGACCAGGCCACGAAGACGTTGGACGAGAAGAAGTCGACCCGCACCACGTTCTGGATGAAGAACAGCGCGTAGAACTGGCCCGAGTACCACACCACGGCCTGGCCGGCGGTGAGGCCCAGCAGCGCGATCAGGGCGATCTTGCCGTTCTTCCAGTTGCCGAAGGCCTCGCGCAGCGGCGCCTTGGACTGCGAGCCTTCCTGCTTCATCTTCTTGAACGCCGGGCTCTCGTTCATCTGCATCCGGATGTAGAGCGAGATCAAGAGCAGGAAGATCGAGCCCAGGAAGGGGATCCGCCAGCCCCAGTCGCGCCAGGGTTCCAGCATGACCTGCTCGCCCGCCGCGTTCAGGATCGGCTGGCCGTCCAGGCCGAACTGCGGCACCGGGGCATAGTTGTTGTTCACGTAGGAGGTGAAGATCAGGATCACCACCAGCGACAGGAGCAGGCCCAGCGTGGCCGTGGTCTGGATGAAGCTGGTGAAGTAGCCCCGCTGGTTCGCCGGCGCGTGCTCGGCCACATAGACCGCGGCCCCGCCGTATTCGCCGCCCAGCGCCAGGCCCTGCAACATGCGCAGGATGATCAGGATCACCGGCGCGGCCACGCCCCAGGAATAGTAGTTGGGCAGCAGGCCGACCAGGAAGGTCGAGAGGCCCATGATCATGATCGTCATCAGGAAGGTGTACTTCCGGCCGATCAGGTCGCCCAGCATCCCGAACACCAGCGCGCCGAAGGGGCGCACGATGAAGCCCGCGGCGAAGGCCAAGAGCGCGAAGACGTTCCGCGTGGCCTCGGGGAAGGGCGTGAAGAACTGCGCCCCGATGATCGCGGCCAGCGATCCGTAGAGATAGAAGTCGTACCATTCGAAGATCGTTCCCGCGGACGAGGCAAGGATGACCTTGCGCTCCTCTCCGGTCATGGGGCGCGATCTTTCGCGATAGCCCCCGGCGTCAGTCGATGCCATGTTCTGGCTCCCTCCTTCGGTTCATGGCCCTGTCGCGGGCCGTTCCGTCCCTGGTTACCGGCCGCTAGGCTGGCCGTTCCTTCCCCGTGCGATGCCGCGCCTTGCGGCGGGCAAAGCTTCTTCCTCCGCGCCGGGCGATGTCCGGCGCGGCAGCTTTCCGTCTGTCTGGTGCCCGGGCGACCGGGCGAAGGCGGGCGGGGTTGGCTCCCCGCCGCGTCGTCAGCCCCGGTTCATCCGGTTGGCGATCAGGTCATCCACCACGGAAGGATCCGCGAGCGTCGAGGTATCCCCCAGCGACCCGAAGTCGTTTTCGGCGATCTTGCGCAGGATGCGCCGCATGATCTTGCCCGAGCGCGTCTTGGGCAGGCCCGGCGCCCACTGGATCAGGTCGGGCTTGGCGATGGGGCCGATCTCGGTGCGCACGAAGCTTTCCAGCTCCTTGCGCAGGCCGTCCGAGGGTTCGATCCCCTTCATCAGGGTGACATAGGCATAGATGCCCTGGCCCTTGATGTCGTGCGGATAGCCCACCACCGCGGCCTCGGCGACCTTCTCGTGCGCGACGAGGGCGCTTTCGACCTCGGCGGTGCCCATCCGGTGGCCCGAGACGTTGATCACGTCATCGACCCGGCCGGTGATCCAGTAGTATCCGTCGGCATCGCGCCGGCAGCCGTCGCCGGTGAAGTAATAGCCCTTGTACTGCTGGAAATAGGTCTCCTCGAACCGCTGGTGGTCGCCCCAGACGGTGCGCATCTGCCCCGGCCAGCTGTCGGCGATGGCCAGCACGCCCTCGCATTCCGTCTCCTCGACCAGCGCGCCGGTGGTGGCGTCCAGCACCACGGGCTTCACGCCGAAGAAGGGCAGGGTGGCCGAGCCCGGCTTGGTCGGGATCGCGCCGGGGATCGGGGTCAGCATGTGGCCGCCGGTCTCGGTCTGCCACCAGGTGTCGACGATGGGCAGCCGGCCCTGGCCCACATGGGTGTTGTACCAGTTCCACGCCTCGGGGTTGATCGGCTCGCCCACGGTGCCCAAGAGCTTCAGCGACGACAGGTCGTGCTTCTCCACCCATTCCGGCCCCAGCCCCATCAGGCTGCGGATGGCGGTGGGGGCGGTGTAGAACTGGTTCACCCCGTGCTTGGCGATCACCTCCCAGAACCGGCCGGCGTCGGGCCAGGTGGGCACGCCCTCGAACATCAGCGTGGTGGCGCCATTGGCCAGCGGGCCATAGACGATGTAGCTGTGCCCGGTGACCCAGCCCACGTCCGCGGTGCACCAGAACACGTCGCCGTCATGGTAGTCGAAGGTGATCTGGTGGGTCATCGCGGCGAAGACCAGATAGCCGCCGGTGGTATGCACCACGCCCTTCGGCTTGCCGGTGGAGCCGGAGGTGTAGAGGATGAACATCGGATCCTCGGCCCCCACCTCGACGTAAGGGCAGTAGGGCTTGGCCTCGGCCATCTCCGCCAGAAGATCGAAGTCGCGGCCGTCCACCCAGGAGGTCTCGTCCCCCGTCCGCTTCACCACCAGGCACTTCACCCGGTCGGAACAGTGCAGGAGCGCCTTGTCGGTGTTGTCCTTCAGGCCCGTCTTTTTGCCGCCGCGCGGGGCCCAGTCCGCGGTGATCACCACATGCGCGCCGCAGTCGTTGATCCGGTTGGCCAGCGCATCGGGCGAGAAGCCGCCGAAGACCACGGAATGGATCGCCCCGATCCGGGTGCAGGCCAGCATGGCATAGGCCGCCTCGGGGATCATCGGCAGGTACAGGATCACCCGGTCGCCCTTCTTCACCCCATGCGCCTTCAGCACGTTGGCCATGCGCGAGGTCTGCTCCAGCAGCTCGCGATAGGTGATGTGCTTCGCCGGCTCCTTCGGGTCGTCCGGTTCCCAGACGATCGCGGTCTGGTCGGCGCGGGCGATCATGTGGCGGTCGATGCAGTTGGCGCTGACGTTCAGCACCCCGTCCTCGAACCACTTGATCGAGACCTTGCCGAAGGTGAAGTCGGTGTCCTGCACCCGGGTGAAGGGCCGGATCCAGTCGATCCGCTGCGCCTCGCGGGCCCAGAACCCGGCCGGATCGGACACCGACTCGGCGTAGAGCGAGGCATAGCTGTCGGGATTCACATGCGCCTTCGCCACGAAATCGGGCGAGGCGGGATGGGTGGCCTGGAGATGTACGGTGTCCGGCATGTTCGGCTCCTCCTCCTCGAAGAACTGGATGGCGCGAAACTCGCCCCTCAGGCTTCCCCAGGCAAGAGTTTACTCAAATCGTGACTTTCGCGTAACCCCATTTATTTCATCGACTTTCCTGTAAATTTATTGACGATCCACAGGGGCGATTTGTAAATGTCCGCGAATGTGGCGGGATTTGGGCGTTGCGCGACAAGCCCTTGCCTGTTCACGCCGGTGTGAGAGGCCCGAGGGCCCTCCGCCGCGCCCCTGTGACGCTTGGCCGCGCTGCGGCGCAGCATGTCCGGCACCACCGCAGGGCGATTCGCCCGGCCCTTGCGACCGTTGCGGCGGGGGGCTCTTATCCCCGCATGGCGAATCGTCCCGACCCCACCCTGCCGCCCGACGACGAGGCCCGTGCGCTGGCCCGCGGCCTGCTGGCCGGCGCCGCGCACGCCGCGCTGGCCTGGACCGACCCCGACACCGGCACTCCGGGCATCAGCCGCGTGGCGCTGGGGCGCGACCGCGCCGGCGTGCCGCTGATCCTGGTCTCGGGCCTCGCGCCGCATTCCGGGGCGCTGCGCGCGCATCCGGCCTGCGCGCTGATGGTGGGCGAGGTGGGCGACAAGGGCGATCCGCTGACCCATCCGCGGCTGATGCTCCGCGCCACCGCCGCGCCTGTCGACCGCGACGGCCCCGACCACGCCGACCTGCGCGCGCTGTGGCTTCAGGAGCATCCGAAGGCCAGGGTCTATGTCGACCTGCCCGACTTCCGCTTCTTCCGCCTGACACCGCAGACGGCGCTGCTGAACGGCGGCTTTGCCCGGGCCTACCGGCTCGAGCCGGCCGATGTCCTGCCCCCGCAATAGAAAGAGGCGGGCATCGCTGCCCGCCCCAGCCCCTGCGACTTCCCCCCTCCGTCAGTTCGGGTTGTCGCAGCGGATCGTCACGAAGGCGGCGCCCTTCACCGCGGTGGACCAGCGCAGGTTCACCAGATTGTTGCCCGCCCCCTGTTCGGTCTGCACCCAGGGCATCTCGGCCACCCCCGCATTCGCGGCCGTGGTGATCTGCCCGTCCGCCACCACCGCCTGCACCGTCCGCGCCCGGGCGTTGAACGGCAACAGGCCCGAGCCGTTGACCACCCATGTCGCCGCCGGGGTGTTCTGCACGTGGCGCACCATGGCCGGGCTCTGGGTGACCTGGGTCACCCCGTTGAAGCAGTTCGAGCCGATCAGGATGTTGCGGAACCGCGTGTAGTCCATCGTGGCGATGGTGGTGTCCACCGCCTCCACCCGCTCGACCGAGGCGTTCACCGTGCGGAACACGTTGTCGCTGAGCGTGAAGCCGTTGATGAAATGCCCCGGCCCATAGGGCGCCACCACGAACCAGCGGAACGACGGCGGCACGTCGTTGACCATGAAGATGTTGCCGGTCACCGTCAGCCCGCCGAAGGAGAACTCGCTGGAGAACTCCGGCGCCGGGTCGTGCTCGTTGTTCCACTCGATGAAGCAGTTGTCGACGTAGTTGTCCGACACCGTGGACTTCACGTTGGTCGAGGCGAAGATCAGCCCCGCCCGCCGCACCCCCAGCGCCTGGTCGTCGCCCTGGAAGAAGTGGTTGCCCAGCACCTGGTTGCCCGAACCCGACAGGATGGCGAAATGGGCGAAGCGCACCACCCGGTTGTCGCGCAGCTTGGCGTCGTTGGCGTTCACGTTCAGCGCGATGGTGGTGCGGTCCTGCGCCGGCAGCGGCTGCTCGTTCGACAGGAACTGGCAGCGGTCCACGAACAGACCCTGGCAGCCCTCACCCGCCGAGGTGATGCCGCGGTCCTTCGGCCGGTTGACGATGCAGTCGGCCAGCCGGAACCCGATCCCGGCCAAGGGCAGCATCAGCGCACTGGCATTGCCCTCGCACTGGAACTCGAGGTTCAGCAGCTCGAAACGCGACAGGCTGGAAAAGCCGCTGAAATCCAGCATGTAGCGATAGCGGGTGAAGGTCAGCGTGCGGGTGCCCGCCGCCCCCCACAGCGGCCGCGACAGCTCCACCGTGCCGGCGCCCACGTTCTTGCCGCGGACATAGATCTCGCGCCCCACCCCGGTGCCGCCGACCCGCGCCCCCACGGGGATGTTGGCCACATTGGCGACCCCGGTCAGGGTGAGCGCGTTCGCCGTGGGCGTATAGGTCGCGACCGAGGTCACCACCTGGCTGTCCCAGGCCGGCCCCGGCTGCGCCTCCAGGAGCCCGTTCTGGATCACCCGCCGCTGCGCCAGCGAGGTAAGCCCGGCCACCCCCGCCACGTCCAGCGGCTCGCTCATCTGGATGCGGCGCCCGCCCAGATCCAGCGCCACATGGTCCGTGAAGTAGAACAGCGCCTGCACCGCGCGGCGGAACCCCTCGATCTCGGACCCGAAGGCGGCCTCGTAGGTGTCCATGTCGAAGTCGCGGGTGCAGGACAGCCGCCGGGCGGGGGGCATCACCACGGTACCCTCGAAGCGTACCTTGCTGTTGAAGGTCACGTTGGCGTCCAGGAAATAGCTCCCGGCCGAGACCAGTACCGCCCGCCCCGCCGCCGCCGCATCGGCCGCGGCAAAGGCGGCCGCATCGTTCGTCACCCCGTCGCCCGCCGCGCCATAGTCGCGCACGTCCACCCAGTCCATCATCTTGCGCTGGAAGGCGGCGGTCACGTCCTCGATCACCAGGTCGTCGATCCGCACCACCCCGCCGTTGGGCCCGGTCAGGTCCAGCCCGAAATGGCCGTAGACCGGGGTGCGGCCCCAGGCCATGTCCACGCCCTGCCGGTTGCCCACCCCCACGATGGCGCTGACGGTGACCACCGTGCCATAGCCCGTCAGCGTCACCGCCGGCCCGGTCTGCGTCACCGTGGTCACGTTGGTGCCGTTGGCCCGTGCCGCATAGGCGGCGATCCGCACCGCGGGCAGGTTGCCCGAGATCGCCTTCACCCGCGCGGTCACCCGCAGGTAGAGCCCCGGCAGGATCGGCGTCTGGCCATAGGAGCGCAGCCTTTGCGTGGCCTGCACCTTCAGCAGCTCCAGGCAGCCGCCGAAGTCCTGGTCCGCCGGCACGAAGCCCGCGTTCGGCTGGCCGGCATAGCTGCCCGAGCCGGGCGTCCCGTCCTCGCGCGACCAGAGGCTCAGGTCCGCCGAGAAGGGCGGCGGCATCAGAAGAAGCCCGTCGGTAACTGCCATGTTCATCGCGTCTGACCCCTTGCCTTGCTGTGCCTTTCGGGCCCGGGACCCTGCGGCCGTCCGGGATGGGCAAGGGATTTAGCAAGGCTTCCTTAACCGGGGCTTCGGGGGGCGTGCGGTAGGGCCGAGGGGAACGCAACGGGATTGGCAGAGGCTATCGCCGCGGCCTTGCGTTGCCGGCATATCTTGTCCGGTGTGCTGGGGGCACCAAGAACCTTACCGTCACGCTAAAACCAAAAATAGCACATTATGGCTCCTTATTTCCATCTTAAGCCTTGACATCGCCATCTTACCCCTGCATATGGTCTGCGTGATCAAGGAAATCACGTAATTTTAAGATAAGGAGTTATCATGAACGACGATTTTCAACCCGTAATCGTTAAAGCGGTCCAAACCCTCTACGAACGCAACCCCCAGGCCAAAAAGCTGTTTGACTGGACAGCATCTCTGAAAAACGATGCCGCCGAGACTTCGATCGAGAGACTGATTAGCGTCCTCGACATATCTCGGAAGTCTGCGGTGGCTTTGGCCCAGGAGCTTGAAGAAGCCGGATGTGGGCGCTTCATCATAGGACGGAAAGGAGCGCGCTCCCGTTTTGAATGGCGCTTCAGCCGAGTGAGTCTTGGACAGGTTGCCGCCGGTGAGACAGAAGAGATCGAGCCGGTTTCAACAAACGTCGCCACAGAAGCGGAAGAAGAAGCAATCTCTGACGCAAAACCCCTAACAATTGCATCAGCGAAGGCGCTTCTCGCTCTGTCTCTGGGGGTTCAGCCAGAACAGATCGAGATCACCGTAAAGGGGTAGGAAACTGTTCGCTGGAGACGACTACATTGATCGTCTCTGGCGAAATCGCCGACACACGTCGCAGCTCGTGCTCCAGCCCTCGTTTTCACCCTCCCAGCAGCGCCAGCACCTCGGCCGCCGCGCGGTCGGGGGTGGTGCGGCCCGCCTCGACCGCCGCCGCACCCCGGGCCATCGCCTCGCGCAGGTCGGCGTGTCGGGTCAGCACCTCCAGCAGCCCCTCGCGCACCTCCGCCTCGAACCAGTGGCGGGCCTGCGCGGCGCGGCGGCGGTCCCACCAGCCTTCCTGGCGCCGCCAGTCGGCCAGCGCCTGCATCTCGGCCCAGGCTTCCGCCAGCCCGGCCTCCTCCACCGCCGAGACGGTCAGCGCCTTGGGGAAGCCCTCCGGGTCTTCCGGCCGCCGGCGCAGCAGCCGCAGCGCCCCGGCATAGTCGGCCTGGGTGCGAAGGGCCACGGGCTTCAGCGCCCCGTCCGCCTTGTTGACCAGGATCAGGTCGGCCATCTCCATGATCCCGCGCTTCACCCCCTGCAACTCGTCGCCTCCCGCCGGGGCCAGCAGCAGCACGAAAAGGTCGCACAGTTCCGCCACCAGGGTTTCCGACTGGCCCACCCCCACCGTCTCGATCAGCACCACGTCGAAGCCCGCGGCCTCGCACAACCCCACAGCCTCGCGCGTGCGCCGGGCGATGCCGCCCAGATGCGCCTGGCTGGGCGAGGGGCGGATGAACGCGCGGGGGTCGCGCGACAGCCGCTCCATCCGCGTCTTGTCGCCCAGGATCGAGCCGCCGGTGCGGGTCGAGGAGGGGTCCACCGCCAGCACGGCGACCTTGAGGCCAAGCCCGGTCAGCATCAGCCCGAAGGCCTCGATGAAGGTCGATTTCCCCACGCCGGGCGTGCCCGACAGCCCGATCCGCAGCGCCTGCCGCCCGGTGGCCCGCAAGGCTTCGCCCAGCGCGATGGCCTGCGCCCGGTGGTCGGGGCGCACGCTTTCGACCAGCGTCACCGCCTTGGCCAGCGCCCGCCGGTCGCCCGCGATCACCCCTGCCGCCAGATCCATCCGCTGCCCCCTTGTCGCCGGCCAAACCGCCCCAGCGCCGGCGGAATGTCAACCCGCTGGCGCCCCTGCGCCCGAGCCGCCATAACCGCGCCATGGCCGAGCCCCTGCCCATCGACGCCGTCCTGCCCGCGCTGATCTCTGTCCTGCGGGACCAGGGCCGCGCCGTGCTGCAGGCCCCGCCCGGGGCCGGCAAGACCACCCGCGTGCCGCTGGCCCTGCTGGACGCCGGCTTCCCCGGCCGCATCGTGATGCTGGAGCCCCGCCGCCTCGCCGCCCGCGCCGCGGCCGAGCGCATGGCCGAGAGCCTGGGCGAGGCCCCCGGCCGCACCGTCGGCTGGCGCATCCGGGGGGAGGCGCGGGTCTCCGCCGCCACTCGGATCGAGGTGGTGACCGAGGGCATCCTGACCCGGATGATCCAGTCCGACGCCGAACTGCCCGGCATCGGGGCGCTGATCTTCGACGAGTTCCACGAACGCTCGCTGAACGCCGACCTCGGCCTCGCCCTGGCGCTGGAGATCCGCGCCGCGCTGCGCCCGGATCTGATGCTGCTGGTCATGTCCGCCACGCTCGACGCGGCGCCGGTGGCGGCGCTGATGGAGGATGCGCCGCTGATCACCGCCGAGGGCCGCGCCTTCCCGGTGGACACCCGCTGGCTGCCCCGCCCCCTGCCGGCGAATGCGCGGTGGGAGGCCGAGGCGCAGCGGCTGATCCTTGAAGCGGCCGAGGAGACCGAAGGCGGCATCCTCGCCTTCCTGCCCGGCGAGGGCGAGATCCGCCGCGCCGCCGCCGCGCTGACCGGCCGCCTCCCGCCCGACTGCGTGGTACAACCGCTCTACGGTGCCCTGCCGGCTGCGGCACAGCGGCAGGTGCTGGAGCCCTTGCAGCAGGGCCGCAAGCTGGTGCTGGCCACGGCCATCGCCGAAACCTCGCTGACCATCCCCGACATCCGCGTGGTGGTGGACGCCGGCCACGCCCGCCGCGCCCGCTTCGACCCCGCCACCGGCATGGGTCGGCTGGTGACCGAGCGCGTCAGCCGCGCCGAGGCCGACCAGCGCCGCGGCCGCGCCGGCCGGGTGGCCCCGGGGGTCTGCTTCCGCCTGTGGGCGCGGGCCGAGGAGGGCGCCTTGCCCGCCTTCCCCCCGCCCGAGATCGCCAGCGCCGACCTGGCCTCGCTGGCCCTCGACCTCGCGCTTTGGGGCTCCGCCGACCTGCCCTTCCTGACCCCGCCGCCCGCCGGGGCGCTGGCCGAGGCGCGGGCGCTGCTGGCCGACCTCGGGGCGCTGGATGACACCGGGATCACCGACCACGGCCGGGCCATGGCCGCGCTGCCGCTGCACCCGCGGCTGGCGCATATGCTGCTGGGCGCGGGGCAGGGGGCGGCGATGCTGGCCGCGCTGATCTCCGACCGCGACCCGCTGCGCGGGGCGCCGCCGGATCTCGCCCTGCGCCTGCTGGCGCTGACCGACCCCCGCGCCTATGCCGACCGTCACCCCTGGCCCGCCGACCGCCCGACGCTGGACCGCATCCGGGCCGAAGCCGCGCGCCTTGCCCGCCTCGCCCCCAAGGGCCCGATCCTCTCCCCCGGCGCCATGGCCTCGCTGGCCTATCCCGACCGCATCGGCCTGCGCCGCCCGGGCGAGGCGCCGCGCTGGCGGCTGGCCTCGGGCCGCGGCGCGGTGATGGAGCCAGGCACGCCGCTTTCCGGCGCCCCCCTGATCGTGGCCACCGACCTCGACGGGGCGGGGGCCGATGCCACCATCCGCCAGGCGGCACCCTTGACCGAGACCGACCTGCGCGCCCTGCATGGCCCCCGGATCACCCGCCTCGACCTCTGCGAATGGTCCGGCCGCGAGGGGCGCGTCATCGCCCGAAGGCAGGAACGGCTGGGCGCCCTGGTCCTCTCCGACGCCCCGTGGAAGGACGCCCCGCCGGAAGCCCTCGCCCGCGCCGCCCTCGACGGCCTGCGGCAGGAGGGCCTGCCCTGGACCCCGGCCGCCGCCCGCCTGCGCGTCCGGGCGGCCGAGGCGCGGGCCGCGGGGCTGGACCTGCCGCCAGTGGAGGATGCCGCGCTGCTGGCCGACTGGCTGCTGCCCCACCTGACCGGGCTGCGCACCCGCGCCGACCTGCGGGCGCTGGACCTGACCGAACCCCTGCGGGCCTATCTGGGCTGGGCGGCCGCCCGGGAGCTCGACCGCCTCTACCCGCCCCATGTCGAAACCCCGCTCGGCCGCCGCCTGCCCATAGACTACGACGCCGAGACGCCGGGCATCGAGGCCCGGGTGCAGGAGTTCTTCGGCGTGACCGAACACCCCACCGTCGGGCCGCAGCGCCGGCCGCTGCGGCTGACGCTCATGTCCCCCGGCGGCCGTCCGGTGGCGGTGACCACCGACCTGCCCGGCTTCTGGCGCACGGGCTATGCGGAGGTGCGCAAGGACATGCGCGGCCGCTATCCCCGCCACCCCTGGCCGGAAGAGCCCTGGGCCGCCGACCCCACCACCCGCGCGAAACCCCGCGGCACCTGACGACCCGGCTTCCGCCCGCCCGCAGTTGGCGCTAACAGGGCGCCGCGACGGGAGGCCGAAGAATGACGCTGGCGATACGGATGGACGACGTGCGGCGCGGGCGCTGGGCGCTGGCGGCGATGTTTCTCGCCAACGGCTTCGCCATGGGCTCCTGGGCGCCGCAGATCCCGCTCATCCTGCCGCGCCACCAGATCGGCGAGACGGTGCTGGGCCTGCTGATCCTGGGCCTGGGCCTGGGCGCGGTGGCGGCGATGACCTTCTCGGGCCGGCTGATCGCCCTTTACGGCGCCCGCGCGGTGCTGCGGTTCTTTGCGCTCTCGCTGATCCTGACCCTGCCGGCGGTGGTGTTCTCGCCCGGGCTCGGGCTGCTCGCGGTCACCATGGCGGCCTTCGGCGGGCTGGCGGGGGTGATGGACGTGGCGATGAACGCCCAGGCGGTGGAGGTGGAGCGGCGGCTGGGCCGGGCCATCATGTCCTCCTCGCACGGGTTCTGGAGCCTTGGCGCCTTCGCCGGCGGCTCGCTGGGGGGCGTGCTGATCGCCCGGCTGGGGCCGGAGGCGGCATCGCTGGTGGCGGCCGCGGTGATCGGCATGCTGGTCCTGGCCGCCATGCCCGCGCTGATCCCGGGCGACCCGCCGGCGCCGCGGCAGGATACCCCCCGCGGCCTGCTGCCGAGGGATCCGGCGCTGTGGCTGCTGGGGATGATGTCGCTCTTCTCCATGGTGCCCGAGGGGGCGGTGCTGGAATGGGGGGCGCTCTACCTCTCGAAGCAGCTGGGCGCCGGGGTGGCGGTTGCGGGCCTCGGCTTCGCCTTCTTCGCCGGGGCCATGGCGGTGCTGCGCTTCGCCGGCGACGCGGTGCGGAACCGCTTCGGCGCGGTGCGCACCCTGCGGGTCTCGGCGCTGATCGGGGCGGCGGGGCTGGGGCTCGCCGCCGCGGCACCCACCCCGGGGATCGCCATCGCCGCCTTCGCCCTGGCCGGGCTGGGGGTGGCCAACATGATCCCGGTGCTGTTCTCGGCCGCCGGCAACCACCCGGGCGTCAGCGCCGGCAGCGGCATCGCGCTGGTCACCATGTTCGGCTATTCCGGCATCCTGGTCGCCCCCGGCACCATCGGCTTCGTCGCCGAACGCGCCGGGTTCCGGCTGACCTATGCCGCGCTGGCGCTCCTGCTGCTAGCCGTCGCCGCCCTGGCCCACCGGGCGCGGATGGCGGAGCGGGGGTGAGATCCGGCCGGCCGCGAAAGCCCGCCCCGGGTCCCGGTCGCGTCACGCCCCTTGCAGCGCCGCGCCGTGGCGCAGGACTTCGGCGAAGAGAAGCTCGAGATCCTCGGCCGTGGTGCGGTGGTTGTTGATCGCGGCGCGCAAGGAGTGGCGGCCGTGCAGCGTGGTGTCGGTCGGCACCGCGACGCCGCTTTCCTGGATGCGCAGCATGATCTCGGTGTTGAGCGCGCGGAGGTCGGCCTCGCTGCCGCCGGTCCCGACATAGCGGAAGCAGACGATGTTGATTGCGGCAGGGGCCATCAGTTCCAGCCGGGGCTCGGCACGGATGCGGTCGGCGAAGGCGCGGGCAAGGTCGATGTGCCGGTCCACCAGCGCTCCGAACCGGGCCACGCCCTGCTCGCGCAGCGACATCCAGAGCTTCAGCGCCTTGAACCCGCGCGAGAGTTCGAAGCCGTAGTCGCCCAGGAATTCGGCGGCGGCCAGGCCGCGTTCCTGTACCTGCAGGTAGTCGCCGTGCAGGTTGAAGGTCTCGAACATCCGCCGCCCGTCGCGGATCAGCGCGCAGCCGCATTCGAAGGGCGTCTGCAGCCATTTGTGGGGATCGAGCGCCAGGCTGTCGGCCAAATCCAGCCCCTCGACCAGCGCGCGGTGGCGCGGCGCGAGGCGGAGGAAGGCGCCGATGCAGCCGTCGATGTGGAACCAGAGCCCCTCGCGCCGGCAGAGCGCCGCAATCGCGGGCAGGTCGTCGATCGAGCCGGTGCTGGTGGTGCCCGCCGTGGCGATGACGCAGGCGGGCAGGCGGCCCGCCGCGCGGTCCTCGGCGATCATCGCGGCCAGCGCCGTCAGGTCCATGCGGAAGTCGGCGCCGGTCGGCACCTGGCGGAGCGCGCGGTGGCCGAGGCCCAGCGTCTCCACCGCCTTCTGGTGCGCGGAATGCACCTGGTCCGAGGCGTAGAAGCGCAGCGGCCTCGGCAGGTCGGTTATGCCTTGGGCCCGCACGTCCACCCCGGCCATGGCATTCCGGGCGACGGTGAGGCCGACCATGTTGGCCATCGAGCCGCCCGAGGTCAGCGTGCCCCCGGCGCTGTCGGGAAAGCCCATCATCTGCTTCAGCCAGTCCACCACCTGGCCATCGGCCGCCGCCGCCGCGGTGTCGCCCCCGCCGAGGTTGGAGCCTTCGATGGCGGCCAGGAAATCGGCCAGCGCGCCGGTGAAGTTGCTGCCGCCCATGTACCAGGCGAAGAAGCGGGGATGGATGTTGCCCATCGGATAGCGGAAGACCGTCTGACGCAGGTCGTCATAGATCTCGGCCAGGGGTGTGGGGGTCAGCGGCAGGGGCGCGCGGAAGGCGGCGCGCACCGCGTCGGGCAGGGGCTGCCAGACCGGGCGCCGGCGGACCTCGGCCAGATGCGCGACGGCGTCGTCGACCATCCTGTGCGCCAGGGCGCGGGCTGTGGACCAGTCCTCGGGGTCGAGGGTGACATGGGTATCGGTCGGGGCGTCCAGGGCGGGCCTCCTGCAAATCGCTTCCGTGAAATGCAGGAAGGCTGCGCCCGATGGCGCCCGATGTCAAACCCTGTGGCGGAGCCCCCTCACACCCCCAGGCACCAGCGCATCACCGCCTTCTGCGCGTGCAGGCGGTTCTCGGCCTCGTCGAAGATCACCGAATGCGGGCCGTCCATCACCCCGCTGGTGGCCTCGTCGTTGCGGTGCGCGGGCAGGCAGTGCATGAAGAGCGCGTCGGGCCTGGCCGCCGCCATCAGCGCCTCGTTCACCTGATAGGGGCGCAGCTGGTTGTGCCGCCGCTCGCGTGCGCTTTCGGGGTCGTGCATCGAGACCCAGGTGTCGGTCACCACCAGGTCGGCGCCCTCCACCGCCCTGTGCGGGTCGCGCTCGATGCTGACCTTCGAGCCGCGTTCGCGGGCGAACCTCACCCATTCGTCCTCCGGGTCCAGCGTCGGCGGCCCGGTGAAGGTGAAGTCGAAGCCGAACTGCCCCGCGGCGTGCAGGAAGCTGGCGCAGACGTTGTTGCCGTCGCCCGACCACACCACCTTGCGCCCGGCGATCGGGCCGCGATGCTCCTCATAGGTCATCACGTCGGCCATGATCTGGCAGGGATGCGTGCGGTTGGTCAGCCCGTTGATCACCGGCACGGTGGCGTGTTCCGCCATCTCCTGCAGCGTCGCCTCCTCGAAGGTGCGGATCATGATCAGGTCCACGTAGCGCGAGAGTACCCGGGCGGTGTCGGCGATGGTCTCGCCATGGCCCAGCTGCATCTCCTTGCCGGAGAGTACCATGGTCTCCCCCCCCATCTGCCGCACCCCCACGTCGAAGGATACGCGGGTGCGGGTGGAAGGCTTTTCGAAGATCAGCGCCACCATGCGGCCGGCCAGCGGCAGGTCGTCGTCGCGCGTGCCCCGGGGGCGGCCGTTGCGCGCATCCTTCATCGCGCGGGCGCTGTCGATCATCTGGCGCAGGTCGGCGGGGTCGGTGGTGTGGATGTCGAGGAAATGCTTCATGATCTCGGCTCTTGGTGGAGAGCGCCGGGGGCTGTCTGCCCCCGGGACCCCCGAGGATATCTGTCGCAAGAAAGAGGGTCAGGCGGCCTTCTTCTCCAAGGCAGTGGCGGCGCGGTCCAGCCGGGCGACGGCCTCGGCGATGTCGGCGTCGGGGATGTTCAGCGCCGGCAGCACCCGCAGCACGTTGTCGGCGGCCGGCACGGTCAGCAGGCCCTCGCCGTAGCCGGCCTTGACCACCTCGGCCGGCGCGATGCGGCATTTCAGCCCCAGCATCAGCCCTTGGCCCCGCACGCCCTCGAAGACCTCCGGGTGGGCGGCGACCAGCCCCTCCAGCCGCTGGCGGAACAGCGCGGCCTTGCGGTTCACGTCTTCCAGGAAGGCCGGGTCGGCGACGATCTGCGTGACGGCCAGCCCCACGGCGCAGCCCAGCGGGTTGCCGCCGTAGGTCGAGCCATGGGTGCCCGCGGTCATGCCGGCGGCGGCCCTTTCGGTGGCCAGCACCGCGCCCAGCGGGAAGCCGCCGCCGATCCCCTTGGCCACCATCATGATGTCGGGGTTCACGCCGGCCCATTCATGGGCGAAGAGCCGCCCGGTGCGGCCCATGCCGCATTGCACCTCGTCGAAGATCAGCAGCGTGCCGGTGGCGTCGCAGAGCTCCCGCAGCTCGCGCAGGAAGGTGTCGGAGGCGGCGCGGATCCCGCCCTCGCCCTGGATCGGCTCGATCAGCACCGCCGCGGTGCGGTCGGTGACGGCGGCGCGCACCGCCTCGATCTCGCCGAAGGGCAGGTGGTGGAAGCCGGGCATCAGCGGGCCGAAGCCCTTGACCATCTTCTCCGACCCCGCCGCGGCGATGGCGGCGGTGGAGCGGCCGTGGACCGCGCCCTCGAAGGCGACGAACTCGGTGCGCTCGGGCGCGCCGCGGTCATGGTGGTACTTGCGCGCCATCTTGACCGCCAGCTCCGCCGTCTCGGTGCCCGAGTTGGTGAAGAACACCGTGTCGGCGAAGGTGTCGGCCACCAGCGCCTCGGCCAGCCGCTCCTGCTCGGGGATGCGGTAGAGGTTCGAGACGTGCCAGAGCCTTCCGGCCTGTCCGGTCAGCGCGGCGACCAGCGCCGGATGGGCATGGCCCAGCGCATTGACCGCGATCCCCGCGCCCAGGTCCAGGTATCGGCTGCCGTCCTCGGCGAAGAGCCAGGAGCCCTCGCCCCGGACGAAGGCGAGCGGCGCGCGGTTGTAGGTGGGCAGGACGGGGGTGATCATGGGCAAAGGATCCCTGCTGGCAAGGCCCAAGGGGTGCCCCAAGGGCGGGCGAAGGTCAACGGAAAGGCGACGGGATGGACGATGCGGTCAGGCGCGGCCGGGGGCGCGAGTCAGGCGCGTCGGCGTCGGGGCAGCGCGAAGGGGGCGGTGCGGGTGTCCATGACGGCGCCATAGCCGCTGCGTCAGGCGCTGTCCACGGGTTTTTCCCGGGCGGTGCCGCTTGTGTCTGCCGCCCCGAGGTTTAGAATGCGCCGGTCAGCCGCCCCGCCGGGGAGCGGCCCCTTCCATCGACCGGAGACCCGACGAATGTCCTGGACCGACGAGCGCGTCGAGACGCTCAAGCGCATGTGGGCCGAGGGCCAGAGCGCCAGCCAGATCGCCAAGGAACTGGGCGGCGTCACCCGCAACGCGGTGATCGGCAAGGTGCACCGGCTGGGCCTGTCGAACCGCGTCGGCGGCAACGGCGTCCACGGCGAGGAGGAGGAGGCCCCGCCCGCCGCGCTGCGCCCCGAGCCCGCCCCCCGCGCGCCCGAACCCGCGCCGAGGGCGCCCGAGCCGCGGCCGGCCGAGCGTCCCGCCGCGCCCGCCAGCACCGCGCCGCCGGCCAACGTCACCCCCCTGCCGGTGCGCAAGCCGGTGGCGGTGCCGGGCCAGCCCCTGCCGCCGCAGCCCTCGCAGAACGAGATCAGCCCCGAGGCGCTGGCCTCGGTGCGCGAGGTGGAGAAACGCGCCCGCAAGCTGACGCTGATGGAACTGACCGAACGCACTTGCAAATGGCCGATCGGCGACCCGGCCACCAGCGACTTCTGGTTCTGCGGCCTGCCCGCGCTGCCCGGCAAGCCCTATTGCGAGGCGCATGTCGGCGTGGCCTTCCAGCCGATGAGCGCCCGGCGCGACCGCCGGCGCTAGCCCAGCCGGGCGGCGAGTTCCTCCGCCAGCGCCGCGACCTCGGCCCGCGCCGGGGCGCTGCCGGCCTCGGCCACGCCCAGCCCCAGCGTCTCGGCATAGGCCACCCGCTGGCCCAGCCGAAGCACGCCAATCTGAAGGAACAAAACACGTAGGGTGGGCGATTCCGCCCACCACGCCCGTCTCGCAATGGTGGGCAGATTGCCCACCCTACAGCGGACGGATGAGGAAAGCGCCCTCAGCCCAGCCGGGCGGCGAGTTCCTCCGCCAGCGCCGCGACCTCGGCCCGCGCCGGGGCGCTGCCGGCCTCGGCCACGCCCAGCCCCTGGCCCAGCGTCTCGGCATAGGCCACCCGCTGGCCCAGCCGGGCCGCGGCGATGTCGGGGTTCAGCGCGGCGGCGGCCGCGGCGATCTCCTCGGCCAGCCGCGTGCCCGCCTTGATCCGATTCAGCACCAGCATGGCCGGCTTGCCCACCCGCGAGGCCAGGTCCAGCACCCCGTCGGTGGCCCAGAGATCCACATGGCTGGCCGAGACCGGCACCAGCACCAGGCTCGCCTCGCGCAGCGCCGGGCGCAGGTCGCTGTCGATCTTGGGCGGCGTGTCGATCAGCACGATGTCGTTGGTCTTGCGCAGCTTTTCGGCCTCGTAGCCCACGCCCCAGGCGCTGGAGGTGGAGAAGTCCATGTCCTGCAGCCCCCGCTCGCGCCGGGTCATGAACCAGCGGCCCAGCGAGCCCTGCGGGTCGGTGTCCAGCAGCGCGACCCGCAGGCCCCGGCGGCGGAACTCCACCGCCAGGCTCACCGCCAGCGTGGTCTTGCCGCTGCCGCCCTTCTGCTGGGCGATGGTCAGGACATGGGCCATGGTTCCCCCTTTTGCTGCGGCGCAGCATAGGGTGATTCGGCCCCGAGGTCAGCAGCGGATCGAACCCCGCATCTCGCCGCTGTCGCCCTGGAGGGTGGAGTCGACCGGCCGGCAGCCGGTCACCTCGGGGATCAGCGCGATCATGGCGTCGCGGATCGCCCGATGTTCGCCCGGCCGGGCATGGCCCAGCCGGATCACCTCCACCCGCGTCGCGGTATGATAGACGGCATAGCTGCGCCCGTCGCGCGTCACGTCCACCCGCTGCGCCCCGAAGAACTCGGGCGCCGGCGAGGCGCCGCAGGCGAGAAGCAGGAGGAGGGGGAGAAGCCGCCACATGCCCGCAGGAAAGGGGCAGGGCGGTTAAGGCCGGGTTAACGGCGAAGGGCGCGGCCCTCTGGGGAAGAGCCGCGCCCCCCGGGCGCCGTGCGTCGGCCGGACGGGATCCCGGGTTCCCTCCGGCCGGCCGCGACGGCCGCCGGGCCGCCGCCACGACCCGCCCCCGCGGCCGTGGCGGCGCAGGGGCCGGTCAGAGGAGCGCCCAGGCTACCCGGCGCGACTGGAAGGAAACGGGGCGCGCGGCCCCCGGGGCCGGCTGCGGGGCCTGCCCCGACCGCTGAGCCCGCCACTCCAGCGCCGCCAGCCGACCGCAACGCGCTTTCGCCACCAGATCGTTCATCTCTCGCATTCCTTCTTCTTACCCTGTTTCGGACCGACTCTTGCTCTGAAAACCGCCATAATTACTACCTGGGGTTGAGTGTCGCGGTGGATTGCGACCGCATTTCGGCGCGAAGGCGGCGGGATCGTGGTGATTGCGTGGTGAAGATGGGGCGGAAGGCCGGCCTGCCCCGCCCCGGGAACCCCGGCCCGCCCTCGGCGGTTGGAATGGGGAACCACAGCTTTCAGGAGGCCCCCATGCCCCCCATCCGCCTCGCCCTCTGCGCCCTCACCCTGCTGACCCTGGCCGCCTGCGGCACCGTCGAGGGCTTCGGCCGCGACCTCCAGACCGCCGGCGCGGCGGTCAGCGAGGAGGCACGGGAGGCGCAGTGACGCCGCGGGCACGTAGGGTGCGTGATTTCACGCACCCTAGCCGACCCTTACCACGGTTTACCGGACATTAACCTCGGTCGGCTCTGATCCGGCCATGTCCAACTACCTCCGCCCCCGCATCCCCGGTGCCAGCGTGTTCTTCACGGTGGCCTTGCAGGAACGGGGATCGCGGCTCTTGTATGACGAGATCAACCGCCTGCGCCTCGCGGTGGCCGAAACGCGGCGCGAGCGGCCGTTCGCGATCGAGGCCTGGGTGGTCTTGCCCGATCACATGCATTGTCTGTGGACGCTGCCGATGGGGGATCGGGATTTCTCGACCCGGTGGCGGTTGATCAAGGCGCGATTCTCGCGCGGGTTGCCGCGGGGCGAGATGCGCGCCAGCCATGCCGCGCGACAAGAGCGCGGCATCTGGCAGCGCCGGTTCTGGGAGCATCACATCCGCAACGAGACCGACATGGCGGCGCATCTGCGCTATTGCTGGTTCAATCCGGTCAAGCACGGATTTGTCGAGCGGCCGGAGGATTGGCCGTTCTCCTCGGTGCATCGGGAGATCGCGGCGGGGCGGTGGGAGTGGGGCGTGAGCGGAGCGAGCGAGAGCCGGGTGGTGCGTGCGAGCACGCACCCTACGGATCGGCAGGGTGCGTGATTTCACGCACTCTATGGAAAGCCCCCCTCACCCATCCATCTTCAGCGCATTGATGAAGGCCGTCTGCGGGATTTCCACCTTGCCGAACTGGCGCATCCGCTTCTTGCCTTCCTTCTGCTTGTCCAGGAGCTTGCGCTTGCGGGTGGCGTCGCCGCCGTAGCACTTCGCCGTCACGTCCTTGCGCATCGCCGAGATGGTCTCCCGCGCGATCACCCTTCCGCCGATGGCCGCCTGGATCGGGATCTTGAACATGTGGCGGGGGATGAGCTCCTTCAGTTTCTCGCACATCGCCCGGCCGCGCATCTCGGCGCGGTCGCGGTGGACCATCATCGACAAAGCATCCACCGGCTCGTCGTTCACCAGCACCTGCATCTTGACCAGATTGTCCTCGCGATACCCGGTCAGCACGTAATCGAAGCTCGCATATCCCTTGGTCACCGATTTCAGCCGGTCGTAGAAGTCGAACACCACCTCGTTCAGCGGCAGGTCGTATTCCACCATCGCCCGGTTGCCGGCATAGGTCAGGTTCAGCTGAATCCCGCGCCGGTCCTGGCACAGCTTCAGGATATCGCCCAGGTATTCGTCGGGCACCATGATCGTGGCCTTGATCCGCGGTTCCTCGATATGGCTTACGTGGGTCAGGTCGGGCATGTCGGCGGGGTTGTGCAATTCCCGCATCGTGCCGTCGCGCATGAACAGGTGATAGACCACGGAAGGAGCCGTGGTGATCAGGTCGAGGTCGAATTCCCGCTCCAGCCGCTCCCGCACCACTTCCAGGTGCAGCAGCCCCAGGAAGCCGCAGCGGAAGCCGAAGCCCAGCGCCGCCGAGGTCTCCATCTCGTAGGTGAAGCTCGCATCGTTCAGCGCCAGCTTCTCGATGGCATCGCGCAGCGCCTCGAAATCCGCGGCATCCACGGGGAAGAGGCCGCAGAACACCACCGGCTGGGCGGGCTTGAAGCCGGGCAGCGCCTGGTCGGTGCCCTTGCGCTCGTGGGTGATGGTGTCGCCCACGCGGGTGTCGCGCACCTGCTTGATCGAGGCGGTGAAGACGCCGATCTCGCCCGGCCCCAGTTCCGGCCAGTCCACCATCCGGGGGCGCAGCACGGCCAGCTTGTCGATGCCATAGGCGGCGCCGGTGGCCATCATGCGGATGCGGTCGCCCTTGCGGATCACCCCGTCCATCACCCGGATCATCACCACCACGCCCAGATAGGCGTCGTACCAGCTGTCCACCAGCATCGCCTTCAGCGGCGCGTCGCGGTCGCCCCTGGGCGCGGGCAGGCGGGTGACGATGGCCTCCAGCACCTCGGGGATGCCGAGGCCGGACTTGGCGGAAATCGGGATGGCGTCCGAGGCGTCGAGCCCGATCACGTCCTCGATCTGCTCCTTCACCCGCTCGGGGTCGGCGGCGGGCAGGTCGATCTTGTTGAGGACGGGGACGATCTCGTGCCCCGCGTCGATGGCCTGATAGACGTTGGCCAGCGTCTGCGCCTCCACCCCCTGCGAGGCGTCGACCACCAGCAGCGAGCCCTCCACCGCGCGCATGGAGCGGCTGACCTCATAGGCGAAGTCCACGTGGCCGGGGGTGTCGATCAGGTTCAGGACATAGGTGTTGCCGTCCTTGGCCGGATAGTCGATCCGCACGGTGTTGGCCTTGATGGTGATCCCGCGCTCGCGCTCGATATCCATCGAGTCGAGGATCTGCTCCTTCATGTCGCGCTGGGCCACCGTCCCAGTCATCTGGATCAGCCGATCCGCCAGGGTGGATTTGCCGTGGTCGATATGCGCCACGATGGAGAAGTTGCGGATGCGCGAAAGCTCGGTCATGCGCGGCGGTATAGACGTTCCGCCGGGGGGCGGGAAGGGGGCGGCGGCGCGCCGATTCTGCGCCACGGACGGCGGGCCGCGGGGCGCGAGGCGACCTTGCGGACTGCCGATCTGGTGGGGCGCCCCTGGCCTTCCCGCAACCCCTTGTGGGTCAGCGGTCATTCGCCGCGCCGCGCTGCCGCGCGATTGAAAAATCTTGCCCGAATCGGCATGATTGTTCCCAAATCCGCGACCGTGGACGGCACCGCCGGCACGGCGACCCAGAGGCAGAGCAGGACAGTAGAATGCGCATCACCCTTGTGGCCGCGATGGCGGCGGCATTGCTTCCCTTCGTTTCCGTCATGGCCGAGGCCGGCCCCATCGAGCGGGCCTGCCTGAAGTCCGACCGCCGCGCGGCCAGCCCCGCGCTCTGCGGCTGCATCCAGCAGGCGGCCGACATGACCCTGCGCGCGGCCGACCAGCGCAAGGCGGCGAGGTTCTTTACCGACCCCGACATGGCGCAGCAGGTGCGGATGTCGAAGTCGGACGCCGACAACCAGTTCTGGGCGCGCTACAAGAACTTCGGCTCCACCGCCGAGGCGTTCTGCGCCGGCTGACCGCCCTCTTCGCTGCGAAGAGCGCCCGGCAGGGAGCGAAGAGCCGCCGCCTCACGCCGCCCGCGGATAGTCGGTATAGAACTCCGCCCCGCCGCCGTAGAATCCCTGCGTGGGCAGCGGGTTGAGCGCCGCGCCGCTGGCCAGCCGCTCGGCCAGGTCGGGGTTGGAGATGTAGAGCTTGCCGAAGGCCACCGCATCGGCCGCCCCCTCCTCCACCGCCCGGATCGCGCTGTCGCGGGAATAGCCGTTGTTGGCGATCCACACGCCGCGGAACCGCGCCCGCAGCGCCTCGATCCCGCCCGCGGGCCAGTCGCGCGCGCCGCCGGTCTGCCCCTCGACCACGTGCAGGAAGGCGATACCGATCTCGTTCAGCGCGTCCACCGCCGCGGCGAAAAGCGCGGGCGTGTCGCTGTCTATCCCCACGTCGTTGGCGTTCGACCAGGGCGAGAGGCGGATCCCGGTGCGCTCCGCCCCGATCTCGGCCGCCACCGCCCCCACCACCTCGCGCAGGAAGCGCACGCGGTTCTCGATCGGCCCGCCCCAGCCGTCGGTCCGCCGGTTCGAGGTATCGCGCAGGAACTGGTCGACCAGATAGCCGTTGGCCCCGTGGATCTCCACCCCGTCGAACCCCGCCGCCATGGCATTGGCCGCGGCCCGGGCATAGTCCTGCACCGTGGCCGCGATCTCGGCCTCGCTCAGCGCGCGGGGCTCGCCGGTGGGCAGGAACTGGCCGTCGACGAAGGTCTTCGATTTCGCGGGGATGGCCGAGGGCGCCACCGGCTGGCCGCCGGCCAGCAGCCGCGGGTGGCTGACCCGGCCCACGTGCCACAACTGCACCGCGATCCGCCCGCCGGCCTCGTGCACCGCCGCGGTCACCGGGCGCCAGGCCACCACCTGTTCCGGCGAATGGATGCCGGGCGTGTCGGCATAGCCCATGCCCTGCGGCGAGATCTGCGAGCCCTCGGTCACGATCAGCCCGGCCCCGGCCCGCTGGCGGTAGTATTCCACGTGCAGCGCCCCCGGCAGCCCGCCCGCCGCCCGGTTGCGGGTCAGCGGCGCCATCACGATGCGGTTCTTCATGGCGATGGCGCCGGCTTGCAGGGGGGTGAAAAGCTTGGGCATCATCGGGGTCTCCTTGGGCTGCTCCGGCACAGGTAACCGCCCCTGCCGGCCTGGCAACCACGGGGATGCGGAATGGCCGCCATGCAAGGAACGCATGGCAGGGCGCTGGAGGGACGGATGGAACGGGTGGTGATACTGACCGGCGCCGGGGTCTCGGCCGAAAGCGGCCTGGGCACGTTCCGCGACCGGGACGGGCTCTGGACGAAATACGACCTGAACGAGGTGGCCACGCCCGAGGGCTTCGCCCGCGACCCCTCCAAGGTGCACGAGTTCTACAACGCCCGGCGCGCCAATGCCGCGGGGGCCGAGCCCAACGCCGCCCATCATGCGCTGGCCCGGCTGGGGCAGGCGCTGGGCGACCGGCTGTTTCTGGTCACCCAGAACGTGGACGACCTGCACGAACGCGCGGGCTCCCTCGGCGTCGTGCACATGCACGGGCGGCTCGACCGCGCCCGCTGCGCCGCCTGCGGCGAGACCTGGGCGGCGCCGATGGCCATGCACCACGCCGACCCCTGCCCCTGTTGTGGTCGGCCCGCCACCCGCCCCGATATCGTCTGGTTCGGCGAGGACGTGCAGTGGATGGAGGAGATCGAGACGGCGCTGGCCTCCTGCCAACTCTTCGTCTCCATCGGCACCTCGGGCACGGTCTGGCCGGCCTCGGGCTTCGTGGCCCGCGCCTCGTTCTATGCCAGGGCGCGGACCATGGAGATCAACCTGGAGCCCACCGGGGTGCCCGGCGCCTTCACCGACCGCCGGCTGGGCCCGGCCTCCGAGGCGGTCCCGGCCTGGGTGGAGGAATACCTTTCCCGGGCCGGCTGAGCCTCAGTGCCCGGAATGGTCGTGATCGCCCCCGGCCGCCGGCGCCCGGGCGTTGTCCACCGTGACCTCGACCTCGATCACCTCGCCGCGCTCGAAGGTCAGCTCCACCTTGAAGCTGTCGCCATCGGCCAGCGGCTGCGTGAGGCCCATCAGCATCACATGCTCGCCCCCCTGCTGCAGCAGGCGGGTGCCGTGGCCCTCGACCGCCAGCCCCTCGGGCAGCGGCACCATGCGCATGACCCCGGCGGCGTCCTGTTCCGAGGTATGGATCTCCACCTTCTGCGCCGCCGCGCTGGCGACGCCGGTCAGCCGGTCGGGCTCGGCCGAATGGTTCACGATCTCCAGATACACCGCCCCGCTGGAGCCGCCGGGGGCGATGCGGGCATAGGCGTTCTCGATATGGATGCCGTCATGGGCAAGCGCGGGGAAGGCGAGGAAAAGCGCCGCGACGGCGGCGGAAAGCAGCTTCTGCATGGGTCTGGTCCTGTCTGTCTGATGATCCGAAAGAAGGGCGTCAGACAAGGGCAGGCGGGCCGCGCGCCGGCGGCACCAGGGGCAGGGGCCGCGGCGCCTGCACCTCGGCCGGCAGCAGGGCGGCACGGCCGGCCGCCGGCGGCGCCGGCGGGGCAGGGGCCGCGGGCGGCGGGCACCGCGCCACGGGGGCGGGGCAGTCGGGGCAGCGGTGCGCGGGCCCCAGCGGCTTGCCCCGCTGGTCGATGCGGATCGCCGTCCGATGATCGTCGCCGCAGAGCACCACGGTGATCCCGGGCACACCCGCCAGCCCCCGCGCGACCGCCACGGTCTGCGAGGTCAGCGCCAGGAGCGCGGCAAGGATCAGGGCGGCCAGATGGCGCATGTGCCCTGATACTCCCGCCGCGGCGCCGGGGAAAGGGAACAAGGTGCCGCAGAACGACAAAGGCCCCGCCGCGGGCGGGGCCTCGGAATGCGGCAGGGGGCCGTCTCAGGCGGCCTGCGCCTTTTCCAGATCGCGCTTGATCTTCAGCGCGCGGGGCGACAGTTCCTCGTCCCGGGCCTTGGCGAGATAGGCGTCGAGCCCCCCGCGGTGGTCCACCGTGCGCAGCGCATGGGCCGAGACGCGCAGCGAGAACGACTGGCCGAGGATCTCCGACATCAGCGTGACGTCGTTCAGGTTCGGCAGGAAGCGCCGCTTGGTCTTGTTGTTGGCGTGGCTGATCTTGTTCCCGACCATCGGGCCCTTGCCACTGAGTTCGCAGACGCGCGACATGGTTGACGTTCCTTGTTCAACAGGACATCCCGCCGCCGCAGGCAGCGTGAAGCCAATTCGATTGCGGGCGTCTAGCCGCTCGGGCCCCCGCCGTCAAGCGATTCACCGAGGATTCCGCGGCCCGAAGGCTGTCATGAACCTGTCATGCAGACGTGACACGAGGTAGAAGGGGCGGCCGGGCCTTCCCCCACGGAGACCTGCATGAGTTTCGCCTTCCGCGCATCGGACCGCAGCCTGACCGCCGCCCTGCGCCGGATCGCCGGCGGAGAGATCGACGGCGCGCTGGCCACGCTGGGCGCGGGCGCGCCCGATGCCGGGGGCGTGCACGACATCCGCAAGCGGGTGAAGAAGCTGCGGGGCCTGATCCGCCTGCTGCGCGCCGGCTTCGACGGCGAGGCCGAGATCGCCGAACTGCGCCGGGTGGCCGAGGGGCTGGCCGGCGTGCGCGATGCCGAGGTGATGCTGGGCGTGCACGACATGCTGGGCGGGGCCGAAGGCCCCCTGCGCGCGGTGCTGGAGGCGCGGGTGGCCGCCGCCCGCGGCGAGGGCGGCGCGGTGGGCGACCCCGAGGCCCTGCGCGAGGTGCTGGCGGCGCTGCGCGAGCGGGCGCGCGGCTGGCGGGTACAGGGCCGCGACGAGCGGGTGCTGCGCAAGGGGCTGGAGCGCAGCCTGCGCCGGGGCCAAGTGGCCTTTGCCGCCGCGCAGGCCCAGCGCGGGGCCGAGGCGCTGCACGACTGGCGCAAGCGGGTCAAGGACCT
Source organism: Paracoccaceae bacterium (assembly GCA_037190175.1). Classification (GTDB taxonomy): domain Bacteria; phylum Pseudomonadota; class Alphaproteobacteria; order Rhodobacterales; family Rhodobacteraceae; genus JBBCJM01. Next base: position 1,136 of record JBBCJM010000171.1, on the reverse strand, counting down.
CTGGTATCAGCTGCGCCTGCTGCATCCCGTCTGGCCCGAGGTCATCGACCCCTGGCGGCGGGCCGCCGACGAGCTGGGCGAATGGCTGGGCACCCACCACGACCTCGCCGTCTTCGTGGACTGGCTGGAGCCCAGCGACGACCCCGCCGCCCCCGCCCTGCGCGCGGCCGCCCGGGCCAAGGCGGCCGAGATCGAGGAACGCGCGCTGGATCTGGGCCGGCTGCTCCATGCGGCGGAGCCCGAGGCGCTGGCCGAGGTCTGGACCGACCTCTGGGCGGCCTGGCGGCGATAGCTCAGGCGAAGGGATCGGCCGGATAGGTCACGCCCGTCAGGCACAGCCCCTGCGGCGGGGCCACCGGGCCGCAGGCGCTGCGCTCCCGCGCCGCTAGCGTCGCCGCCAGATCCTCCGCCGTCCAGGCCCCGGCCCCCACCCGTTCCAGCGAGCCCACCATCGACCGCACCTGGTTGTGCAGGAAGGACCGGGCGCGGAAGGTCAGCCGGATCTCCTGTCCGCCGGGGCAGGGCAGGGCGGTCGCCGTCGCCTCGTCCAGCGTCCTGACCGGGCTCTTCGCCTGGCAGAGCGCGGCGCGGAAGGTGGTGAAGTCGTGCCGCCCCACCAGCACCGGCGCGGCCCCGGCGATGGCCTGCACGTCCAGCGGCGCCATCACATGCCAGACCTGCCCGCGCTCCAGCACCGGCGGCGCCCGGCGGTTCAGGATGCGGTAGAGATAACGCCGCTCCACCGCCGAGAACCGGGCGTGGAAGTCCCCGCCCACCCGCGCGCAGGCGGTGATCGCCACCGGCAGGGGCTTCAGGTGCCAGTTCAGCGCCTCATTGAGCCGGAAGGGGTCCCAGTCCCGCGCCAGATCGGCGTGCGCCACCTGCCCGCTGGCATGGACCCCGGTGTCGGTGCGCCCGGCCCCCTGCACCGTCGCCGCCTCGCCCAGCCGCGCCAAAGCCGCCTCCAGCGCCGCCTGCACCGAAGGCTCCGCCGCCTGCCGCTGCCAGCCGTGGAACGGGGCGCCGTCATAGTCGATGCGGAAGGCATAGCGGGGCATGGGCCGCAGGTAGCGCGGCCCGGGCTGCGGCGCAACGGTGGGGTTCAGGCGGTTTCCGCGCGGGAACCGGACCGAATT
>JBBCJM010000170.1:0-47277 GCA_037190175.1 Paracoccaceae bacterium | reverse complement strand
CCGCGCTGATCCTGACGCTGGACATGCGCTATGTGGGACAGAACTACGAACTGGCGGTCGAACTGCCCGCGGGCAGCGCGGACGTGGCGCTGCCCGAGGCCGAGGCGCTGCGGGGGATCTTCTTCGCCGCCTACGAACGGGCCTATGGCCACCACGACCCCGAGGCCGCGGTCGAGATCGTCAACATCCGCCTGCGCGCCCTGGCGCGCCTGGCCCGGGCGGAAACGACCGCCCCGGTCGCCGCCGCGGGCGGGGCCGCACCCTATGCCAGCCAGCAGGTCTGGTTCACCGCGGCCGGCAGCGTCGCCACCCCGCTCTACGACCGCGCCGCGCTGCCGGTGGGCTTCCGCCTGGAGGGGCCGGCGATCGTCACCCAGCTCGACAGCACCACCGTGGTGCCCCCGGGGGCCTCGATCCTGGTCGACGCCGCCTCCAACCTGATCATGGAGATCGCCAATGCCTGAGGAAATCGACGCCATCTCGCTGGAGATCGCCTGGAACGGGCTGAAGTCGATCGCCGACGAATGCTTCATCAGCATCATGCGCAGCGCGTTCTCCACCAACGTGAAGGAACGGCACGACCACTCGACCGCCATCGCCGACGCGCGCGGCCGGCTGATCGTGCAGGCGGAAATGGCGCTGCCCATCCACCTCGCCTCGATGAGCGGGCTGATGACCTTCATCCTCAAACGCTTCGGGGACGACATCCACCCCGGCGACCTTTTCATCGCCAACGACCCGCATGTCGCCGGCGGCACCCACCTGCCCGACATCAACTTGGCCATGCCGGTGTTCGACGGCGAGCGGCTGGTCGGCTTCGTGGCCAACATCATCCACCATGCCGACGTGGGCGGCGCGGTAGTGGGCTCGTTCTCGGGCGGGCTGGACGAGATCTACAAGGAAGGGCTGCGCATCCCGATCATGCGGCTCTATTCCCGCGGCGTGCTGGACCGCGACCTGATGACGATGCTCCTGCTCAACATGCGGCTGCCGGAAGAGCGCAAGGGCGACCTCAACGCCCAGATCGCCGCCTGCCGCCTGGGGGTCACCCGGCTGGGCGAGATGCTGGCCGAGACCGGGGCCGGGCGGATGGCCGCGATCTTCGACGCCATCGTGGCCCGCACCGAGCGGCGGATGCGCCACGCCATCAGCCAGCTTCCCGACGGGCGCTTCACCTTCGAGGACGTGGTGGACGACGACGGGGCGGGCACCACCGACATCCGCATCCGGCTGGCCATCGAAAAGACCGGGGACCGGATCCTGTTCGACTTCACCGGCACCGACCGCCAGGTGAAGGGCAACGTCAACATGACGCTGAACGCCACCCAGTCGGCGGTCTGCTTTTCGCTGAAGGCATTGCTCGACCCCGAGGTGCCGAACAACCAGGGCATCTTCGACGCCATCGAGATCCGCTCGGAACCCGGCTCCTTCACCAGTTGCGTGGCGCCCGCCGCGGTGGTGATGCGGGCGAATTCCTGCCAGCGGGTGGTGGACTGCGTGTTCGGCGCGCTGGCCGAGCAGATCCCCGACCGGGTGATCGCCGCCGCCAACGGCTCGAACACCAGCGCGGTGTTCTCGGGCGTCGATCCGCGCAACGGCAAGCTCTACGTCTATCTGGAGACGCTGGGCGGCGGCATGGGCGCGCGGGCGACCTTCGACGGCAAGGACGGGATCCAGGTCAACATCACCAATACCTCGAACCTGCCGGTCGAGGCCATCGAGCTGGAATACCCGCTGCGGGTCGAGGAATATGCGCTGATCGAGGACACCGGCGGGGCCGGCCGGTTCCGCGGCGGGCTGGGCCTGCGCCGCACGATCCGCCCGCTGGACCACGAATGCCAGTTCAACGGAGTGGGAGAGCGGTTCCGCCACCGGCCCTGGGGCCTGTTCGGCGGCGAGCCCGGCGCCTCGGGCCGGTTCTTCCTGCGCGCCGCGGACGGGGCGGTGACGGTGCTGCCGCCGAAATCCACCAATATCGCGATCCCCGCGGGCGGCGTGGCGGTGATCGAGACGCCGGGCGCCGGCGGCTATGGCCCGCCCGCCGAACGCGACCCGGCGCTGATCGCCGAGGACCGCGCCTCGGGCAAGTTCGGCGCGGACTACCTCGCCCGCCACTATCCGGGCTGAGACCCCAGGGACAGGAACCTGCCATGCCGGTGACCATCGATGACATCCGCAGCGCCGCCGCCCGGCTGGAGGGCCGCCACCTGCGCACCCCGCTGCTGGAATATCCGCTGATCAACGAGGCGGCGGGCGGCCGGGTGCTGTTCAAGCCCGAGTGCCTGCAACGCACCGGCTCGTTCAAGTTCCGCGGGGCGCTGAACAAGATCGCCAGCCTGTCCGAGGCCGAGCGGGCCCGCGGGGTGGTGACCTTCTCCTCGGGCAACCACGCGCAGGGGGTGGCCGCGGCCGCCACGCTGTTCGCCATCCCCGCGACCATCGTGATGCCCGAGGACGCGCCGGCGGTGAAGCGCGAGAACACCGCGCGCTACGGCGCCGCCGTGGTGCTCTACGACCGCCACACCGGCGACCGCAGGGCCATCGCCGAGCGGATCATGGCCGAGACCGGCGCGGTCATGGTGCCGCCCTACGACGATGTCGCGGTGATCGCCGGGCAGGGCACCATCGGGCTGGAGGTGGCCGCGCAATGCGCCGACCTGGGGGTGAACGCCGACCTGCTGCTCTGCCCGGTGGGCGGCGGCGGACTGATCGGCGGGATCTCGGTGGCGATGCGGGCGCTTTCGCCCGCGACCGCGCTCTATTGCGTCGAGCCCGAGGGGTTCGACGACACCCGCCGCTCGCTGGAGGCCGGCAGCCGGGTGGCGAACCCGCCCGGGGCCGTCTCGATCTGCGACGCCATCGTGACCCAGATGCCGGGGGAGCTGACCTTCCCGATCAACAGGGCCAACCTGACCGGCGGGCTGGCGGTCGGCGATGCCGCGGTGCTGGACGCGATGGACCTGCTGTTCGCGCAGGCCAAGCTGGCGGTCGAGCCCGGCGGCGCGGTGGGGCTGGCCGCGATCCTCGCCGGCCGGATCGCGCTGGAAGGGCGCACCGCGGTGGTGGTGCTGTCGGGCGGCAACGTCGATCTGGCCAGCTTCCGCAGCCGCTTTGCCTGAGCCGGGCATTGCGGCTAGCCTGCGCGGGAGACGGCAACGGGGCATGGGGATGCAGGGCGAAAGGGAAGGCCGCGACGGCGACAAGGTGTATCACCGGCTGCGCGCGGCCATCCTGCGGCTGGAGATGCGCCCCGGCGCGGCGATCGAGGAGGCCAGCCTGGCCGAGGACCTGCGCGTCTCGCGCACCCCGGTGCGCGAGGCGATCATCCAGCTGATCGCCGACGGGCTGGTGGTACGCGACGGGCGCATCGCCCGGGTGGCGCCGCTGGACTTCGACGACCTGCCGCACCTGCTGGACGCGCTGCTGACCGCCAGCAGGATCGTACACCGGCTGGCCGCCGAGCACCGCAGCCCCGCCGACCTGGCCGCCATCGAGGCCGCCATGCTGGCCTTCGAGGCGCAGCGCCATGGCGGCGACGGGCTGCGGCGGTCGGAACTCAACCGGGACTTCCACCTGGCGATCTCGGCCGCCGCGCGCAACCGCTATTTCCAGGCCTTCTACGAGACCACGCTGAACGCGCAGATCCGGCTGGCGCGGGCCTGTTTCTCGGGCAGCGAGGAGGATGTCGCCGCCCCCTCGGCCCCCGACGAGGAAACCGCGCGCCACATGGACGAGACCGCCCGCCAGCACCGCCAGATCTTTCAGGCGATCCGCGACGGCGATGTCGAGGCCGCCGACCGGCTGGCGGTGGCGCACGAGATGCTGTCGCGCCAGCGGCTGCAACGCAAGCTCTTCACCCAGGACCCCGCGCTGGCCGGACTGGCGCTGGCCTAGGGCGGGTCCGGCCGCCGCTCGGGCATCCGCAGCGAGGGCGCCTCGCTGACCATGTTGCGCGCCTGCCCGGCCCGGCGCCGCTCGCCCGGGGTGGCGCCGTAGCGGCGGGCGAAGACGCGCGAGAAATGCGCGGCATTGGGAAAGCCGGTCATCAGCCCGATCTCCAGGATCGGCAGCATGGTCTGCTGCAGCAGCTCGTCGGCCTTCTCCAGCCGCAGGTTGCGGTAGACCGTCATCATCGGCATCGCGAAATGGCCCACGAACAGCCGGTGCAGCTGGCGCAGGCTGATCCCGCTCAGCATCGAGATCTGCGCCGGCGACAGCGGGTCGGCCATGTGGGACGTCATGATGGCCAGCGCCGCGGCCAGCGCGGGATGGCGGATGCCGTATTGCTGCGCGAGGCTGGCTTCCTGCGGCACGTCGGGGCTGCGCAGGTTGGAGTGGATGAACCAGTCGCTGATCGAGCGGGCGAAGGGCCCGCCGTGGTCGCGCTCGATGATGGCGCACATCATGTCCAGCACCGCCACCCCGCCGGCGCAGCTGTAGCGGTCGCGGTCGATGACGTAGAGCCGGCGCTCGATGCGGAAATCGGGGTCGAGGTCCAGCAGCGGCGCGATGTGCTGCCAGTGCACGGTGAAGCGCCGCCCCTGCATCAGCCCCGCCCGCGCCAGGATCGCGCTGCCGCCCGACAGCCCGCCCAGGGGCACCCGGCCCGCGTTCAGCCGGCGCAGATAGCGGATCAGCCCCGGGTCCTCGTAGGTCATCGGATTGCCGCCGGCCACCACGAACACCAGGTCCAGATCGCCCGGCGCCTCGCGGAACGGCAGCGTGTCGAACCCGCCCCCGGCGGTGGACAGGTGCATCCCGCCCGGCGCGGACAGGAACACCGCCTCGTAAAGCTGGCGCCCGGCCAGCAGGTTGGCGGCCCGCAGCGGCTCCACCGCCGCGGCAACCGGCATCAGCGAATAGTTCTCGGTCAGCACGAAGCCGATGCGGCGCAGCGCGCGCGCGCAGCGCGTCCCGGCTGCGGGTTCGGCATCGGCTGGGGACTGGCTGGGCAAGATCCGACCCTCGGGCAAGCGGGGATTCCGCGCCAAGGATACATGGCGCTGGCGGAGACTGGAATGGCACCTGCGGAATAGGCTGCAACCCGCCGCGGTCTATGGTGCTGCCGGAAGGCACTGGGCGGGAACGGCGATGTCTTACTCTGCATGGCGGATCCTGAAGGAGGGGCTGACCGGCAACCGGGGATGGCGCCCGGCCTGGCGCGACCCCGAGCCGCAGGCGCGTTACGACCATGTGATCGTGGGCGGCGGGGGCCATGGGCTGGCCACCGCCTATTACCTGGCCAAGGTCCACGGCGCGCGGCGGGTGGCGGTGCTGGAAAAGGGCTGGATCGGCGGCGGCAACGCCGGGCGCAACACCACCATCGTGCGTTCCAACTATCTGCTGGAGGGCAACCTGCCCTTCTACGAGATGTCGCTGAAGCTGTGGGAAGGGCTGGAGCAGGAGCTGAACTACAACGTCATGTTCAGCCAGCGCGGCGTGCTGAACCTCTGCCACAGCGACGCCCAGCGCGACGCCTTCCGCCGCCGCGGCAATGCGATGCGGATGAACGGCTCGGACGCGGTGCTGCTGGACCGTGCGCAGGTCCGCGCCATGCTGCCGATGCTCGACTACGACAATGCGCGCTTTCCGATCAGGGGCGGCCTGCTGCAACCCCGCGGCGGCACCGCGCGCCACGATGCGGTGGTCTGGGGCTATGCCCGCGCGGCCGACCGGCTGGGGGTCGACATCATCCAGAACTGCGAGGTCACCGGCCTGCGGATCGAGGGCGGCCGCTGCACCGGGGTCGAGACCTCGCGCGGCTTCGTCGGCGCGGGGCGCGTGGGCTCGGCGGTCGCCGGCAATACCAGCCGGATCATGGCCATGGCCGGCCTGCGCCTGCCGATCGAGAGCCATGTGCTGCAGGCCTATGTCTCCGAGGGGATCAAGCCCTTGATCCCCTGCGTGGTCTCCTTCGGCGGGCCGGGGCATTTCTACCTCAGCCAGTCCGACAAGGGCGGGCTGGTGTTCGGCGGCGACATCGACGGCTTCAACACCTATGCCCAGCGCGGCGGGATGAACGTGGCCGAGGACGTGGCCGAATGCATGTTGTCGATCCTGCCGCTGGCGGGCCGGCTGCGGGTGCTGCGGCTCTGGGGCGGCGTGATGGACATGTCGATGGACGGCTCGCCCATCATCGACCGCACCCCGGTCGAGGGGCTCTATCTGAACGGCGGCTGGTGCTACGGCGGGTTCAAGGCCACCCCGGCCTCGGGCCTTGCCTTCGCGCATCTGCTGGCCACCGACGCGCCGCATCCCGTGGCCCGCGCCTACCGGCTGGACCGTTTCCGCACCGGCCGGGTGATCGACGAGGCCGGCAAGGGCGCCCGGCCCAACCTGCATTGAGGCGCCCCGATGCTGATCCCCCACCCCGTGCTCGGCCTGCGCGACTCGCGCGAGTTCGTCTGCCTGGGCGACGCCCGGCTGATGCAGCGGCCCGACTGGCAGGCGCCCGATGCGCCCGACGCCTTCCACGACTACCTGCACCTGCGCGAGAACCCGGCCGGACTGCACCGCGAGCTGTGGTTCCACGCCATGGGCGACCAGAGCTGGCTGGTGGTCACCCGCAACACCCTGACCCACGAGATCGTCGAGGCCGTGCCGGCCGCCGACCTGGCCCGCGCGAGGCAGGGATGACCCAAGGCCATCGCATCCCCGGCGGGCTGATCGACCGCAGCCGGACCCTGCGCTTCCGCTTCGACGGCAGGGAGTACGCAGGCCATCCGGGCGACACGCTGGCCTCGGCGCTGCTGGCCAACGGGGTGCGGCTGATGGGCCGCAGCTTCAAGTACCACCGCCCGCGTGGCCCCCTGACCGCGGGGTCGGAGGAACCCAACGCGCTGGTCGAACTGCGCACCGGCGCGCGGCGCGAGCCCAATACGCGCGCCACCCTGGCCGAGCTGTTCGACGGGCTGGAGGCGCGCAGCCAGAACCGCCTGGGCCCCCTGGGCTTCGACCTGATGGCGGTGAACGACCTGCTGTCGCCCTTCCTGGGCGCGGGGTTCTATTACAAGACCTTCATGTGGCCGCGCAGCTTCTGGGAAAGGGTCTACGAGCCCGCGATCCGCCGCGCCGCCGGGCTGGGCCGGGCGGCCGGGCTGCCCGACCCCGACGGCTATGACCGCGGCTTCCTGCATTGCGACCTCTTGGTGGTGGGGGCCGGGCCGGCGGGGCTGGCTGCGGCGCTGACCGCCGGCAGGGCCGGGGCGCGGGTGATCCTGGCCGACGAGGATTTCCAGGCGGGCGGGCGGCTCAACGCCGAAACCAGGCTGCTGGAGACGCCGGCGGCCGAGTGGATCGCCGCGACGCTGGCCGAACTGGCCAGCCTGCCGCGCGTGCGGGTGATGGGGCGCACCACGGTGCTGGCGGCGCTGGATCACGGCGTCTTCACCGCGGTGGAGCGGGTGGCCGACCACCTGCCCGCCCCGCCCGAGGGCAAGCCGCGGCAGACGCTATGGACCCTCCGCGCCCGCCGTGCGATCCTCTGCACCGGCGCGACCGAGCGGCCGATCGCCTTTCGCGACAACGACCGGCCCGGGATCATGACTGCCTCGGCGCTGCGCGCCTGGGCCAACCGCTGGGCGGTGCTGGTGGACCGCCGGGTGGCGGTCTTCGCCAACAACGACGACGGCCACCGCACCGCCCGCGACCTGGCCCGCGCCGGGGCCGAGGTCACGCTGATCGACCCGCGCCCCGACGCGGCGAAGGTGCCGGGCGTCGAGCAGTTCAACGGCGCGGTGGTCATCGGCACCTCCGGCCGGCTGGGGCTGCGGGCGGTCGCCCTGCGGCTGGCCTCGGGCGAGCATCGTCGCATCGCCTGCGGGGCGCTGGGCGTGGCGGGGGGCTGGAACCCCAATCTGCAACTGGCCAGCCACCACCGCAACCGCCCGGCGTGGAGCGAGGGGATCGCCGCCTTCGTCGCCGGCCCCGATACCGCCCCCGGCATCGCGCTGGCCGGGGCGGCGGCGGGCGACTTCTCCACCGCCGGAGCGCTCGGGGGCGGGGCGCGGGCGGCCTGCGAGGCGCTGGGCGATCTGGGCCTGCGCGCCGGCGTCCCGGACCTGCCGCCCGCCGAGGACGCCCCCACCCGCATCGCGGCCCTGTGGCACGTTCCGGGCAAGGGCCGCGCCTGGCTGGACCTGCAGAACGACGTGACCGTGAAGGACGTGAAGCTGGCGCACCAGGAGAACTTCCGTTCCGTCGAGCACCTGAAACGCTACACCACGCTGGGCATGGCCACCGACCAGGGCAAGACCTCCAACGTCGCGGCGCTGGCGATCATGTCGGAGCTGACCGGCCGGCCGATCCCGCAGACCGGCACCACGATCTATCGCCCGCCCTATGTCCCGGTGGCGCTGGGCGCGCTGGCCGGCGGGGCGCGCGGCCCGCATTTCCGCCCCACCCGCCTGACCCCCTCGCACGACTGGGCCACGGAACGCGGCGCGGTCTTTGTCGAGGCGGGCGCCTGGCTGCGGGCGCAATACTATCCGCTGCCCCATGAGGCCGGCTGGCAGCAGAGCGCCGAGCGCGAGGCGCTGGCGGTGCGCGCCGCGGTCGGCATCTGCGACGTGACCACCCTGGGCAAGATCGAGGTGCAGGGCACCGATGCGGGGGCGTTTCTGGATCGCATCTATTGCAACACGATATCGACGCTGGCGGTCGGGCGCACGCGCTATGGCCTGATGCTGCGCGAGGACGGGTTCGTGGCCGACGACGGCACCGCCGCGCGCCTGGCCCCCGACCGTTTCGTGGTCTCCACCACCACCGCCAATGCCGCCGAGGTGATGCGGCACATGGAGTTCTGCCGGCAATGCCTGTGGCCGGACCTGGACGTGCAGCTGGTCTCGGCCACCGACGCCTGGGCGCAGTTCGCCGTCGCCGGGCCGCGGTCGCGCGACCTCATGCGCCGGATCGTGGACCCGGGACAGGATCTGTCGAACGAAGCCTTCCCCTTCATGGCCTGCGCCGAGCTGACCGTCTGCGGCGGGACCAGGGCGCGGCTCTTCCGCATCTCCTTCTCGGGCGAGCTGGGCTATGAGATCGCGGTTCCCGCCCGCTATGGCGACGCGCTGGTGCGCCGGCTGATGGAGGTGGGGGCGGACCTCGGCGTCACTCCCTACGGCACCGAGGCGCTGGCGATCCTGCGGATCGAGAAGGGCCACGCTGCGGGCGGCGAGCTGACCGGCCAGACCACCGCCGCGAACCTGGGCCTGGGCCGCATGGTCTCGGCCAGGAAGGATGCCATCGGCACCACGCTGGCCCGGCGCGCATGGCTGGTGCGCGAGGACGACCACCGGCTGGTGGGGCTGGAGGCGGTGGAGCCGCAATCCCCCATCCGCGGCGGCGCCCACCTGGTGGCGCGCGAGGCCGCCGCGGTGCTGGCCGAGGATCAGGGTTGGATCACCTCGGCCTGCCGCTCGCCGCATCTTAACCGCCATATCGGGCTGGCCATGCTGGTCCGCGGCGACCGGCGGCATGGCGAGATCCTGCGGCAGGTGAACCCGCTGGAGGGGCAGGAAAGCCTGGTCCGCGTGGTCAGCCCGCATTTCATCGACCCGGAAGGAGAGCGCCTGCGTGGCTGAGCTTGCCCCCCGAACCGCCCTGCACCGGGCCGGGCCCAGCATCCAGACGCTGGGCGCGCTGGAGATCCGCGACGACCCCGACCTCGCCATCGCCTGGATCGCCCGCCGCCGCGAAGGCGATCTGGCGCCGGCCGAAGCCTTCCTGGGCCTGACCCTGCCCCCCGCGGGCGAGATGGCCGCGGCGGGCGGTCACCGCGCCGTGGCGGTGGGGCGCGAGCAGTGGCTGGTGCTGGCCCCCCATGCCATGGACTTCGCCGACCGGATCAGGGCCGCGGGCGGAGCCGGCGTCTCGGTCTGCGACCAGAGCGACGGCTGGGCGGTCTTCGAGATCCGCGGCCCGGTCGCCCCGCTGCTGGAACGGCTCTGCGACATCGACCCCGCTACGCTGGGGCCCGGCCGGTCCGCCCCGACCGGGATCGAGCAGATGCGCTGCATCCTGCTGGCCGGGGCGCAGGGCCTGACCCTCCTCGGCCCCCGCAGCAGCGCCGGCAGCCTGCACCACGCGATCCTGAGCGCCGCGCGCTGCATCGCCTGAGGCGCGGGCCGCTTCGTTCCCGGCCCGGGCGGTGCTATAGGCGGGGGAACCCATCGGCAGGAGGCCACCCCTGCAAGACAGCGCGCATATCCCCTTCGACGTCCGCAGCCTGGAGATCTTCCTGGCGGTCTGCACCGCCGGCAGCATGGCCAAGGCCGCCCGCCGGCTGAACATGTCGCAGCCCTCGGTCTCGCAGCGCATCATCGAGATGGAGGCGCGGATCGGCGTCGCGCTGTTCGACCGGCAGGTGCGGCCCATCGCGCTGACCTCGGCCGGGGCGATCCTGCGCCAGCGGGCCGAAAGCATCATCACCGAGATCTCCACCATCGCGCCCCTGCTGCGACAGGTGGGGCGCATCAGGATGCCCTCGCTGCGGATCGGGCTGGTGGATTCGCTGACCCGCGCGCTGTGCCCCACGATCTGCGACTTCCTGCGGCTGCGCTCGGAACGCGCCTCGATCTTCACCGGGCATACCACCTCGCATCTCTCCGACCTGATGACCCACCGGGTGGACATCATCGTGGGCGCCTCGGCCCTGACCGAGCTGGACCGGCTGGAACGCTGGACGATCCTGGAAGAGCCCTACATCATCGCCTGCCCCAAGGGGATCGCGCCGCCCGCCACCCTGGCCGGGCTGGCCGACCTGGCGCAGGCGATCCCGCTGCTGCGCTTCAGCGCGCGCTCGCTGACCGGCAGCGAGATCGAGGCGCAGCTGCGCCGGCTGCGGCTGGACGTGCCGCCGGGGATGGAGTTCGACACCTGCGCGGCGATCGCCGCGGCGCTGATGGGCCGCCACGGCTGGGCGATCACCACACCGCTCTGCCTCTACGAGGCGCGGATCGACAGCGAGACGCTGGACCTGCACCCCTTCCCCGGCCCCCGCTTCGCCCGCGAGCTGACCATCGTGGCCCGGGCGCGCGAACTGGGCAACCTGCCGCGCGAGCTGGCCGACCAGGCCCGCACCGGCGTCGCCGCCGACTTCCTGCCCTGGACGCGGCAACACACCCCCTGGGCGCGGTTCCGCACCGAGGGCGGGCGGATCTGACGCTATTTCGAGACCGCCTGCCGCAGCCCCATCGCGCGCTCGACCACGATCACCATCGCCAGCGTCCCCACCACCACCAGCGCCGAGACCGCGGCGACCATCGGGTCGGTGCGGCTTTCGACATAGTGGTAGAGCGAGACGGGCAGCAGCTTCAGCTGCGTCCCGGCGATGAAGAGCGAGACCACCACCTCGTCGAAGGAGACGATGAAGGACAGCGCCGCCGCGGCCACCATCGCCGGCGCCATCAGCGGCAGCGTCACCCGCCACAGCACCCGCAGCGGGCTGGCCCCCAGCGAGGCGGCGGCATCCTCGACATTCGCCGGCATGGTGACCAGCCCGGTCATCAGGATGCGCAGCGCATAGGGCAGCGTCAGCACCAGATGCGCCAGCACCATGCCCCGGAAACTGCCCACCAGTCCCTGGCCCACGAAGATGATCAGGATCGCCAGTCCCAGCACGATGGAGGGCAGGAGAAGCGGCATGGTGAGGAGGGAGACCAGCGCCTCCTTGCCCATGAACTCGCTGCGCGCCAGCGCCAGCGCGGCCGGGATGCCGATCGCCAGCGTCAGCGCCGTCACCAGGCCGGCCAGGATCAGGCTGTTGCGGAAGGCCAGCCCCATCTCGGCGTTCTGCCACAGCGCCGCGTACCACTTCACGCTCCAGCCCGAGGGCGGCCAGGCCACATAGGCATCGGCCGAGAACGAGATCGGAAAGACCAGGATCACCGGCGCCAGCAGGAACAGCAGGATCACCAGGAGCGCGAATCGGCCCAGGATGTACCAGACGGTGGACATGGGCCCCTCCTCAGATCAGCGCGCGCGACAGCCGGCCATAGAGCACCAGCGCCAGCCCGAAGATGACGAGGATCATCACCGAAAGCCCCGCCGCCAGCGGCCAGTTCAGCGTGATGACCGACTGGTCGTAGATCTCGGTGGCCAGCAGCGCGACCCGCCCGCCGCCCAGCATCTTGGGGGTGATGAAGCTCGACACCGCCAGCACGAAGCACAGCAGGCAGCCCAGCAGCACCCCCGGCAGGCTGAGCGGCAGGATCACCCGGCGGAAGGTGGTGAAGGGCCGCGCGCCCAGCGAGGAGGCGGCTTCCTCCAGCACCTTCTCCAGCCGGCCGAAGCCCGACAGCAGGCACAGGATCATGTAGGGCATCAGGATCTCGACCATCCCGATCACCACGCTCTGGGTATTGTTGATCAGCCGCGGCGGATCGAGCCCCAGCGAACGGAGGATCGAGGGGGCGAAGCCCTGGTTGCCCAGGATCACCATCCAGCCATAGGTCCGCACCACCGCCGAGATCAGCAGCGGCGAGATGCAGGCCACCACCAGCACAGTGCGGACGATCCCCACCTGCCGGCTGATGAACAGCGCCAGCGGATAGGACAGGACCAGGGTGATGACGGTGATCATCAGCCCGATCCAGACCGTGCGCCAGACCATGCTCCAGTAATAGCCGTCGGTCAGCAGCGATCTCCAGGTGGCCAGCGACCATGCCTCGCCCAGCGTGCCGCTGGCCGAGGCCTCGCGGAACGACAGCGTGGCCAGGTTCACCACCGGCAGGATGAAGGCCAGCAGGTTGACCAGGATGATCGGCGCCAGGAGGAGCAGGAGCACCGAGGGGCGCACCGCCCTGTCGTGGCCGTTCCCGCCCATCAGGGTTCCGCCCCGGCGAAGGTCAGGGTGTTGGCCACCGGCCAGGACAGCTGCACCGGGCTGCCGGCCGCGAAGGCCTCGGCGCCGCCGCGGGAGCTGACCTCGGCCAGCACCCGGGTGCCGTTGCAGTCGACCTCGTACTGGAAGGCCTCGCCCGCGAAGGTCACCCGGCTGACGGTGCCGGCCAGCCGGTTTTCCCGGTCGGCAGCGGCGCCCGGCGGGCCGAGCGAGATCCGGTGCGGGCGCACCATCACGGTCGCCGCCTCGCCCGGGGTGCCCCTGTCGGGCGCGGCGATGGTGGTCTCGCCCAGCCGGATGCGGCCGCCCTCCTGCCAGATACCCTCGAAACGGCTGATCCGGCCCACGAAATCGGCCACGAAGGGATTGGCGGGGCGTTCGTAGATTTCCAGCGGCGAGGCGATCTGCTCGATCCGGCCGGCGCGCATCACCGCGATGCGGTCGCAGATCGCCATGGCCTCGGTCTGGTCGTGGGTCACGAACAGCGTGGTGATGTTCAGCCGCTGCTGGATGTCGCGGATCTCGTTGCGCATCCCCTCGCGCAGCTTGGCGTCCAGGTTGGACAAGGGCTCGTCCAAGAGCAGGATGTCGGGCTCGATCACCAGCGCCCGGGCCAGCGCCACGCGCTGCTGCTGGCCGCCGGAAAGTTCGCGCGGCCTGCGGTGGCTCAGATGGCCCAGTTGCACCAGATCCAGCGCCCAGGCCACCCGGCGGCGGATCTCGTCGCGCGCGATCCTCCGCATCTCCAGCCCGAAGGCCACGTTGCGGGCGATGGTCAGGTGGGGAAACAGCGCATAGGACTGGAACATCACCCCCATGTTGCGCCGATAGGGCGGCAGGCCGGTCACGTTGCGCTCGCCCACCATGATCGCGCCCGAGGTGGCCGAGACCAGCCCGCCCACCATGCGCAGCGTCGTGGTCTTGCCGCAGCCCGAAGGCCCCAGCAGGCCCAGCAACTCGCCCTGCCGCAGCGAGAACGACAGGTCGGAGACCGAGGTGAAGGTGCCGTAGACCTTTCGCAGGTTCTGGACGGAAAGATGCACCCTTGTGCCTTTCGAACTGGCAGGCAGCACACCGCCGCCTGGACGGGGATGGCGTGCTGCCGGGGCCGCGTCTCAGCCGCGGCTGATCACGTTGCGGCGCCACTGTTCGGTGATGCCGTCACGCAGGTTGGCGACCTTCAGCCAGTCCACCTGGATCAGCCGCTCGTGGCTGGTCGGGACGGTGCGGGCCACCGCCTCGGGCGCCGGGTTGGCCTCGGCATTGGTCGAGCCATAATACATCTGTTCGGTGAAACGCGCCTGGGTTTCCGCGCTCAGCGCATAGGCCATGAACTCCAGCGCCTCGTCGGTATGCGCAGCCCCTTCCACCAGGTTGATGGTGTTGATCTGGAACAGCGAGCCGTCCTCGGGGATCGCCACCGCCAACCGGTCGGGGGTCTGCAGCGAGAACTTCTGCCCCCGCGCGTTCCAGCCGGCGCTCAGGTCCGCGGCCCCGCTGACCACGGTGCTGAACACGTCGGGCTTCGGATCCCAGGATTCGACCAGCGGCGCCATCTCGCCCAGCAGCGCGATGCCCTTCTCGACCGACTGGGTATAGTCCTCGCCCCCCGCCAGCCGGTCGGCGATCAGCGTCAGGCAGACCCCCAGCGTGTCGGGCGGCGCGGCCAGCGAGATGCGGCCCCTGTGCTCGGGGTTCCACAGCTCGCGCCACGAGGTCGGCGGGGTGGCGAACCGCTGCGGCGAATAGAGCAGCACGAAGCTGTCGAAGGTCACCGCGGGGCCGGGCACCTCGGCGATGCGGGCGGCGGGCACCAGCTGGTCGATCACCGGCAGGTCGCCGGCCGAGACCGGGCGATAGAGCCCTTCGTCGCCGCCGGCCTTGGCCACGACGACATCCATGATCACCACGTCGAGCTGCGGCGCCTCCTTCTGCGCGCGCAGGGTGCCCAGCATCTGCGCCGAGGTGGGCATCCCCACGTAGTTCACCGCGATCCCGGTCGAGGCCGCGAAGGGATCGACCACCGCGGCCTTGTAGTTGTCCTCGAAAATCCCGCTGTAGGCCGAGAGCGTCACCTGCCGGGACTGCGCCCAGGAGGGGCGCACGAAGGGCGCGGCGAGCCCGATCGTGCCCAGCTGGAGCAGGGTTCTGCGTTTGAACATGGCGGTCATGGCTTTATCCCCGTTGGTTGTTTCCCTTGTGGCGGCAGATCGGGGGGCACGTGGCTGCACATGGCCCAAGATACCCCGCCCCGGGGAAGCATTGCAGGGGCATCGGTAATTTTTAATATAGGTTTACACTATACTGGGCGGCATTCGGCCGGCCCTCGTAAACGGCAGGCAATTCTGTCGCCAACCAGGGCGGGAGGATTCCTGTAGCGCAATCAGCAAGCTAGGCCGA
Organism: Paracoccaceae bacterium; assembly: GCA_037190175.1. Lineage (GTDB taxonomy): Bacteria > Pseudomonadota > Alphaproteobacteria > Rhodobacterales > Rhodobacteraceae > JBBCJM01. The sequence continues at coordinate 32,036 of JBBCJM010000170.1, read as the reverse complement.
TGCGGCCGGCGCCCGGCGGGCTGCGGCGGGGCCGCCAGCCGCGCGGCGACGGCTTGCGAGGGCCGCCGGCAGCGGAATCGCCCTGCGCAATCGGATGTCCATGAGACGCAAATCCCGGCGTCTGCATCCGCAAGGAGACGGCTTTTGCCGCGCCACCGGGCGGGCTAACCTGCGCCGTCCGCACAGGAGGGTTCCCCCATGACCATCGACGCCAAGTTCGCCCGGCTGGGCACCGAGAACGCCCCGGGGCAGGAGGTGCGGCAGGGCGCCGGCGTCTCGGGCCTGCGCGGGGAACGGCTGGAGGGCCGGCCGGTCGATTTCTCGCATGGCGACGTGGATGCGCACGAGCCCACCCCGGGCAGTTTCGACACCTTCGCCGCCGGCGTCGCGCTGGGCGGGGCGCAGGCCTATACCGAATACCGCGGCGACGGCGCGATCCGCGATCTGGTGGCGGCAAGGCTGGCCGCCTTCACCGGCGCGCCGGTCGATGCCCGCGACGGGCTGATCGTCACCCCCGGCACCCAGGGCGCGCTGTTCCTGGCGCTGGCCTCGACCGTCGCGCGCGGCGACCGGGTGGCCATCGTGCAGCCCGACTATTTCGCCAACCGCAAGATCGTGGAGTTCCTGGAAGCCGAGATGGTGCCGGTGGCGCTGGACTACCTCGGCGCCGAGGGCGGGGCGGGGCTCGACCTCGGCCAGCTGGAGGCGGCGTTCCGCGGCGGGGTGCGGGTCTTCCTGTTCTCGAACCCCAACAACCCCGCCGGCGTGGTCTATTCCGCCGAGGAGATCGCCCGGATCGCGGCGCTGGCCGCACAATACGGGGTGACGCTGATCGTCGACCAGCTCTATTCCCGGCTGCTCTACCCCGGCGCGGGCTACACCCATCTGCGCGCCGTCGCCCCGCAGCCCGGGGAGGTGATCACCATCATGGGCCCCTCCAAGACCGAGTCGCTCTCGGGCTACCGGCTGGGCGTCGCCTTCGGCAGCCCGGCCATCTTGGCGCGGATGGAGCGGTTGCAGGCCATCGTCAGCCTGCGCGCGGCGGGCTACAGCCAGGCCGTGCTGCGCACCTGGTTCGCCGAGCCCGAGGGCTGGATGGAGGAGCGCATCCGCCGGCACGCGGCGATCCGCGACGACCTGCTGGCGGTGCTGCGCGGCTGCGAGGGCGTGGCGGCGCGCAGCCCGCAGGCGGGCAGCTATGTCTTCCCCCGGCTGCCCGCGCTGGCGATCCCGCCGGCGGATTTCGTGAAGGCCCTGCGGCTGCAGGCCGGGGTGACCGTCACCCCCGGCACCGAGTTCAGCCCCCACGCCGCCGACAGCATCCGGCTGAACTTCTCGCAGGACCACGCCGCCGCGGCGGCGGCCGCGCAGCGGCTGGTGGCGCTGGTGGAGCGGTATCGCGGATAGCTGCCCTGCAGCCCGCGCAAGGGCGCGCAGGCTGTCCAGACGCCTGGGCCGACAAGATCATTCTTGTGTCGGGCACGCCCGGGCCGCGGCCCGGCGAGCGCCAGCATAAGTCATGGCTTATGCCATCCTCATGCGAATCCTCGCTTGCAACCCGTAGAAAACAGCGCAGACAGGGGGCCGGTCAAGGCCCGCGCCCGTCTGCCCCCGGGGGCGAACCCCAGCGCCATCCGGTGCGGGCGCCTGTCCCGAACTCTCGCAACGGGTGATGCCACGATGACATTCCGAATGACGCTCGAGGGGATCTATACGCCGCTGGTCACCCCCCTGCACGATGACGGCGCGTTCGATCTGGACCGGCTGGCGGATCTGGTCGAGCATCTGATCGCCAGCGGCGTGCACGGTCTGGTCTCGGGCGGCTCGACCGGCGAGAACTATGCCCAGACGATCGAGGAACGGCTGCAACTGGCGCGCTTCATCGTGGAGCGCACCAGGGGCCGGCTGCCGGTGATCGTCGGCACCGGGGCGATGCGCACGCCGGATTCCATCGCGCTGGCGCAGGGGGCGCGCGAGATGGGGGCGGATGCGCTGCTGCTGGGCACCCCGCCCTATTCCGTCCCGACCGAGCGCGAGAACGCGCTGAACGCGCTGGCCATCGACCGCGCCGCCGACCTGCCGATCATCCTTTACAACTATCCCGGCCGGATGGGCGTCAACATGGGCGAGGATTTCCTCAACCGCGTCTGCCGGTCGCGCAACGTGATCGGGATCAAGGAAAGCTCGGGCGACATCAACCGGGTGCACCTGCTGGCCCGCGACTATCCGCATATCCAGATGTCCTGCGGCATGGACGACCAGGCGCTGGAATTCTTCGCCTGGGGCGCGCGCAGTTGGATCTGTGCAGGCTCCAACTTCCTGCCCGAGGAGCATGTCTATCTGTATGAGACCTGCGCGGTGAACGGCGATTTCGCCAGGGGCCGGCGCATCATGTCGGCGATGATGCCGCTGATGCGGGTGCTGGAACAGGGCGGCAAGTTCATCCAGTGCGTCAAGCACGGCACCACGCTGGCCGGCATCCCCACGGGGCCGATGCGCCCGCCGCTCAAGGGCCTGAACAAGGACGAGAAGCGCGAGCTGGAACAGGTGATCGCGGTCCTCAAGACCACCATCGCAGCCATCAAGGCGGGGAACTGACATGACCGACCTTCTGACCCGGGCCGAATACGAGGCGCTGGCCAACACCATCGACCTGCCCGCCAACGCCTTCATCGACGGTGCCTTCCGCCCGGCCAAGTCGGGCAAGACCTTCGTCACCAGCAACCCGGCGACCGGCGCGAAACTGGCCGAAGTGGCCGCCTGCGCCGCCGAGGACGTGGATTTCGCCGTCGCGAAGGCGCGCGAGGCGTTCGAGGACGGCCGCTGGTCCCGCCTGCATCCGGGCGAGCGGAAAGAGGTGCTGCTGAAGCTGGCCAAGCTGATGGAACGCAACCGGCACGAGCTGTCGGTGCTGGAAAGCCTCGACAGCGGCAAGCCGATCCATGACTGCGAGACGGTGGACATTCCCGAGACCATCCACGTCCTGCGCTGGCACGCCGAGTTGATCGACAAGATCTACGATCAGGTCGCGCCCTCGTCCGACAACCATCTGGCGCTGGTGGTGCGCGAGCCGGTGGGCGTGGTGGGCCTTGTCCTGCCGTGGAACTTCCCCCTGCTGATGCTGGCGTGGAAGATCGGCCCGGCGCTGGCCGCCGGCTGTTCCGTGGTGGTCAAGCCCGCGGCCGAGACCACGCTCTCCACCCTGCGGGTGGCGGAACTGGCCGCCGAGGCCGGGCTGCCGGCGGGCGTGCTGAACATCGTGACCGGATCGGGGTCGGAAGTGGGCGAGCCTTTGGGCCGGCACCCGGACGTGGATATGGTCAGCTTCACCGGATCGACCGTCACCGGCCGCCGGTTCCTGCACTATTCCGCCGATTCGAACCTGAAAGAGGTCGTGCTGGAACTGGGCGGCAAGAACCCCTGCATCGTGCTGGACGACGCCGAAAACCTCGACATCGTGGCCGCGCATGTGGTCAACGGCGCCTTCTGGAACATGGGTGAGAACTGCTCGGCCGCCTCACGCCTGATCGTGCAGACGGGGGTCAAGGACCGGCTGCTGGCCAAGGTGCAGGCCCATGCGCGGGAATGGAACCTGGGCGATCCGCTGGACCCGACCGTGCGGGTGGGGGCGCTGGTGTCGAAGGCGCATTTCGACAAGGTGTCCTCCTATCTGGACGTGGCGAAGACCGGGACCGTGGTGATGGGCGGCAAGGCCCATGGCGGCACCCATGTGGAGCCCACCATCGTCGAGGTCCCCGGCAACGACCACCAGCTGGCCCGCGAGGAAATCTTCGGCCCCGTCCTGACGGTGATCGAGGTCGGCAGCTTCGAAGAGGCGATCCGCGTCGCCAACGACACGCCCTATGGCCTTGCGGCGTCGATCTTCACCGCCAACGGCAAGCGCGCCCTGCGCGGGGCGCGGATGCTGCGGGCCGGCACGGTGACGGTGAACAGCTTCGGCGAGGGCGACATCGCAACCCCCTTCGGCGGCTACAAGCAGTCGGGCTTCGGCGGGCGGGACAATGGGGTCCACGCGCACGACCAGTACACCCAGCTGAAGACCATCTGGCTCGACCTCAGCGACGGCGAGGCGGTGGACTGAACGCTCCCCGGGGGGTCCGACATGCCCGATACCTACCGCGCCCGGCGGCTGCCGCATCTGGCAGGCCCCGCCGCCTGGGATGCCATCCTGGGCCCCCGCATCCCGTTCCCGGCGGTCGAAGGCCCCGTCACCGCCGATTTCGCCATCATCGGCGGCGGCTTCGCCGGGCTGTCGGCGGCGCGGCGGCTGCTGGAACTCGATCCCGGCCTGCGGATCGTGCTGGTCGATGCCGGGCAGATCGGCCAGGGCTCGGCCGGGCGCAACTCGGGCTTCATGATCGACCTGCCGCATGAACTGACCTCCGAGGACTATGCCGGCGCCAGCGCCGGCGTCGACCGCGAGATCATCGGGCTGAACCGCCACGCCATCGCCTTCGCCGCTGGGGCGGTGGCGGACTACGCCATCCCCGCCGGCCATTTCCGCCGCGACGGCAAGGTCAACGGCGCGGTCAGCACCCATGCGCAGGCCCGGAACCTCGCCTATGCCCGGCATCTGCGAACGCTGGGCGAACCCTGCGAACTGCTGGACGCGCAGGCGATGCGCGACCTGACCGGATCGGCGCATTACCGTTCGGGCCTGTTCACCCCCGGCACGGTGATGCTGCAACCGGCGGGCTATATCCGCGGGCTGATGCAGGGGCTGGCTCGCGACATCGCCATCCGCGAGAATACCCCCGTCACCGCCCTAACCCGGCATTCCGGCGCTTGGTCCCTGACCACCCCCAAAGGCCGCATCGACGCCGCCCGCGTCATCATGGCCCACAACGGCCATCTGGAAAGCTTCGGCTTCGCCCGCAACCGGCTGATGCACATCTTCCTGTTCGCCAGCATGACCGAGGAACTGCCGCCCGGCGCGGTGGGCGGGGCCGAGTGCTGGGGCGTCACGCCGTCCGACCCGATGGGCACCACCATGCGGCGCATCTCCACCCCCAAGGGCGGCAACCGCATCGTCACCCGCACCATGGCGAAGTTCCTGCCGGGGATGCAGGTCACTCCCGCCCATATGCGCCGCGCGGAACGGATGATGCGCGAGAAGTTCGACACCCGGTACCCGGCGCTGCGCGACATCCGCATGGAATATGTCTGGTGCGGCCACCTGTGCCTGACCCGCAATTCCGTTTCGGTCACCGGGCGGCTGGACGAGGGCCTTTACTCCGCCTGCGTCGACAACGGCCTCGGCACCACGCGCAGCACCCTGACCGGGATCGCGGCGGCCGAGACCGCGCTGGGGGTGGAAACCGCCGTCACCCGCCATTTCGCCGCCGAACCGCGCCCGCCCCGGCTGCCGCCCGCCCCCCTTGCGCAGATCGGCGCAAACCTGTTCCTTCGCTGGAAGGAATGGCGCGCCCACAAAGAGTAAGGGCTGCATGGACCGGGCCGAGGACAAGACCGGATACAAGGCGCCGCTGCGCCTGCCCAAGCGGCGGCATCTGCCGTCGCTGGGCTCCTTCGCCACCTTCGAGGTGGCCGCCAAGCATCTGAGCTTCACCCTCGCCGCCAACGAGCTGCACGTGTCGCAGGCCGCCATCAGCCAGCATATCCGCGGTCTGGAAAAGGCGCTGGGCTGCCAGCTGTTCCTGCGCAAGCGCAACGGGATGGAACTGACGGCCGAGGGGCAGACGCTGCTTCAGGCAGTGACGCAGGGGCTGGACCGGCTGAGCGACGGCATCTTCCAGATCGCGCAGGACACCGACAGCCGGGTCATCACCATCGCGGGGACCTATGCCGGCATCTCGCATTTCGTCAAACCGCTGGCCGACAGCTTCCGCGCCCAGCGCCCCGACATCCGCTTCACCCTGCTGGCCTCGGACGAGAACGACCAGCTGCAGGACTTCGAGGAGGTGGACCTGGCCATCATCTGCGGCAATGAGAGGGCCGAGATCGGCCGGCACCTGATCGAATTGTTCCCCGAGGTGGTCGATCCGGTCTGCTCGCCCGCCTATCTGGCCGCCGCCGGGCCGTTCGGCGAACCCGCCGACCTGGCCCGCGCCGAGCTGATGGAACTGCACCGGATGCACTGGAGCGCGGATGCGATCTCCTGGTATCCGCTGACCTGGCGCGACTGGTTCCGCCACCACTGCCCCGAGGTCGAGGAACCGGCGCCCGGCTTCGTGACCAACAGCTATGGCGCGCTGGTCGAGGCGGCGCTGGAGGGACAGGGGGCCATCCTCGGCTGGCGGCATCTGGTGCACAAGGCAGTGGCGCAGGGGCGGCTGGTGCGCATCTTCAACCGGCCGCTGGATGCGCGGCGGAACTACTACCTGAAGATCCGCCCCGCCGCCCGCGACAACCCGCATGTGCAGGCCTTCGTCGCTCATCTGCTGGACGAGATCCGCTGCCTGCCGGGGCTGCGCGATTGAGAGGGCGGCATCGGCCGCCGGCCCGGCGTGCCGTCCGGATCAGAAATCCTTGCACAGCCGCAGGCTGTCCAGAAGCGCCGCGTGGATGTTGCGGCCGGCGGCGGCGTCGCCCACGCGGAACAGCATGTATCTGCCCTCGGGGTTCGAGACCAGCGCCTGCGGCCGGCCCTCCAGCAGCGCCTCGTGGTCGGTCGCCCCGCGGTTGCGCGAGTTCGCCTTCAGCTCGTTGTAAAGGTCATCGACCGGCAGCGTGCCGTTGTCGCAGACGATCTGGGAGACCTCGCGGGTCTCGATGGCCTGCGTGTATTCGTTGCGGAACTCGGCCAGCAGCGCCCCGCCCTTCGGGCTGACGCGCAAAAGCCGCAGGTCGGGCGTGATCCGCGCCCCGCGCTCGTAGAGGCCGGCCAGCAGCCGGGGGAAGTTGTAGGCGCCCACCTCGACCCCCAGGTGCCGCTCGGGCGTGACCACCTCCAGCGGCGCGGCGCGGCGGGACAGGAAGTCGGCGCAGCTGGCCGAGGATTCGCTGCCGTGATCGTCGTAGAACAGCACGTCGTCGGCGATCTCGATCCGGCCGCCCAGCACGTCCCAGGTGGTCAGGACATGCTCGGCCCCCTCGATGTCGCCGACGTTGGGATAGCCGCCGGTGGCGACCACCACGATCTCGGGCTCGAACCGTTCGACCATCGCCACGTCGGCGGCATAGCCCAGCCAGATGTCCACCCCCAGCTTGCGGCACTGGGCTTCCAGCCATTGCGGCACCGTCTGCAGATCGCGGCGCCAGTCCACCCTGGCCGCGAGGTTCACCTGCCCGCCGAACTGGGGCTCGGCCTCGATCAGCGTGACGGTGTGCCCCCGCTCGGCGGCCACGCGCGCGGCCTCCAGCCCGGCCGGCCCGCCGCCTACCACGACGACACGCTTGGGGACCGCGGCCGGGGCTACGACATGCGGCAGGCTGCCTTCGCGCCCGGTCGCCGGGTTCTGGATGCAGAGCGCCTCCCCGCCGGCATAGATGCGGCTGATGCAGTAGTTGGCGCCGATGCAGGGGCGGATGTCGCTTTCGCGCCGCTCGGCCAGCTTGCGCACGATATGCGGGTCGGCGATCTGGGCGCGGGTCATGCCCACCAGGTCGACCAGCCCGTCCTCGACCGCGCGCGCCGCGGTCGCGAAGTCGATGATCCGGTTCGCGTGCAGGACCGGGATCGGCACCTCGGCCTTGAACGCGCCGGCCATCGCCAGATAGGGCGCCAGCGGCGTGCCCATCCCCGGCATCGAGCGCGAGGCGGTGCGCCAGTCATAGACGGTGCTGGCCATCACGCTGAGGTAATCGACCTGCCCGGTCGCCGCGACCGCCCTGGCGATCTGGATGGTCTCGGGCTGCTTCAGCCCGCCTTCGAAGAACTCGTCGGCGGTGATCCGCACGCCCAGCACCAGATGCTCGCCCAGCCCGCGGCGGACCGCCTCGATGATCTGCAGGGGAAAGCGCAGGCGGTTCTCCAGCGGGCCGCCGTAGTCGTCGGTCCGCCGGTTCACCGCCGGGGACAGGAATTGCAGCGCGATCTGGCCGCCGGCGAACAGCAGCTCGAGCCCGTCGAGCCCCGCGGCGGCCGCGCGCTGGCCTGCCGCCTCGAAGTCCGCCAGGATACGCGCGAAGTCCCAGTCCTCCATCTCGCGCGGGAAGGAACGGTGCTGCGCCTCGCGCACGGGAGAGGGGGCGACCGGCGCGATCCAGGCCCCCGAATCCCAGCGCCCGCGCCGGCCGACATGCGAGATCTGGCAGATGACCGCGGCGCCGTGGCCGTGGACGGCATCGGTCAGCGCCTTCAGCTGCGGCACCACCCGGTCCTCGGCCAGGGTCAGCTGGCCGAAGGGCGCGGCGGCATCGCGCGAAACCGCGGTCGAGCCGCCGATGATCGTCAGCCCCACGCCGCCCTTGGCCTTTTCCTCGTGGTAGAGGCGATACCTGTCCCCCGCGATGGACTGCGCGCTGTAGCCCGGGGCATGTGCCGTGCTGACGATGCGGTTGCGCAGTGTCAGATTGCGCAGGCGGAAGGGTTCGAGCAGAACGCTGTGTGCTGGCATGGAGGCTGGTCCTTGCTGGAGGTTCCGGGGCGCGGCCCGAACCTCACCGCTGCGAGTATCGTTTCAGGAACGCGCTCAGGCGTTCGGTCTTCGGGTTCTCCATCAACTCGTTCGGGTCGCCGCTTTCCAGCACCCGGCCCTCGTCGAAGAAATAGAGCGTGTTCGCCAGATCGCGGGCGAAGGCCAATTCGTGGGTGACGACCAGAAGCGTCCGCCCCTCGCTGGCCAGATCCTTGATGACGGCCAGCACCTCGCCCACCAGCTCGGGGTCCAGCGCCGAGGTGGCCTCGTCGAACAGCAGGATGCGCGGCGACATCGCGAGCGCGCGGGTGATGGCGACCCGCTGGGCCTGCCCGCCCGACAGTTCGTTGACCGAGGCCTTGGCCTTGTGCTTCAGCCCCACGCGGTCCAGCAGCGCCAGCGCCATCTCCTCGGCCTGGTCGCGCCGCATCCCGTTCACCACGCAGGGCGCCAGCGTGACGTTGCGCAGCACGTTCAGGTTGGGAAACAGCTCGAAGCTCTGGAACACCATCGCCATCGACTTGCGGAAGGCCAGCGTGCGGTCCGCCCCCTCGACCAGGTTCCCCCCGGAGAAGCCCAGCGTGTTCTCGCCGATGCGCAGGCTGCCCGAGGTCGGGTTCTCCAGCAGGTTCAGGCAGCGCAGGAAGGTGGACTTGCCGCAACCGGAGGAGCCGATGATGGCGGCGGTCCTGCCCTCTTCCAGCGTCATGCTGACATCCGCGACGGCGACGATATCGCCATAGGTCTTGCGCAGCGAGCGGATCTCGATCAGCGGCCCGGCCATCAGCGTGTCCTTCCCCGGGCCATGCGCATCTCCACATGGTAGGCCAGCGAGGTCAGCGGCCAGATCAGGATGATGTAGAGCAGCGAGGCGAAGGTGAGCACCTCCAGCGGGCGGAAGGTCTCGGCGGTCAGCGAGCTGGCGGTGAACATGATGTCCTTCACCGCGACCACGGACAGCAGCGAGGTGTTCTTGAACTGGATGATCGACTGGTTGACGATGGCCGGGGTCATGCGCCGGAAGGCCTGCGGCAGGATCACATGGCGCATCGCCTGCCAGCGGCTCATGCAGAGCGAGCGGGTGGCATACCACTGGCCCCTCTCGATCGACTGGATGCCGCCGCGGAAGATCTCGGCCGAGAAGGCGGCCATGTAGAAGGTCAGCCCCAGGCCCGCCGCCAGCCATGCCGGCAGGTTGATGTTCAGCGCCATGGGGAAGGCATAGTAGAACCAGACGATCTGGATCAGCGCGGGCGTGCATCTGAACAGGCCGATGAACAGGTTGACCGGCAACCGCAGCAGCCAGAACCGGCTGAGCAGGACCAGCCCCATCGCCAGGCCCAAGGCCAGGCCGGCGAAGATGGTCGCGACGCCGTAGATCACCGTGACCCTGACGGCCGCGATCCAGTCCGCCGGCGCCCAGACGGCCATCCAGTCGAATGTGTAGTTCAAGCGATCCCCCCGTTCCTGTCAGGTGGGCGGAGGCCGCAGGGCCCCCGCCCACGATGATCTCAGAAGGACAGGCCGTCCGGCAGGGCAGAGGTGTCCATGCCCGCGACAGCGAGCGTGTGCATGAAGATCTCGGTGATGCCGCCCGAGGCCCGCTCTTCCTCGGCCCAGGCGGTCAGCCATTCGGTCAGCCGCTCGGCCTCCTTGGCGACGCCGGCCGAGGAGCCCAGCGAGACCACCGGCTCGGGCACCAGGATGTCGCCGATGGTGTTCCTGGCCGTGTCGTGCAGGGCCATGCAGCGCAGGATGTCGGCGCCCATGATGTCGGCGCGGCCGGACTGCACCGCCAGCGCCACCTCGGCGAATTCGGCCAGGCCGATATGGGTGGCATTGGGCGCGTTCTGCTTGAAGGCGGTCTCGACGCTGGTGCCGGTCACCGTGGCGATGCGGACCGATGGGTCGTTCAGGCTTTCCCAGGTCTCGCCGCCGGTGAAGGTCCTGCTGCGCACCCCGCAGAACGCCAGCTCATAGATCGGGCCGACCATCGAGAGCGCCTTCTTGCGCTCCTCGGTCGCGCTCATTCCCGGCCAGATGTCGATCTTGCCCGACTGCACGTCCAGCACGATGGTGCCCCAGCTGGTGATCTGGAACTCGGGCGTGATCTCCTTGCCCATCTCCTCGGACAGGTCGGCGGCGATCGCCCGGCACAGCTCGATCTCGTAGCCCTCCCACTGGCCGGTGCCGCGGTCTTCCCAGGAGCCGATCCTGTCGTTCGGGATGGCGCCGCAGACGATCTTGCCCGAGGCCTCGATCCGGTCCCACACCGGGTCGGCCGAGGCGGCCGTGCCGAGTGCGGCAACGCCGGTGGCGAGGGCCAGGGCGGCCATGTTGTCACGCAGTCTCATAGCTTCCTCCTCAGTTGGTTGGGGCGGTTCCGCCCGGTCGTTCACGCGGGCTCCAGTTCGACCCCCGCGCGGGCATAGATGCGCTCGATCTCGCGGCCGAGGCTGGCGGTCTGGCTGTCGTCGGCCATGATGTGGGGGGGCCGGGTCCGGCCTCCGGGGCGGCCCACCGCCCTCATCGCCGATTTCACGAAGGAGAAGTTCGACAGGCCCGAGCGCGCCATCAGGTGGTACATCTCGTCGATGACCTGCTGGTTCCTGGACACGCCCGCCTGGTCGCCGGCCTTCAGGGCCTTGTAGTAGTCCACGACCTGGCGCCCGCAGAGGTTGGAGATGGTCGAGACGATGCCGCTGCCGCCGCGCGACAGCACGGCCTGGCCATAGGGTTCCAGCCCCGCGAAGAGCGCCAGGCGGTCGCGGGTGGCATAGCAGAGCTCGGCCAGCGGATAGAGGTCGCGGGCGCTTTCCTTGTAGGCGACGACCTGCGGCAGTTCGGCAAGCTTGACGGTCAGGGCGGTCGGAAGCCCCACCCCCACCCGCGCCGGGTTGTTGTAGATCATGATCGGCAGGTCGATGGCCGCGATCTCTTCGAAGGCCCGCAGGATCTCGGCGGCCGTGGGCAGGCTGTAGACGGGGGGCAGCACCATGCAGCCGTCGTAGCCCAGCTGCCTGGCCGCACGGGTGAGGGCCAGCGTCTCCAGGTGGTTGGTGCTGGAGGTGCCGGCGATCAGCACGCCGCGGCCGGCCACCCGCTCGCGCACGTCGGTGAGCATCCGGATCCGTTCCTCGGATGACAGCGAGTAATACTCGCCGGTGCTGCCGCCGACCACGAAGCCGGACACCCCCTCGCTCAGCAGCAGTTCGACCAGGGCGGCCTGCTGGGCCGTGTCGACCTTCCCCTCCGCGGTGAAGGGGGTCGCCAACGCTGGGAACACCCCGCTCCAAGCCACCCTTGCCATTCCGATGCTCCTTGACTGCCCTGATATTTGATATATCGTATTTCGTGTAAGATGCTTTCTGTCAAGAGCGGTGCGCCACGTGCAAGAAAGTTCCCTGAAGTACGAACCGGCCGAACGCGGCGACACCCTGGGCGAGCAGGTCTACCGGCAGCTGGCCTCGGCCGTCCTGTCGGGGGCCTTCGCGCCGCTGGAGCGGCTGAATGTCCGCCGCCTGGCCGAGGGCATGAACGTCTCGATCACCCCCGCGCGCGAGGCCGTGCTGCGCCTCATCGCCGAGGAGGTGCTGGAGATGTCGCCGCGCGGCACGGTGATCGTGCCCGAGCGCGGCGAGGCCGAGGTCGCCGAGATCTTCGACATCCGGCGGATGCTGGAGGGCAGGATGGCCGAGGTCGCCGCGCCGCTGCTGACCGACGACGACCTGGAGTTCCTGGAACGCACGCAGGAAAGCTTCCTGGAGGCGCTGGCAGCGGCGGACTTCAAGCAGGTCCTGCGCTGGAACTCGGCGTTCCACTTCCACATCTACCGCTGCGCCGGCCTGCCGGTCAGCCTGCGGATCGCCGAGTCGCTGTGGCTGCGCATCGGCCCCACGCTGCGCCACATGTATCCCTATCTGCACAAGAACCGCGCCGACCACCGCCGGCACGAGAACATCATCGAGGCGGCGCGGCGGCGCGATCCGGCCGGGCTGCGCGACGCGATCCTGGCCGACCTCGCCTCGTCGGAGGAGGCGCTGAACCGCTATGCCCGGGATGCCGCCGCGGCGGGCGCGCTGCGCCCGGTTCCGGCGCAGCGGCAATGAACGCCGCGCCGGCCCCCGCATTGGCCGGCTCTGCCGATGTGGTGGTGATCGGCGGGGGGATCTTCGGCCTGTGCTGCGCCATGACGCTGGCCGAGGCCGGCAAGTCGGTGATCGTGCTGGACCGCGGCCGGGTCTGGGCCGAGGCATCCGCGGTGAATGCCGGATCGCTGGGGGTGCAGAACAAGCTGGCGGCGCTGGTGCCCTATGCGCTGTGGGCCTGGGAGATCTGGGAGGGCCTGCCCGAGCGGCTGGGCGAGGATCTGGGGCTGGTGCGGGACGGCGGCTACAAGGTGGCCATAACGGCGCCCGAGGCCGAACGCCTCGACGCCGTGATGGAAGAGCAGCGCGGCAACGGGCTGCAGGCGGTGCGGCTGTCGCCTGCCGAGTTGCGCCGCGACGCGCCGTGGATTTCGTCGGATTGCGTGGCCGCCGCCTTCTCGCCGCAGGACGGGTTCGTCAGCCCCACCCGGGTCGGCCCGGCGCTGCGCCGCAAGGTCGAGCGGCTGGGCGTGCGGCTGGTCGAGGGCGCGGCGGTCAATGCCATTACCCATGCCGCCGACATCCGCGTCTCGACCGCGGAGGGCGATTTCCGCTGCGGCGATCTGGCCATCACCGCCGGCGCCTGGTCGGCGGCGCCGGCCGCGATGCTGGGGGTCCGCGTCCCCATCTCGCTGGACGTCAACATGCTGACCGTCACCGAGCCCGCGCGCCCGACCATCGGCCGCATCGTGACCCATGCGCGGGGGATCCTGACGCTGAAGCAGGTGGCGAACCGCAGCTGCCTGATCGGCGGCGGCTGGCAGGGTATCGGCAGCATCGGGGACGACCGGAAGGAGGTCGACTGCGACCAGTTGGTCCACAACCTGCGGCTGGCGCTGCGGGTGATCCCGGGCCTCGCGCAGCTGAACGTGTTGCGCAGCTGGGCCGGATACGAGGGGGTGACGCCGGATTCCTGCCCCTATCTGGGCCGCCTGCCCGGCTACCAGAACGTCTACCTGGCCGCCTGCGCGCGGGGCGGTTTCACCCTCGGCCCGCTGATGGGGCAGCTGCTGGGCGAACTGATCCTGCACGGGCGCGCCTCGCGGCCCATCGAGCCCTTCGATCCGGCGAGGTCCTGCCATGCCGCCTAGCAGGATGCGCTTCGTCTTCGGCATCACGCCCGCGGAAGGCCGCCTGACCTTCACCTTCGAGGCGCGCGAGATCCCGGCGCATCCGGGCGAGAGCATCGCCTCGGCCCTGATGCGCTCGGGCACGCAGGCCCTGCGGCGCACCCGCCGCGCCGGCGCGCCGCGCGGCTATTTCTGCGGCATGGGGGTGTGCTGGGAATGCGCCGTCCATGTCGAGGGGCGGGGCGTGGTGCGGGCCTGCTGCGAGGCGGCGGCCCAGGGGATGACGATCCGCCTTGCCGAGGAGGATGTGTGAGGTGGCCGCGCCCGTCATCGTGATCGGTGCAGGGCCGGCGGGATTGTCCTGCGCGGCCGAACTGGTCCGCGGCGGCAGGCCGGTCGTGCTGATCGACGACAACCCGCAGCCGGGCGGGCAGTATTTCCGGCAGTTGCCGCCGGGATACCGGGTCGCGCCCGGCTCGCCCGCCTTCCGCGACCAGTCCCGCTATGACGACCTGGCCCGGGTGCTGGCCGACCCGCTGCTGCGCTACCTGCCGCGCACCACGGTCTGGGCGGCACCGCAGCCGCGCACCGTCGCCTATGCGGGGCCGCAGGGCAGCGGCCGGATCGCGGGCTCGGCCGTGGTGATTGCCACCGGCGCGCAGGAAAAATCCATGCCGTTCCCGGGCTGGACCCTGCCCGGCGTCATCTCGGCCGGCGGCTGCCTGAACCTGGTGAAGGGCCACGGGCTGGTGCCCGGGGGGCGGGTGGTCGTGGCCGGCAACGGGCCGCTGGTGCTGGTCGCCGCGGCGACGCTGGCCAGGGCCGGCGCCGATGTCGCGACGGTGATCGAGGCGCAGACGGCCCTGCGGCTGGGCCGCGCGCTGATCCCCGGCATCCTGGCCGCGCCGGGCATCGTCGCCCAGGCGCTGGGCTATCGCGCCCGCATCCTGGCCGCCCGGGCCCCGTTCAGGTCCGGCTGGATGGTGGCCAAAGCGGCCGGCGACGAGGCGCTGGCCGGGGTGACCATCGCCCGCGTCGGTGCCGACGGGCGGCCCCTGCCCGGCAGCGAGCGCCACCTCGCCGCCGACTGCCTGGTGCTCGGCTATGGCCTGTTGCCGGGGCCTGCGGCCGCGCAGGCCATGGGCTGCCGCATGGAGCTCCGCCCCGATCTGGGCGGCCCCGTCCCCTGGCGGGACGCGGATTTGCAGACCAGCGTGGAGGGGGTCTTCGCCATCGGCGACGGGGCCGGGATCGGCGGCGCGGATTTCGCCCTGATCGAGGGCCGGATGGTGGCGCAGCGGATCCTCGGCGCCTCTCCGCCCCCTGGATTGCGCCGGCGCCATGCCAGGATCGACCGCGTGCGCCGGCTGCTGAACCGGGCCTATGCCCTCGATCCCCCGCTGCGGGCGGCCGACGACGCCACCGAGATCTGCCGCTGCGAGGAGCTGCGGCTGGGCGAGCTGCGGCGCGACCCCAACGCCGCGAGGGGTAGCCTGGACGCGCTGAAGACCTCCAGCCGGCTGGGCATGGGGCGGTGCCAGGGCCGCAACTGCCTGCACAGCGCGGCGGTGCTGCTGGACCTCGATCCCCGCGCCACGCTCGACACCATGCCCCGCGCCCGCCCGCCCCTGCGTCCGCTGCCCGCAGCCCTGCTGGCGGCGGATGCGGATGCCGGGCCGGCCCGCGAACCGGACGAGATACAGCTGACGGAGCGACCATGACCTATATGAGCGAAATCCACGGGATCGACCTGGACCCCTATATCGACGGCGCGCGGCGCAAGATCGGCGGCGCGGCATGTCCGACCTTCGACCCCGCCAGCGGGCAGGTTTTGTGCGAGGTGCCGGTGGCGGATGCCGCGGTGGTGGGCGAGGCGGTCGATGCGGCCTCGCGGGCGCTGAGGGGCGACTGGGCGCGGATCGTTCCGGCCGAGCGCAGCCGGATCCTGCTGCGGGTGGCGCAGGAGATCCGCAAGGACGCCGACCGGCTGGCCATGGTCGAGTCGCTCGACTCGGGCAAGCCGCTGCGCGAGGCGAAGGGCGATATCGAGACCTCGGCGCGGTATTTCGAATATTACGCCGGCATGGCCGACAAGCTACAGGGCGACACCATCCCGCTGGGCCCGGATTTCGTCTCGTTCACGCTGCACGAGCCGGTGGGGGCGACCGCGCATATCATCCCGTGGAACTTTCCGCTGGTGACCACCAGCCGCGGCCTGGCCCCCGCACTGGCGGCGGGCGCGACCGCGGTGGTCAAGCCCGCGGAACAGACCCCGCTGACCGCGCTGATGCTGCCCGAGTATCTGGAGCGCGCAGGGGTGCCGGCCGGGGTGGTGAACGTGGTCTGCGGGCCCGGGGCGCAGACCGGGGCGCCGCTGGTGGCGCATCCCGGCATCGCCCATGTCACCTTCACCGGCTCGGTCGCCACCGGCAAGGCGGTGATGGCCGCGGCCGCCGGCCATGTCGCCTCGGTCACGCTGGAACTGGGGGGCAAGTCGCCGGTGGTGGTGCTGGCCGACGCCGATCAGGATGCGGCGCTGGAAGGCGTGCTGAAGGCCATCTTCACCAATGCCGGACAGGTCTGCTCGGCGGGCTCGCGGCTGGTGGTCGAACGCGCCTGCGCCGATGCCTTCCTCGCGCGGCTGGTCCAGCGGGTGCAGGCGTTCGGCTTCGGCCGCGGCCTCGACAACCCCGACATCGGCCCGGTGATCTCGCAGCAGCAGCTGGACAGGATCGACGGCATCGTGCGGGCCTCGGTCGCGGGCGGGGTCAGGGTGCTGACCGGGGGGCAGATCGCGGCGCCCGAGGGGCTGGGCGGCTGGTTCTTCCAGCCCACGATCCTGCTGGCCGACGACCCCGCGCTGGGCGCCGTGCAGGACGAGATCTTCGGCCCCGTGCTGACCGTGCAGATCGCCGAGGACTTCGACCACGCCTGCGCGCTGGCCGAATGCACCGACTTCGGCCTGGTGGCGGGGATCTATACGCGGGACATCGGCAAGGCCATGCGCTTCGCCCGCCATGCCTCGGGCGGCCAGGTCTTCGTTAACCAGTATTTCGCCGGCGGGGTCGAGACGCCCTTCGGCGGGGTCAAGAACAGCGGTTTCGGCCGGGAAAAGGGCCTGGAAGGGCTGCGGGCCTATTTCGCGGTGAAGACCGTGACCATGCGGCTCTGACATGGGCGCGGGTCGGGGAACCCCTGCCGGCCGGCCCCGCACCACGCGGTGCCACGGGCCGTCACGGCACCCCGTGCAGGCCCTCCAACATGCTCTGCCGCAGCGGGAGGCTTTCGGGCGCCACGAAGCTCTCGAACTCGGCGCGGCACAGCTCCCAATGCGCGATGGCCAGGGTGCCGGCCGCCTCGCCCTGCCCCGCCTCGATCAGCGCGATGAGCTCGTCATGCTGGTCGGCGGCCCGGGCCTGCTCCTGCGCGACCGGGGCCAGCCGGCGGGGGTTGTAGAAGGTGATGCTCATCCGGGCATGGTCGATCAGCAGGCGGCGCAGGGCGGGCATCAGATATTCGTTGTCCGCCATCTCGCCGATGATCTCGTGGAACCGCACGTTCGCCAGCGCGCGGTCGGCCGCCCCGCCCGCGCGGATCGCCTGGCGGAAGGCCCGTTGCGCCTCCTTCAGCCGCAGGATCTGCTTCGGCGTGGCGTGAAAGGCGGCCAGCCGGGTGGTGGCGGCATAGATCATCGGCGCGGCGCTGAAGAAGTTGCGCAACGTCTTGTGGGTCATCGGCGTGACCGAGGCGCCGCGGTTCTCGCGCAGCTCGACATAGCCCTCGCCGGCCAGCTCGCGCAGGATCTCGCGCAGCGGCGGGCGCGAGATGCCATAGGTCGCGGCCAGTTCCACCTCGTCCAGCGGGCTGCCCGGCTCCAGCTCCTGCGTGAGGATCCGGTGCCGCAGGTCGCGGGAACAGCTTGTCCTGCGGCTGACGGCCGGCGCTTCCATCGCTTCTTCTTCCTGCTGCGGCATGAGCCCCCGCATCCCCTATGGGAGGTGATCGTCCGACATCTGCCGGCCCTTCGCAAGGGCGGCCTCCAGCCCCAGACGGACGGCCCGGCCGAAGCCGGCGGCCTGCATGGCGCGGATGCCTGCAGCCGTCGTCCCGTCGTAGTCCACGAAGGCGCGCACCGTGTCGGCGGGCGAGGCGGCACCGTGTTCCTGCAGCCGCCCGGCGCCGACGATCACCTGCTGGGCCGCCCGCATGGCCACGCCGGGCGGCAGCCCGCGCTCCACCGCGTCGTCCATCAGGGCCTCGGCCAGCAGGGCGGGAAAGGCGGGGCCCGAGCCCGACATCGCCACGAAATAGTCGATGAACCGCTCCTCGGCCACCTCGTCCACCATGCCGCAGGCGGAGAACAGCGCCCGCACCCGCTCCGCGTCTTCGGGATCGGGCGAGGCGACATGGAAGGGGGTATAGGAGCACAGCACCTCGGCCGCCGCATTGGGCAGCGCCCGCGCCACGCGCCCGGTGCCGGTCGAGGCCGCGATGGCGGCGATGCTCACCCCCGCCATGACCGAGACGACCAGCTTGCCCCGGGCGTCGATCTTCACCGCCGGCCAGTCGCGGGGCTGCACGGAGAGCAGGATGATATCGGCGGCCCCGGCCAGCTCGCGGTTGTCGGCCGTCCACCGGCAGGGCAGGTCCGCCCGCGGCCCGCCGCCGCGGTAGGAGCAGATCAGGTCCTCCGGCCCCACCAGACCGGAGGAGATGACGGCGCGGGCGATGGTAGAGCCCAGCCAGCCCCCGCCGCCGACGATGCCCACACGCCCCAGTCCGGCCATCTTCGCCATGGTGTCCTCCCTCGGTCCGGTCCTTGGGTTACAGGGCGTCGGCCGGCTGGTCAATATTCTTGTAGACATACTGAAGACATCTTGACAGACGAAATGCCGGCATCGCAGGCTGCGAAGGCGAGGGGCGACGGGATCGCCCGGCGCCGCGGGCATGGGCGGGCCCCCCGCGGCGAGGAACGTGCCGAGAAATCTCCGGGAGACAGAGTGATGGCGACGGGCGACACCCATGAAGTCTATGCGATCCGGTTCGCCACGCGGACCGACCGCAGCTCCAGAGAGACCTTCCTGACCAATACCACCAACTTCTTCGAAGAAACCGGCGGCGAGCCGGTGCAGGAGCCGATCGACTATTACTACTGGGTGATCCGCAACGCCGACCGCACCCTGGTGGTCGACACGGGTTTCAGCCCCGAGGAGGCGCGGCGCCGCAACGAGATGTGGCGCGGCACCTACAATCCGCAGTTCTTCCTCGACCCGCCCGACGCGCTGGGGCTGCTGGGCATCGACCCGCGGGCGGTGACGGATGTGATCGTCACCCACCTGCATTTCGACCATGTGGGGTTCCTGAATGCGTTCCCCGCGGCCCGCTTCCATATCCAGAGGAAGGAGGTCGCCCATGTCACCGGGCCGGCCATGCTGCACGACTTCCTGAAATCGGCCTATTCGGCGGCGGACATCGCGACCTTCATCGACCTGCTGTTCGCCGGGCGGGTGGTGTTTCACGACGGGGACGCGGTGCTGGCGCCCGGCGTCTCGCTCCACCCGCTGCCGGGGCATACGCCGGGGCTTCAGGGGGTCGCCGTCGAGACCGCGCGCGGGCGGGTGCTGCTGGCCGGCGATGCCACGCATTACTATGCGAATTTCACCAACAACGCGCCCTTCCCCATCGTGGCCAGCGTGGTGGACACGCTGGACAGCTTCGACCGGATCCGCCGGCTGGCCAGTTCGCCGGCGCATGTCATCCCCGGCCACGACCCGCAGGTGGCGCAGCGATACAGGTCGGTGTCCGACAGCCACCCCGGCGTGGTGCTGGCGCTGCACGAGCCGGAGGGCTGAGCGGTGGAGGAACGGCCGGCCGTCGAACTCAGCCACGTCTCGAAGTCGTTCGGGCCGACCCAGGTCCTGAAGGACGTGTCGCTGCGGGTGAAGAAGGGCGAGGTGCTGGCCATCATCGGGCCCAGCGGCTCGGGCAAGTCCACCCTGCTGCGCTGCATCAACTTTCTCGAGCCGCCGGATTCGGGCCGCGTCGCCATCGGCGACATCGAGCTGGACATGAGCCGGGCGCATTCCCGCCGCGAATACCTCGCCGTCCGGCGGCGGATCGGCATGGTGTTCCAGAGCTTCAACCTCTTCCCCCACCTCTCGGTGCTGCGCAACGTGTCGCTGGCGCAGGAAAGGACGCTGGGCCGCCGCCGGGCCGAGGCGGACGAGGTCTCGCGCCGCCTGCTCGACCGGGTGGGCCTGGCCGACAAGGCCCCGCTCTATCCGGCACAATGCTCGGGCGGCCAGCAGCAGCGGATCGCCATCGCCCGGGCGCTGGCGCTCAACCCCGAGGTCATGCTGTTCGACGAGCCGACCTCGTCGCTGGACCCCGAGCTCGGGCTGGACGTGCTGGCCACCATGCGCGACCTGGCCCAGAGCGGCATGACGATGATCGTGGTCACCCACGAGATGCAGTTCGCCGAGAACGTCTCGGACCACGTCATGTTCATGGCCGATGGCGTGGTGGTGGAACAGGGCGTCAGCCGCGAGGTGATGCGCAATCCGCAGACCGAGCGGGCGAAACGTTTCCTGCGCGCGGTGACCAGCCGATGAGCCTGTGGCATTACAACTTCATCCTGCTGGGGCTGGGCGCCACTTTCGGGGTCACCTTCCTGTCCTTCGCCATCGGCGCCCTCATGGGCTTTCCCGTCGCGCTGCTGCGGATGTCGCGTTTCCTGGCCGCCCGGGCGCTGATGATCGTGGTGATCGCCATGGTCCGCAGCATTCCGCCCATCGTCTGGCTGTTCGTGGTGTTCTTCGGCATCAGTTCCGGGGCGATACGGCTTTCGCCCTTCGTCGCGGCGATCATCGTCTTCGGCCTGATCTCGGCCGTCAACATGGCCGAGATCTATCGTGGAAGCATCCTGTCCATCCACAAGGGGCAATTCGAGGCGGCGACCGCCCTTGGGCTGACGCCTGCCCAGTCCCTGCGGGACGTGGTCATTCCGCAGATGCTGCGGATCTGCATTCCGCCCTCGGCCACCTATCTGATCGGGCTGCTGAAGAATTCCTCCATCGCCTCCACCATCGGGGTGATGGAGGTCACCTTCCGCGGCACCATCGTTTCCGAGCAGATCCTGTCCGGCCTCGACGTCTTCATCTACGTCGGCCTGATCTACATCGTCATCAGCGTGCCGATCGCCGTGCTTTCGCGTCGGCTCGACGCGAGATTGCGGGCGGTGGGCGCGCGCCAATGGGCGGGGGGATGACATGGACGCGATCCTGACCCGGCTGCCCGATTTCCTGGCCGGCTTCAAGCTGAGCCTGCAGGTGGCGGGCCTCGCGCTGCTGTTCGGCTTTCCGCTGGGCCTGCTGTTGAGCATCGCGGTCCAGGCGCGGTCCAGGCTGGTCCGTTACAGCGCGCTGGTCGCCGTCGAATTCGGCCGCGGCGCCCCGGCGCTGGTGCTGCTGCAGCTGTTCTATTTCGGGATGCCGACGCTGCATCTGACCCTCAGCTCGATGACCACCGCGGTGGTCGCGCTCGCCTGGAACACGGCGGCCTATTCCAGCGAGATCATCCGGGCCGGGCTGAACGGGGTGCATGGCGGCCAGCACGAGGCCGCGCTGGCGCTGGGGCTGAACCGCCGGGACATGTACCGCTATGTCCTGATCCCGCAGGGCCTGCGGATCGCGCTGCCGGCGCTGATCGGGCAGGCCATCCTGATCTTCCAGGCCACCTCGCTGGCCTTCAAGGTGGCCCTGCCCGAACTGGTCAGCCGGGCCTACGAGGTCGGCTCCAATACCTTCCAGTATTTCCCCGCATTGGCCGTGGCGGGGCTGTTCTATGCGGCTGTCTGCGTGCCCGCTTCCTTCCTCGTCTCGGAAATGGAGCGGCGGGTTTCGAAACGTTACTGAAGCGACCGAAAAGGTCTGTCCCTGACATGGAGGTATCAGAAATGAAACGGATGAATATGCTCAAGATCGGCTTCGGTGCAATTGCCGCGATGCTGATGGGCGCCGGAATGGCGGCCGCGCAGGACAGCTGCACGCCGCGCCATCCCGGGGTCCAGACGGTCAATCCGGGCTCGCTCACCCCCGCCATGATCGTCAATCCGCCGATTTCCAACCTGGCGGCCGATGGCGGGGTCGAGGGGATCGACGGCGAGATCCTCGCGGCCATCGCGGAAATGGAATGCCTGACGGTCACGCCGCTGACCGTGGACCAGGCCGCGGCCATCCAGGCGGTGACCACCGGCCGGGCGGATCTGGCGGTGGGGGGCTGGTTCCGCACCGCGGCCCGCGCCGAGATCGTCGCCCTGTCCGATCCGATCTATCTCCAGCAGATGGCGCTGATTTCGCGCACTGGCGTCAAGAGCGTCGAGGAAATGTCCAGCGTGAGGGTCGGCATGGTGCAGGGCACCCTGTGGGCGGAAGACATGAAGCAGGTTCTGGGCGATGCGGTCACCACCTATCCCAGCGCGGTTGCCATGTATCAGGATCTGTTCCTCGGCCGGATAGACGTTGCCGTCAACGGCCTGGCGGCGACCATCGGCGCGCGGAATGCCGGCACCCTGAGCGGGATGGAGATCGAGGTCATCGAGCCCCATCCGGGCATCAAGGCCAGCATGGAGCCGGGGCAGGCCGGTTTTCCCCTGACCAAGGAAAACACCGCGCTGCTGGAGATGATCAACGACAACCTGGCCGAATTGCGCGCAAGCGGCCGGATCGTCGAGATCCTGGTGAAATACGGGCTGGATCCCTCGGCCGCCGAAACCGGCGAGCCGCGCCTGCTGCAGTAGCGGCGAAATCCGCAAGGCAGGCCGGCGTTTCCGGCCTGTTCGCGGTGCCGGCAGGCCCTAACCCTGCCGGCGCGGCTGCGGCGCGGGGCGGGGGCCGGCGGGCTGGGCGATGCCTTCCAGCACCCGCAGCGGCCGGCGCACGGTGGCGCCCAGGCCGCGGCCGGGCTGCCAGACCTGCTTGGTCGCCTCCACCATCAGCACGCCCCCCGCGCCCCAGGGCACGAAGCGGCGGCCGAAGCCCTCCCAGAACTCGGCGGTCCTGAGCCAGAACCGCCCCGGAAACGGCGGCGCGAACAGCGCCGAGAGGCTGCGCTCGGGCGTGAAGGCGTGCAGGCGCAGCTGCGATTCGAGCTGGGTGGCGGTATAGGGGCGGCCGAAGCCGAAGGGCGTGCCTTCCCGCCGCGCCCAGAGCCCGGTGCGCGAGGGGACGACGAAGATCACCCGCCCGCCCGGCGCCAGCACCCGCGCGGCCTCGTCCAGCAGCGCCGAGGGCCGTTCCGAGGTTTCCAGCCCGTGCAGCAGCACCAGCCGGTCCACGCTGGCCGCGGCCAGCGGCCAGGCGGTTTCCTCGCAGAGGACCGAGACGTTTTCCATCCCCGCCGGCCAGGGCATCACCCCCTGCGGCGCCGGCATCAGCGCCAGCACCCGGCGCGAGGCGGCGAGGAAGGGGCGCAAGAGCGGCGCGGCGAAGCCGAAGCCCGCCACGGCCAGCCCCGCGGTGTCGGGCCACATCGCCACCAGCTGGTCGCGGATCGCGCGCTGCGCCACCCGGCCGAGCTGGGTCCGGTAGTAGAAGTTGCGCAGGTCGAGGACGTCGAGGTGCATGGCCAGACTATGGGCCCTCATCCCTGCAACGAAAAGAGGCGGGCCGCCCGGCCCGCCCCTTCCCGCGCATCCCGAAGGGTCAGCCGCGCGGACGGTTGCGGATCATGAAGGTGTCGTAGGTGTATTCCGCCACCTGCGCCCAGAGGTTCGAGTCGTTGCGGAATGCCTGCTGGCTTTCCCAGATCGCCTTGAAGTCGGCGTTGGTCTCGGAAATCCCGGCGTAGAGCTTGTTCGACTCGTCCAGCGCCGCCTTCATCACGTCCTCGGGGAAGGCACGCAACTGCGCCCCGCCGGCGATCAGGCTGCGCAGGGCGGTGGGGTTCTTGTGGTCGTAGCTGGCCAGCATCGAGGCATTGGCCAGCGACGCCCCCGCGGTCAGGACCGCCTTGTAGGCCGTGGGCAGTTCGTTCCAGCGGTCGAGGTTGACGAAGAGGTGGATCGCCGGGCCGCCTTCCCAGAAGCCGGGGAAGTAGTAGTAGGGCGCCACCCGGTTCAGCCCCAGCTTCTCGTCGTCATAGGGCCCGACCCATTCGGCCGAGTCGATGGTGCCGCGCTCCAGCGCCGAATAGATCTCGCCGCCCGGGATCTGCTGGGGCACCACGCCCAGCGCCTCCATCACCCGGCCCGCGAGGCCGGCGATCCGCATCTTGACCCCCGAGAGGTCGGCGACCGAGTTGATCTCCTTGCGGAACCAGCCGCCCATCTGCACGCCGGTGTTGCCGGCCGGCAGGCCATAGAGGTTGTGCTTGGCGTAGAAGCCGTTCAGCAGGTCGACCCCGCCGCCGAAATAGTTCCAGGCATTGGTCGCGCGCGCGTTCAGCCCGAAGGGCACCGCGGTGCCCAGCGCGAAGGTCGGGTCCTTGCCCACGTAGTAGTAGGAGCAGGTATGCGCGATCTCGACGGTGTTCGAGCCCACGGCGTCCACCGCCTCGGGCATGGGCAGGATCTCGCCCGCCGGGAACACCTGGATCTGGAAGTTGCCGTCGGTCGCGTCGTTGACGTATTTGGCGAAGGTGTCGGCCGCGCCGAAGATGGTGTCCAGCGCCCGCGGGAAGCCCGAGGTCAGGCGCCAGCTGACCTTGGGGTTCGCCTGCGCCAGCGCCGGGGCGGCCAGCGCGGTGGCGGCGGTGCCCAGCGCGGCGGTCTTCAGGAAGTTCCGTCTCTTCATGTTCAGTCCTCCTCTGTCGTCTGTCGTCGGTTGGTCCGCCGGGGTCAGGGTGACAGGTCCAGCGGGGGCGGTGCAAGGTCGGGCATCGGCAGCGCGTCGAACTGGCTTCGGATCGCCTCGTCGTCCAGCAGCACCGGCTCGATGATGAAATAGTCCACGATGACGGGGAAGGTGATGATCAGCGCCACCAGCACCAGTTGCAGGATGATGAAGGGGATCGAACCCAGGTAGATGTCGCGGCTCTTCACCTCGGGCGGCGCGATGCCGCGCAGGTAGAACAGCGCGAAGCCGAAGGGCGGGTGCATGAAGGCCGTCTGCATGTTCACGCACAAGAGCACCCCGAGCCACACGAGATTGATGTCCAGCGCCAGCGCCGTGGGGATCAGCAGCGGGATGATGATGAACACGATCTCGAAGAAATCGAGGAAGAAGGCGATGAAGAAGATGAAGACGTTGACGAAGATCAGGAACCCGATGCGCCCGCCGGGGATGTGGCTCAGCAGGTGCTCGATCCAGCGCCCGCCGTTCACCCCCTGGAACACCAGGCTGAACACCGTGGCCCCGATCAGGATGAAAATCACCATGGCGGTGATCCGCATGGTGCCGTCCGAGGCGGCCCAGACCATCTTCCAGCTGAAGCGGCCGTGCGCGAAGGCCAGCAGCACCGAGCCGACCGAGCCCATGGCGCCCGCCTCGGTGGGCGTGGCCAGCCCCATGAAGATCGTGCCCAGCACCAGGAAGATCAGCGCCAGCGAGGGCACCATGCCCCAGGCGAGCTTGGCGGCCAGCGCCCGGCCCTTCAGCGTGCGCGCCTCGGGCGGCAGCGCCGGCACCCGGTGCGGCTGGATCAGCGACACGGCCAGGATGAAGCCCGAGAACAGCAGCACCTGAACCACCGAGGGGCCGACCGCGCCCAGGTACATGTCGCCCACCGGCACGCCCAGCTGGAAGGCCAGCACGATCAGCACCAGCGAGGGCGGGATCACCTGGGTGATCGTCCCCGAGGCCGCGATCACCCCGGTGCCGATCCGCATGTCGTAGCCGTATTTCAGCATGATCGGGATCGAGATCATCCCGATGGCGATGACCGAGGCCGCCACCGTGCCGGTGATCGCGCCCAGGATCGCGCCCACATAGATCACCGCCTGCGCCAGCCCGCCGGGAAAGCCGCCGAAAAGCTGGCCGAAGCCCTCCATCAGGTCCTCGGCCAGGCCGGATCGCTCCAGCACCACGCCCATGAAGGTGAAGAAGGGGATGGCCAGCAGCAGTTCGTTCGACATGATGCCGAAGACCCGCGCCGGCAGCGCCTGCAGGAAGGGCAGCCCGAAATAGCCGACCTCGATGGCGACGAAGCCGAAGGACAGCCCCAGCGCGGCCAGCGAGAAGGCGACCGGGAACCCCACCAGCAGGAAGACGATCAGTCCGGCAAACATCGCCGGGGCCAAGAGCCCGTAGTCTAGCATCCAGCGTCCCTCTGGCTCATTGCACCGGCTTCTCGTAGGCCGTTTCGATGGTGATGACGCCACGCAGCGCGGCGATGCGGCGGATGAGTTCCGCGAACCCCTGCAAGGACAGCAGGATGAAGCCCAGCGGCAGCAGCAGCTTCACCGGCCAGACCGGCAGCCCGCCCGCATTGGCCGACATCTCGCCCGAGCGCGCGCTGGCCCAGGCCCAGGGGATGCTCATCTCCAGCATGATGAAGCAGGCCGGGAACAGGAAGAACAGGATCCCCAGCACGTCGATCCACAGCTTGCCCCGCGGCGGCACCGCCCCGTAGAACAGATCGACCCGCACGTGTTCGTTGACCTTCAGAACCCAGGGGGCCCCCAGCAGGAACACGCCCGCGAACATCTGCCACTGGATTTCGAGATAGGCATTGCCCGAGACGTTGAAGAGATAGCGCGAGAGCGCGTTCAGCGCGCTGATCAGGCAGCTCAGCGCGACCAGGAGCGAAGCGATGATGCCGAAGACCTTGCTGATCCCGTCGATCACGCCGGCCAAGCGCAGCAATGACTGCACCCTGGTTCCTCCTCCTCGCTGCGCCGCATCTCTTCTCGCGGAGCGCCGCGCCGGATGCTGTGGACTTCCGAGGTAATGTCCTGCCCCGGAGCGTTGCAAGCGATTTTGTCGTCGCGGGGGCTGGAAATCGCCTGACGTGACGGCAAGACTGGGCAGGCCCCGCACCGTCAGGTTGTCCCCATGCGCTTCGAACTCGTGACCGTTCCCTGTCTTGCCGACAATTACGCCTTTCTGCTGAAAGATCGGGCAGGAGGGGCCTGCGCGCTGGTCGACGTGCCCGAGGCCGGGCCGGTGCTGGCGGAACTCGCCGCCCGCGGCTGGGGGCTGACCGAGATCTGGATCACCCACCACCATGCCGACCATATCCAGGGCGTGGCCGAGGTGGTGGCGGCGACCGGCGCGCGGGTCACCGGCAACGCGGCCGACGCCGCCCGCCTGCCGCCGCTGGACCGCGCAGTGACCCCTGGCGAGAGCTTCGACTTCGCGGGCGAGGCGGTGCAGGTGATCGACGTGCCGGGCCATACGGTGGGCCATGTGGCCTACCACGTGCCGGCCGCGGGCGTGGCCTTCACCGGCGACAGCCTGATGGCTGCGGGCTGCGGGCGGATGTTCGAGGGCACCGCGCCGGTGTTCTGGGAAAGCCTGCAACGGCTTGCCGCCCTGCCCGACGAGACGCTGATCGCCTCGGGCCACGAATACACCGCCTCGAACCTGCGTTTCGCGCTGTCCCTTGAACCGGACGATCCGGTGATTAAGTCTCGCGCAGAAGCGGTCGCCCAGATGCGCGCCGCGGGTCGCCCGACCGTTCCCTCGCGCCTTTCGGAGGAACGGCAGACCAACCCCTTCCTGCGGGCCTCCCGGCCCGCGATGAAGGCCGCCATGGGCATGGACCGGGCCGGGGATGCGCAGGTTTTCGCCGCCATCCGCGCCGCCAAGGACAGGTTCTGATCACGACCTGTCGTTCACATGAAACCCGGATGCCGCAATTTGCGTCATCTTAGCGCGAAAAGTTGATGGCGCCGAGATTTCCCTTGAAGCGCCACGAAAAGAACCGAAGTTTAACCGTATGAGGCCAGGCTCAGGCAGGTGGTCCCGCCCAGCAGGATACCCCCGCAGGAACCGCAGGACAGGAGCACCCAACGTGCCGTCATTCTCTCAGACACTCGAGCAGGCCATCCATGGCGCGCTGGCGCTTGCCAATGCCCGCCGGCACGAACTCGCCACGCTGGAGCATCTCCTGCTGGCGCTGATCGACGAACCCGACGCCGCGCGCGTGATGAAGGCGTGCTCGGTCAACCTGGACGAACTGCGCAAGACGCTGGCCGATTTCATCGACGACGACCTTTCGACGCTGGTCACCGATGTCGAAGGGTCCGAGGCGGTGCCGACCGCCGCCTTCCAGCGGGTGATCCAGCGCGCGGCGATCCATGTGCAGTCCTCGGGCCGCACCGAGGTGACCGGCGCGAACGTGCTGGTCGCGATCTTCGCCGAGCGCGAGTCGAACGCGGCCTATTTCCTGCAGGAGCAGGACATGACCCGCTACGACGCGGTGAACTTCATCGCCCATGGCGTGGCCAAGGACCCGTCCTATGGCGAGAGCCGCCCGGTGACCGGGACGGACGAGCCGCAGGAAACCCCCAAGGCCGAGGCCGGCGAGGCCAAGGAATCGGCGCTGTCCAAGTTCTGCATCGACCTGAACGTCAAGGCGCGCAAGGGCGACGTGGATCCGCTGATCGGCCGCGACCTGGAGGTGGAACGCTGCATCCAGGTGCTGTGCCGCCGCCGCAAGAACAACCCGCTCTTGGTGGGCGACCCCGGCGTGGGCAAGACCGCCATCGCCGAGGGGCTGGCCTGGAAGATCGTCAAGGGCGAGGTGCCGGACGTACTGGCCGGGGCGACCATCTACAGCCTCGACATGGGCGCGCTCTTGGCCGGCACCCGCTATCGCGGCGATTTCGAGGAACGGCTGAAAGCCGTGGTCAAGGAGATGGAGGATCACCCCGACGCGATCCTGTTCATCGACGAGATCCATACGGTGATCGGCGCCGGGGCGACCTCGGGCGGCGCGATGGACGCCTCGAACCTGCTGAAGCCCGCGTTGCAGGGCGGCAAGCTGCGCTGCATGGGCTCGACTACCTACAAGGAGTTCCGCCAGCACTTCGAGAAGGACCGCGCGCTCTCCCGCCGGTTCCAGAAGATCGACGTGAACGAGCCCTCGGTCGAGGACAGCGTGAAGATCCTGATGGGGCTGAAGCCCTATTTCGAGCAGCACCACGACCTGCGCTACACCGCCGAGGCGATCCGCACCGCGGTGGAACTGTCGGCGCGCTACATCCACGACCGCAAGCTGCCCGACAAGGCGATCGACGTGATCGACGAGGCCGGCGCGGCGCAGCACCTGGTGGCCGAATCGAAGCGGCGCAAGACCATCGGCCCGAAGGAGATCGAGGCCGTGGTGGCCAAGATCGCCCGCATCCCGCCGAAGACCGTGTCCAAGGACGACGCCGAGACGCTGCGCGACCTGGAAAAGACCCTCAAGCGCGTGGTCTTCGGCCAGGACAAGGCGGTGGAGGCGCTGTGCTCGGCGATCAAGCTGGCCCGGGCCGGCCTGCGCGAGCCGGAAAAGCCCATCGGCAACTACCTCTTCGCCGGGCCCACCGGCGTGGGCAAGACCGAGGTGGCCAAGCAGCTGGCGTCCTCGCTGGGGCTGGAACTCTTGCGCTTCGATATGTCGGAATACATGGAGAAGCACGCGGTGTCCCGCCTGATCGGCGCGCCCCCGGGCTATGTCGGCTTCGACCAGGGCGGGTTGCTGACGGACGGCGTCGACCAGCATCCGCATTGCGTGCTGCTCTTGGACGAGATGGAGAAGGCGCACCCGGATGTCTACAACATCCTGTTGCAGGTGATGGACCACGGCAAGCTCACCGACCACAACGGCCGGCAGGTGGATTTCCGCAACGTGATCCTGATCATGACCTCCAACGCCGGGGCCGCCGACATGGCCAAGGCCGCCATCGGCTTCGGCCGCGAACGGCGCACAGGCGACGACCAGGTGGCCATCGAGCGGCTGTTCACGCCCGAGTTCCGCAACAGGCTGGACGCGGTGATCTCCTTCGCCGCGCTGGGCAAGGAGACCATCATGCAGGTGGTCGAGAAGTTCGTGCTGCAACTCGAGGCCCAGCTGATGGACCGCGGCGTGCATATCGAACTGACGCCGGAGGCCGCGGCCTGGCTGGGCGACAAGGGCTATGACGACAAGATGGGCGCCCGGCCGCTGGCCCGGGTGATCCAGGAGCACGTCAAGAAGCCGCTGGCCGAGGAGCTGCTGTTCGGCCGGCTGGTCAAGGGCGGGGTGGTGCGCGTGGGCCTGAAGGACGACGCCATCGACCTGCAGATCGAGGGGCCGCAAAAGCCGCGGCTCACCGGCTCGAAGCCGCCGCTGCTCACGGCTGAGTAAGCCCCGCCTTCCGACCTTTGAGCGGCCCCCTTCGCGGGGGCCGCTCGCATATGTATTGCTCATATGGGTCAGGATGCGGTATGTTTCATGCGTATCCCGGAGGCCCCATGCCCACCCGCGCCGCCCGCCTGACCCTGGACCCCGTCCTGCTGGAAGAAGCCAGGGCGCTGGGTGTCGACATCCCCCGCGCCGTCGAAGCCGGGCTCAGGGCCGCCCTGAAACAGGCGCGGACGGAGGCGTGGAAAAGGGAGAATGCCGAGGCCATCGCGGCCTATAACGACTACATCGAGAAATACGGCCTGCCCCTCGAAAAGTATAGGAAGTTCTGACCCAACCCCGGAGGTTATCACATGTCCCCCCGCCGCGCCACCAGCCTGACACTCGACTGCACGATGCTGGACGAAGCCAAGGCGCTGGGCGTCAACATCTCCCGCGCCGCCGAAGCCGGCTTGGCCGCCGCGTTGAAGGAAGCCCGCGCCGAGGCGTGGAAGCGCGAGAATGCCGAGGCCCTCCAGGCAGCCAACGAATATGTCGCCAAATATGGGATTCCGTTGGCGGACCTTCGGAAGTTCTGATCCATGGCACGTCAGTTCGACGTCTATCGGCGACCAGGTGGAGATCTGGTCATGGTCTTGCAGCACGACCTGCTCGACGATCTGACCACGCGGGTGGTGGCACCGCTGGTGCCGGTGGCCAGTCGGGGCCACGCGGCGCGCGGCCTCAATCCGCAGATCTGGATCGGCGATTCCCCCTATGCGCTGCTGGTCGAGTATCCCGCCGCGGCGACCGAGCGCGAGTTGGGCACGCATGTCATGAGCGCAGCCTACGCTCGCGACGAGATCATCCGCGCGCTCGATATCCTCTTCACCGGGGTCTGACTACCGCTCGGTCAGCTTCAGCTCGATCCGGCGGTTCAGCGCGCGGGCGTAGTCGGTGTCGCCCAGCGCCACCGGCTGCCATTCGCCGAAGCCGGTGGCGGCCAGCCGGCGGGGAGGGAAGCCCAGTTCGTCCTGCATGTAGCGCACCACCGACAGGGCGCGGGCCTGGCTCAGCGCCCAGTTGTCGCGGAACTGGCCAGTGCCGGACAGCGGCACGTTGTCGGTGTGGCCGTCGACCCGGATGATCCAGTCGATGCCGGGAGGGATTTCCGCGGCGATGTCGTTCAGGAGCCCCACCACGCTGGCGATCTGCGCCTGGCCGGCGGGAGAGAGGTCGGCCGAACCCGGGGGAAACAGCACCTCGGAAGAGAAGACGAAGCGGTCGCCCACCACCCGCACCCCCTCGCGGCCCTGCAACACCTGGCTCAACTGGCCGAAGAACTCCGACCGGAACCGTTCGAGGTTCTGCTTCTCGGCCTCCAGCCGGGCGCGTTCGGCGGCCTCCATCTCGGCCCGGCGGCGTTCCTCGGCCGCCACCTGCGCCAGCGCGGCGTTCAGCCGGCCGCCCAGCGCCTCGATCTGCACGCGGGCCTCGGCATCGCGGGCGGCGGATTCGTCCAGCAGCGCCTGAAGCGCGCCGAGCTGCGCCCGCAGCGCCGCCACCTGTTCGTTCAGCAGTGCCACCCGGCGCGAGGCGTCCAGCAGTTCGGCGTTGCGCTGGCTCAGCACGGTCTGCGCGGCCTCCAGAAGGCCCTGCCGCACCGCGGTCTCGCTGCGCGCGGTGCCGACCCGGGCCTCGGCCTCGGCGGCCAGCGCCTCGGCCTCGCGGGCGCGCAGTTCGGCGGCGGCCAGCAGGGTCAGCGTCTCCTCCGCGCGGCGGCGCTGTTCCTCGAGCGCCAGCGTCATCGCGGTGAGTTCGGCGTCGGCCGAGGCCAGCCGGGCGCGCAGGGTCTCGGCGGCGGCGAGGTCGGCCAGGCGGGCCTTCTCGGCCTCGGACAGGCTGCCCTCCACCTCGGCCAGCCGCGCGCGCAGCGCCTCGGCCGCCGCGGCCTCGTTCAGCCGCGCCGTCTCGGCCTCGGAAAGCCCGTCCTCCATCTCGGCCCGCCGGGC
>JBBCJM010000169.1:0-16417 GCA_037190175.1 Paracoccaceae bacterium | reverse complement strand
AGGGGACAATATGAATCAAACTGTCCTTCTTCTGTCCATAAGTATCCCGCGGGGGTCCGGGGGCGCGAAGCCCCCGGCTCCGGCCGGTGCCGCTCACTCCGCCGCGGCGCGAAGGTCCCAGCGGGCGTGGTCGCCGCCCTGCCGGGGCAGGAAGCGGCCCGAGCCCGGGCTGGCGGCCAGCCGGCCGCCGTCGAGGATCGCCTGCCCGCGCAGGTACACCGTCTCGACCGCGCCGATCACCTCGCGGCCCGGATAGGGGGTATAGCCGGTGCGGTCCTGCACCGCCTCGTCGGTCATCACCGTGCGGCTTTCGGGATCCCAGACCACCAGGTCGGCGTCCATCCCGCGGGCGATGGCGCCCTTCTGCGGCAGGTTGTAGATCCGCGCCGGCGCGGTGGCGGTCAGTTCCACCATCCGCGGCAGGTCGATCAGCCCGCGCATCGCGGCGTCGAACATCAGCGGCATCCGCTGCTGCATCCCCGGCATCCCGTTCGCCATCTGCTTGAAGCTGGCGTTCGGGCCCGCGGCCAGCTTGCCCGAGGCGTCGTTGCGGAAGGGGGCGTGGTCGGAACTCACCATGTCCAGATCGCCCGCGCGCAGCGCCTGCCACAGCGCGGTCTGGTCGGCCGCGGTGCGCAGGGGGGGCGAGCACATCCACTTCGCCCCCTCGGTGCCGGGGCGGTCCATGTCGTCCTGGGTCAGGTAGAGGTAATGCGGGCAGGTCTCGGCATGGATCGGCAACCCGCGGGCGCGGGCGGCGCGCACCTGGGCCAGCGCCTCGGCATGCGAGACGTGGAAGATCGTCACCGGCTGTTCCACCAGCGCGGCCAGCGCGATCAGGCGGGAGACGGCCTCGGTCTCGGCCTCGCGCGGATGCGCCAGCGCCTGCCAGCGCGGCCCGGTCTTGCCCTGCGCCAGAAGCCGCGCGGTGGACCAGCGGATCATCGCGTGGTTCTCGGCGTGCACGCAGACCATGGCGTTCTCGGCCTTGGCCACGGTCAGCAGGTCGAGGATGCCGTCATCCCCCACGATCAGCGGGTCGTAGGTCATGAAGACCTTGATCGAGCCGTGGCCCGCCCGGATCAGCGCCGGCAGATCCTCGGCCAGCACCTTGGGCGTGGGCTCGGTCACGATCATGTGGAAGGCATAGTCGACCAGCGCCCCGCGTTCGGCCCGGGCGTGGTAGTCGGCCACCACCTCGGCCAGGTCCATGCCGCGGTGCTGGGCGGCGAAGGGGATGATCGTGGTGGTGCCGCCGAAGGCCGCGGCGCGGGTGGCGCTTTCCCAGTCGTCGGCATTCATCAGCCCGGCGGCGGTCATCTGCTCGACGTGGCAATGGCCGTCCACGCCGCCCGGCAGCACATAGCGGCCCGCAGCCGAACGCTCCTGCCGCCCGGGGCCCAGCCGCGGGCCGATGGCGGCGATTCGCCCCTCGCGGATGCCGATGTCGGCCTGGACCACCTCGGCGCCGACGACCGCGCGGCCGTCCCTCAGGACAAGATCGAAAGTATCCCCAACTGTCATCGCCGGCCCCATTCCTCCTGCCCGGCGGCTGCGGGAGTCGCCCTGTGCAAGTATTGCATATCTTCTGCATACCATACGAGTGCAGCCGACGCCACTGTCCTCGCGCAGCCCGGCGGGGGGTTCACTGGGCGGCTTCCATCGGCGCTTCGCGCAGGGCGGCGGCGCGCAGCCGCTCGATCTCGGCCAGCACCCGCTCGGGCGTCGCGGGCAGGTCCAGCCGCGGCGGCAGCGCGTAGCCGGCGACCGAGGCGCAGGCCATCGCCAGGGCGCCGGCGACCGAGAGCGCCAGCATCACCGGCGGCTCGCCCACCGCCTTGGACCGCATCACCGTGGGCGCGGCGTTCACCGACCAGTCGGCCAGGGCGATGTTCAGCACCCGCGGCCGGTCGGAGGCGAGCGGGATCTTGTAGGTGGAGGGCGCGTGGGTGCGCAGCCGGCCCTTGTCGTCCCACCACAGCTCCTCGGTGGTCACCCAGCCCAGCCCCTGCATGAACCCGCCCTCGATCTGGCCCAGGTCGATGCCGCGGTTGATGGAATGGCCCACGTCCTGAAGGATGTCGGTGCGCAGCACGGTATATTCGCCGGTCAGCGTGTCGACCTCGACCTCGGAACACGACGCGCCGTAGGTGAAGTACAGATAGGGGCTGCCCCGCCCCGCCGCGCGGTCCCAATGCACCTGCGGGGTCTTGTAGAAGCCGGTGGCCGACAGCGGCACCCGCGCCTTCCACGCCCGGTCGCAGACCTCGGCCAGCGGAGCGGCGCCGTCCGGCCCGACCACCTGCCCACCCTCGAACCGCACCGCGGCGGGGTCTTCCGGGCAGACCACCGCCGCCAGCCGCGCCTTCAGCTTGCGCAGCGCGTCCACCACCGCCATCCCGTTCAGGTCGGTGCCCAGCGAGCCCGAGGTGGGCACGGAGTTGGGCACCTTGTCGGTGGCCGTGGCGGTGACCCGGATGCGCGACAGCGGCAGGCCCAGCTCGGCCGCCGCGATCTGGATCATCTTGGTATGGATGCCCTGCCCCATCTCGGTGCCGCCGTGGTTCACGTGCACCGAGCCGTCGCGGTAGAGCGAGACCAGGGCCGCGCCCTGGTTCATGAACACCGCGGAATAGGCGATGCCGAACTTCACCGGGATCAGCGACAGCCCGCGCTTGGTGAACTCCGACTGCGCGTTGAAGGCGATGATCTCCGCCCGGCGGCGCTGGTAGTCGCTGGTCCGCTCCAGCTCCTCGATCACCCGGGGCATGATGTTGTCGGTGACCGGCTGGTGATAGGGGGTCAGGCTGCGCTCGCCCTCGCCGTAGAGGTTGCGCTTGCGCACCTCCAGCGGGTCGAGGCCCAGGGTATAGGCGATGTCCTCGATCCAGCGTTCGGCCAGCCCGATCCCCTGCGGCCCGCCATAGCCGCGGAAGGCGGTGTTGGACACGGTGTTGGTGAACAGCGGCTGCGAGCGGGCGCGGACGGCGGGGTAGTAGTACGCATTGTCCACATGCATCACCGCCCGGTCGGCCACGCCCCGCGAGAGGTCGGCGGAATAGCCGCAGCGCGAGGCCAGCGTCACGTCCACCGCGGCGATCCGGCCGGTCTCGTCGAAGCCCACCTCGTAGTCGGCGGCGAATTCGTGCCGCTTGCCGGTCACGATCATGTCGTCATCGCGATCCGGGCGCAGCTTGACCGGCAGGCCCAGCCTGCGGGCCGCCACCGCGGCCAGGGCGGCGAAGATCGCGGGCTGGCTTTCCTTGCCGCCGAAGCCGCCGCCCATCCGCCGCACCTGCACCGCCACCCCGTTCTCGGGCAGGCCCAGGACGCGGGCCACGATCTCCTGCACTTCCGCGGGATGCTGGCTGGCGGAGTGGATCAGCACCTCGTCGGCCTCGCGCGGGAAGGCGGCGGCGACCTGGCCTTCCAGATAGAAGTGCTCCTGCCCGCCCACCGCGGCGCGGCCGCCGAGGCGCCGCGGCGCGCGGGCCAGCGCGGCCGCGGGGTCGCCGCGTTGCAGCTGCAGGTCGGGCGCCACCAGCCGGGCGCCGCGGGCGCGGGCCTCGTCGATGGTCAGGATCGGGGGCTCGGCCTGATACTCGATCCGCGCCAGCCGGGCGGCGCGGCGGGCCAGGGTGCGGTCGGTGGCCACCACCATGAAGACGGGCTGGCCGTGGTAATGGATGCGCCCTTCGGCCAGCAGGGGGTCGTCGTCCACGCCCGGCATGGACACGTCGTTGCGCCCCGGGATGTCGGCGGCAGTGATGACCTCCACCACCCCCGGCGCGGCGCGCACCGGGCCCAGCTCCATCGCCACGATCCGCCCGCAGGCGATGGCGGCGAGGCCCAGCGCGCCGTGCAGCATCCCGGCCGGTTCGGGGCTGTCGTCGATGTACTCGGCCCGGCCGGTGACGTGCTGCACCGCGGATTCGTGCGGCACCGGGCCGGATTGCGGGGTGGGTTCGGTGCCTTCCAGCGCGTGGTCAGACATGGGCAGCCTCCGCCTCGGCATGGACCCGCATCAGCAGGTTGCGCGCCACGGTCAGCCGATAGGCCGCGGTGCCCCGCCAGTCGCTGAGCGGCTGGTAGTCCTGCGCGAAGGCCGCCTGCGCGCGGATGACGGTCTCGCGCGTCCAGGGCTGGCCGATCAGCGCCGCCTCCACCGCCCCCGCGCGCTTCGGGGTGCCCGCCATGCCGCCGAAAGCGATGCGGGCCTGCCGCACCCGGCCGCCGTCGAGCATCAGGCAGAAGGCGCCCATGACGGTGGAGATGTCCTCGTCTCGCCGTTTCGACACCTTGTGCGCGGCGATCAGCGCGCCGGGGGGGCGGGGCGGCACGATCACCTCCTCGATGAACTCGCCCGGCGCGCGGTCCTGCCGGCCGTAGGCGATGAAATAATCCTCCAGCGGCAGTTCCCGCCGCCGCTCGCCCCGCCGCAGCACCAGCCGGGCGCCCAGCGCGATCAGCGCCGGCGGGCTGTCGCCGATGGGCGAGCCGTTGGCGATATTGCCGGCGATGGTGCCGGCATGGCGCACCTGCGGCCCGCCGATCCGCCGCCACAGCGCCGCAAGCTCGGGGTAAAGCCGGTCCAGCACCGGCATGGCGCAGGCGAAGGTCACGGCCGGGCCGATATGCAGCCCGTCGGCCTCCTCCGCCAGCCGGTCGAAGCCCCGGACGCGCCCGATGTGCACCAGCACCGGGGGCTGCTTCAGCCCCTTGGTGATCTCCAGCGCCAGGTCGGTGGCGCCGGCCAGCACCCTGGCGCCCCCGTGCTCCACCAGCAGCCGGGCGAAGCTGTCGGCGCTGGCCGGGGCGAAGGTGGTGGTGCCCCCCGGCCCCTCCACCGCCAGATCGGCGCCGTCCTCCAGCGCCGCCAGCCGGGCCGCGGTCGCCGCATCATCCGCCAGCGGGTCGGGCGCGGGGTCGGCGGCGGCCTGCCGCGCGGCCTCGATGATCGGGCCATAGCCGGTGCAGCGGCAGAGGTTGCCCTGCAGCGCGGTCTCGGGGTCGCCGCCGCCCTGCAGGCGGTCCGCCGCCAGCGCCATCACGATGCCCGGGGTGCAGAACCCGCATTGCGAGCCGTTCAGTTCCACCATCGCGCGCTGCACCGGGTGGCTGCCCTCGCGGCCGCCCAGATGCTCCACGGTCACCACATGTTGGCCGTGCAGCGTGGCCAAGGGGCGGATGCAGGCGTTGACGGGGGCATAGTCCACCCTGTCGCCGCAGGGACTGCCCACCAGCACCGTGCAGGCGCCGCAAGCGCCCTCGGCGCAGCCTTCCTTGGTGCCAGTCAGCCGGCGGTCGAGCCGCAGGAAGTCCAGCAGCGTGCGGTCGGTCGGCACCCGGTCCAGTTCCACCGTGCCGCCATTGAGCAGGAATGACAGGCACTTGCGCAAGGCCATGGGAAAGCCGCCCCGTTCCGATCCGCCGCCGGAAGCGGCAACGTATACATTCAGAATACCTGTCGCGCACGGCGCGGTCAAGCGGGCGCCGGACACGGAATGCTCATCAAGCCTGGCGGCTATCTTCGCTCACGCCACCGCAGCGAAGAAAGCCGTCAGGCTTGATGAGCGGCCCCCCGGAAGGAGGGCTCAGTCGAAGCGTTGCAGGCTGGACAGAACCTCGTCGCGCGTGCTGTCCAGATGGCGGCGCATGGCGGCCACCGCCTCGGCCCGGTCGCCGGCCAGTATCGCGTCGATGATCGCCAGATGCTCGTCGCGCCCCTTGCGCAGCCGGCCCGGCAGCCGGTCCAGCCCGAAGAGCAGCGTCCGCCGCCGCAGGTCGGCCACCGTCTGCGCCAGCAGCCGGCTGCCCGAGGCCCGCGCGATCAGGTCGTGCAGGTTGCTGTCCACCGTCCAGTGCGCCTCGGCGCCGTGCTCCTCGTCCAGCGCCGCGATCTCCTCGCGCAGGGCGCGCAGGTCGGCGTGGCTGGCCCGCCCCGTCTCGGCCGCCAGCCCCGCGGCCTCGCATTCCAGAAGCCGCCGCATGTGCAGGATTTCCAGATAGTCGGCCAGCGTCAGTTCCTGCACCATCACGGTGCGGCCCGAGCGGATCAGGAACCCCTCGCCCTCCAGCTTGCCGATGGCCTCGCGCACCGGCGTGCGGGAAAGCCCGAGGTCGGTCGCCAGCTTGCCCTCGTGCACGACCTCTTTCGGCTTCAGCTTGCCGTCGAGGATCTGGCGCAGCACGGCCCTGTAGGCCAGCCGCGACAGAGATTCAGAGGAGTCGCGCGCGGCGCCGTCCTCCCTTGCGACCGAAATATCGTGGGTATCCAAACACCTCTCCTTCGCACCATTTCCCGGAATGGCGGCCGCGCCATATACAAGTTGCATACTATAACCCGCCGCAGTATCTAGCAATCGAAAGCTGCCGGTTGCGGGCAGCGGGACGGGAACGATCACGGTGCAGAACGGCAGTCGCGGCGCAGGGCCGGCTCCCCCGGTGGTTGCGGTCATCAATCCCAACAGTTCCGCCTCGGTCACCGCCTCCATCGCCCGCTCGCTGGAGCGGTTCGGCGGGCCGCGTTTCGTCTGCCACACCATCGCGGAATCCCCCGCCACCATCGTCACCGACCGCCACGTGGCCGAGGCCGGCGCCCGGGTGACGGAACTGGCCGGGAGGCTGGACGCCCCGGCGGCGGTGATCATCGCCTGTTTCTCGGACCCCGGGCTGGCGGCGACGCGGGCGCGGCTTTCCTGCCCGGTGATCGGGGTGCAGCACGCCGCGGTGCTGACCGCGCTGGGGCTGGCCGAGCGGTTCGGGATCGTCGCGCTGTCGCCCGCGCCGATGGAACGGCACCGGCGGATGCTCGCCGGGCTGGGGGTGCTGGACCGGCTGGCCGAGGAGGTGCCGCTGTCGGGCGTTTCGGCGCATGACGCGGGGCACAGGGCGGATCTGTATCCCGAACTGCTGGCCGCCGGGCGGCGGATCGTGGCGGCGGGCGGCGGCGCGGTGGTGCTGGGCTGCGCGGGCTTCGGCCCCCGGCGGGCGGTGCTCGAGGCCGACCTGGGCGTGCCGGTGATCGACCCGGTGCTGGCCGCGGTGCCGGTCTGATCAGCCCAGCTCCATCACCGCCTCGATCTCCACGGTGATGTCGCCGGGCAGGCCCGGCAGGGCCACGGCGGTCACCGCATGGCCGCCGGGGAACAGCCGCTCCAGCATCTCCGAGGCGCCGGCGATCACCTCGTCGGCCTGCGTGAACTCCGGCCCCGCGTTGACCATCCCGAGGATCCGCACCACCCGGCGCACCCGCGACAGCCGCCCCGGCACCACGGCGACCGAGGCGGCCAGTGCCACCGCCACCAGCCCGGCCCGCCGCCGCGCCTCGGCCAGCCCGACTGCCCCGGCCTTGCCGGTCAGCGCCCGCCCCTCGGCATCCAGCGGCGCCTGGCCGGAGACGTAGAGCAGCCCGCCCGCCTCCACCGCCGGCACGAAGTTGCCGATGGGGATGGAGAGCGGGGGCAGCACCACCCCGGCCCGGCGCAGGAGGTCGGCATCGGTCGCATACATCATGTATGCAGATGAACCCGGAACCCCGCCCGAAGGCAAGCCCCTACCGCCGCACCCCGGTCAGGCGGTCCACCAGCATGGTGCGCACCGCCTCGATATGCGCCCGCATCGCCGCCTGCGCGGCCTCGCCGTCGCCGGCCTCGATGGCGTCGATCAGCTCCGCGTTCTCGCCCACCCGGTGCAGCTGCCGCGTGGGGTTGAGGAAGATGTTGAACACATGCGTGCGCCGGCGCAGGTCGCGGATCATGTCGGCCATCAGCGCATTGCCCGAGGCATCGGCGATGGCCCCGTGCAAGAGGTCGTCGGCCGCCCAGACCTCGGCGGGGCTGGGGTTCCCGATCGCCTCCAGCCGCGCCTGTTCCGCGCGGATGCGGGCGATCAGCTCGGCCGGCAGCCGCCCGGCGGCCTGCCGCGCGGCTTCGCCTTCCAGCAGCAGGCGGACGTTCAGGATCTCCACGAAGGCCTCGGTCGAGAAGGGGCTGACCGTCACCCCCCGGCCCGGCTGCTTGAACACCAGCCGCTCGGCCTCCAGCCGGCCCAGCGCCTCGCGGACCGGGGTGCGCGAGGCGTTCAGCATCTCGGCCATCTTGCGTTCGACGATCACGTCGCCGGGCTTCAGCTCGGTGCGGATCAGCAGGTCGATGATTCGTTCGTAGACATGCCCGGTGCGGTTGCCCGCCTCGCCATTGCCCTGACCGCCTGCATCCATCCCGGGCATCCCCATCGATTCCAGCCTGGTAATTAGCGCCCTGCGCAACGGAACACCACGGAAATGCCGCCGGTGTACCATTTCCCTCGACTCCGGGGGCGCTCATGTGTAGGTTTGGTATACCAGCGGTGCACAGCCTCCGCCAGACAGACGAAGGAACTCCGATGCCCATCGAACCCTGGCGCGCCACCTGCATCCAGATGCGCAGCGAAAGGGCCAGCCAGGCGCCCGACGACGCCGCGGCGCGCGAGGTCATCGCCCGCAACCAGGCGCGGCTGGTGGGGCTGATCGAAAAGGCGCTGGCCGGGCCGCAGCGCCCCGACCTGGTGGTCTTCCCCGAATTCGGGATGCAGGGCCCGCCGCTGGGCATGGGCGTGGCCGACTGGATCGCGCGGGCCTGCGGCCCGGTGGACGGCCCGCTGACCGAACCGCTGCGCGCCCTGGCCAAGCGCGAGGGCATCTATATCTCGGGCAACATCTTCGAGGCGCCCGAGGAATGGCCGGGCCGCTATTTCAACTCCAGCTTCATCATCGGCCCCTCGGGCGAGGTGATCCTGAACTATCGCCGGGTGAACACCGCCGCCTTCCCCTCGGTCCACGACTTCATGACCGACTACCTCAAGGTCACCCCGCAGGAGCAGGTGCTGCCGGTGGTGGACACGCCCCTGGGCAAGCTCTGCGTCATCGCCTGCGCCGAGATCATGGTGCCCGAGGTGGCGCGCTGCATGATGATGCAGGGCGCCGAGGTGATCCTGCACCCCACCAACTCGCGCTTCTCGGCGGCACAGGAGGCGGCGAAGCTCGCCCGGGTGTCCGAGAACATGAGCTTCCTGATCTCGGCCAACGTCGCCGGCCCCATCGGCTTTTCCCCCGACAACAGCCTGCTGGGCGGGCGGTCGCACATCCTCGACCACCGGGGCGAGACGCTGGCGTATCAGGAGGACGCCGAGGAAAGCATCGGTGTCACCGCGATGATCGACGTGGAGCGGCTGCGCCACGACCGCCGCGCCGACATCGGGCTGGACAACCCGCACCTGCGCGCGCGCTACGAACTCTATGTCCCCTACTATGCGCAGGCGCGGTTCTATCCGCCCGACTATTTCCTGACCGCCCCGATGGTCCATGCCTCGCAATGCGAGGGCGCCGTCGCCATCGCCCGCGCCAACATGGAACGCGCGGGCATCCTGCAACCCCTTCCGCCCGGTGCCGCAGAGCCCGCCTCCACCGTCGAACTCTAGGAGCAAGCCATGATCACAGCCGAAGAGAACCAGCAACTCTGCCGCGTCGGCCGGGGCACCCTGATGGGCGACTTCTTCCGCCAGTTCTGGATCCCCGTCTGCCTGTCCTCCGAACTCAAGGCCGACGGCGATCCCGTGCGGCTGATGATCCTGGGCGAGAAGCTGATCGGCTTCCGCGATACCGAGGGGCGGGTGGGCGTCTTCGACCACCGCTGCCCGCACCGCTGCGCCAGCCTGTTCTTCGGCCGCAACGAGCTGGGCGGGATCCGCTGCGCCTATCACGGCTGGAAGTTCGACGTGACGGGCAAGTGCCTCGACCAGCCCAACCTCGAGGACAAGAGCAAGTATCCCGCAGGCACCCCGGCCATCGCCTACCGGGTGAAGGAATCCGGCGGCATCGTCTTCGCCTACATGGGCGAACGGCAGGACAACCCGCCCGAACTGCCGCATCTGGAGCCGATCCTGGGCGAGGGCGACGACCGCAACATCGCGCTGACCCACCGCGACTGCAACTACATGCAGGCGCTGGAGGGCGACATCGACACCTCGCACCTGGGCTTCCTGCACGTGGGCGGCGTCGACGGCGAGAAGCTGGACCTGTCGGACCCCGAAGCCTTCACCGTGAAGAACAAGGCGCCGAAGATCAACGTGACCACCACGAACTTCGGCACCATGTATTCGGCGCAGCGCGACGCGCAGGAGGGGCACGAGCATCAGCGCTACGCCTGCTACATCTATCCGTTCTGGGTGACCTATCCGGGCGGCAGCGGCCTGGCCTCCAGCCGCACGCTGAACGCCTGGGTGCCGATCGACGACACCTCGACCATGATCTTCAACATCGACCTGTCGCGCGCCACCGGCGAGGTCAGGAAGGGCCTGCGCTACAAGGACGGCACCCCGGTCAGCGGCCTGGCCCGGCCGCTGGAATACCTGCCCACCACCACCGACTGGAAGGGCCGCTGGCGCTCGGCCAAGGACGCCTCCAACGACTACGGCATCGACCGCGAGTGGCAGCGCAACGGCGACAGCTATACCGGGATCACCGGCATCCCGCTGCAGGACCAGGCGATCCAGGAGTCGATGGGCCATATCGTGGACCGCGAGCTGGAGCATCTGGCGGCCTCGGACCGCATGGTGATCCTGACCCGCCGGGCGATGCTGGACGCGGCGACGGAATGGCGCGACCACAAGCGGCTGCCCGCGGTGGTGGATCATCCCGAATATGCCGCCGACGCCCGCGGGGGCGACATCGTGGTGCCCAAGGGCACCGACTGGCTGGACGGCTACGAGGAGCACATGGCGGCGGTGAAGGGCTACCGGCCCAAGCTCTCGGCGGCCGAATGACCATGCATGTCGACCCCGGGACCGGCGCCCCCGCGCCGGTCCCCGCCGCCGCGATGCCCGACCTGCGCGTCACCGCGATCCGCTGGCTGGCGCCCACGATCCGCGAGATCGAACTGACCGCTCCCGACGGCGGCGCCCTGCCGGCGCCCTCGCCCGGGGCGCATGTGGATCTGGCGCTGCCGGGCGGGCTCTCGCGCAGCTATTCGCTGGTGAACGGGCCGGGCGACGACCGGCGCTACCTGCTGGGGGTGAACCGCGATGCGGCCAGCCGCGGCGGCTCGGCCCATGTCTGCGACAGCCTGCGGGTGGGCGACATGCTGGCGGTCTCGGCCCCGGTGAACACCTTCCCGCTGGCCGAGGCGGATCACAGCGTGTTCTTCGCCGGCGGGATCGGGATCACCCCCATCCTGTCGATGGTCCGCGCCCTCTCCGCCCGGCGCGCGCGCTGGACCCTGCACTATGCGGTGCGCGAGCGCGCCCTGGCGGCCTATCTGCCCGAGCTGCAGGCGCTGCCCGGCGGGGAGCTCCACCTGCACGACGACCGGGTGGCCGGCGGGGTGATCGACATCGCCTCGCGCGTGCAGGCCGCCCCGGACGGCGCGCATCTCTACTGCTGCGGCCCCACCCCGATGATCGACGCCTTCACCGCCGCCACCGCCGGCTTGCCGCCCGAACGGGTGCATGTCGAGCATTTCACCAATACCTTCGAGGCCGGCGCCACCGCCTTCACCGTGGTGCTGAAGCGCAAGGGGGTGGAACTGCAGATCCCCGCCGGCCGCACCATCCTGTCGGTGCTGATGGAGAACGGCATCCGCGTGGCGCATTCCTGCCAGGAAGGCGTCTGCGGCTCCTGCGAGACCCGGCTGCTGGAAGGCATCCCCGACCACAAGGACAAGGTGCTCTCCGACCGCGAGCGGGCCTCGGGCAAGCTGATCATGATCTGCTGCTCGGGGGCGAAGTCCGACCGGCTGGTGCTGGACATCTGAAGCGGGGGTCGGACTTCACGGAACCGCCTGTGCCAGTTGACAGCGCCGGGGGTTTTGCACCCCCGGACCCCCGCAGGATATTGGGGACAGAAGAAGGGCATTTGAATCAAATTGTTCCATC
Organism: Paracoccaceae bacterium; assembly: GCA_037190175.1. Classification (GTDB taxonomy): domain Bacteria; phylum Pseudomonadota; class Alphaproteobacteria; order Rhodobacterales; family Rhodobacteraceae; genus JBBCJM01. The sequence continues at coordinate 4,507 of JBBCJM010000169.1, read as the reverse complement.
CTCTCTGTCCAAATATCCCGCGGGGGGTCCGGGGGGCGCGAAGCCCCCGGCGCTGTCCACCAGACCAGACGGTTGCGTGAGGGCCCTGCTAGACCCCCCGGATCATCCCCCCGTCGATGCGGATCGTGCTGCCGGTGACGTAGCTGGCCGGCCCTCCTGCCAGAAACGCCGCCACCGCGCCGAACTCCGCCGGGTCGCCATAGCGGCCGGCGGGGATGGTGGCGGCCGAGGCGCGCTGCACCTGGTCCAGCGACTGGCCGCCGCGCTCGGCCGCCGCGGTGTCCAGGCTCTGCACCCGGTCGGTGGCGATGCGGCCGGGGGCCAGGACGTTCACCGTCACCCCGTCGCCGGCCACCTCGCCCGCCAGCGTCTTCATGAAGCCGACCAGCGAGGACCGCAGCGCGTTCGACACCGGTAGGTGCGGGATCGGCTGCACCACGCCCGAGGAGGCGATGGTGAGGATCCGCCCCCAGCCCTGCGCCCGCATCGCCGGCAGGACCTCCAGCGTCAGCGCGACCAGCGGCGTGACCATGCGGGCATAGTGCTCCTGCATCGCCGCGGGATCGACGGCGGAGGGCGGGCCGGCCGGCGGGCCGCCGGAGTTGTTGACCAGGATGTCGACCGTCCCCGTCCGCCGCCGCCCGCCCGCGGCCAGCGCCGCCGCCGCGCCAGGGTCGGCAAGGTCCACCGCCACGGTATCGGCCCGCGCCCACTCGGCCTCGCCCAGTTCGGCCAGCACCGCCTCCAGCCGCCCTTCGCTGCGCCCGGCCAGCGTCACGCTGGCCCCCTCGGCCAAGAGCGCCGTGGCCACCGCGCGGCCCAGCCCGCCGGTCGCGCCCAGCACCAGGGCATGGCGCCCGGTCAGTTGCAGATCCATCCCGATATCTCCCCGGTGTTCAGCGCAGGATGCCCTGCCGGCGCATGTTGCCCAGCGCCGCCTCGTGCAGGGGCGCGAAGTCGGCCATGCCCTGCACCGCCCGGGGCAATCCGTTGGCCGGATAGACCGTGCCGGCATAGGCGTCGCGGTACATCTCCAGCCTCGTGCGCATCAGGCCGTTGCCCATGCCCGTGTCGGCCCGCGCCGCCTGCAGGGCGCCGATGTCGATCAGGGCCGAGCAGCTGCCGGCCCCCGCCTCCTGCCGGAAGGCCACCCGCTGGCCGCGGAAGTCCACGATCTGCGAATGCCCGCCCTGCAGCGTGTCCGAGAACCCCGCGGTGCCCGCCACATTGGCCGAGATCAAGTAGCACATGTTCTCCGCCGCCCGGCACAGCTTGGCCGCATCCGACAGCGCGATCCCGTCCGGCCCGGGCTGCATCGGCTCGTTGTTCGGATGCAGGAGCACCTCGGCCCCGCGCAGGGCGAACATCCGCGCGATCTCGGGCACCGAGACCTCGCCGCAGGGAAAGATCGCCAGCCGGCCGAGTTCGGTGTCGGCCACCGGGAAGATCCCCTCGTCGCCATAGGCGGCAAGGTATTCGTCCAGGATGTCGTGCGGCGAGGTCCAGCTGGCGGTGTTGATCCGGCGATAGCGCAGGATCACCTCGCCCTTCGGGTCCAGCAGGAAGGAGGAGTTGAAATAGCGGTCGGGCCAGCGGGGATCGACCTCGAAATGGTTGCCGGCGATGTAGATGCCGTATTCGCGGGCCAGATCCGCGAAGACCTCGGTGATCGGCCCGGGGATGGGGGCGCAGGCGCGTTCGATCCAGTCGGCGACCGGGGTGGTGCGCGGCGGGCCGGTAAAGACGAACTCGGGCATCACCACCAGCCGGGGCGGTTCGGCCGAGGCGCAGGCCGCGCGCACCGCGGCGACCCCTACGGCGATGTTGCCGCGGATGACCTCCCACGCCGCGTCCCGGCCCTGGGCCGGCGCGGCGAGCTTGCTTTCGAACTGGAGGCAGGTGGCGCGCCAGGGGGGGATGGTCATGCGGATCTCCGGCTGAGTTGGGCGTCCCGCTGGCCGGGCCAAGGGGGCTTGCGATGGTATTTCGATAGTATACCAATTGAACACATCTGCGGTCAAGCCGCGCCCCGGGGGGAAGGCCATGGACAAGGCGAAGGTCACCGCGCTGCCGGCCGGCGCGCCGCTGCTGCTGGCGGCGGGGATGATGGGGCTGTTCCTGGCCGCGCTGGAACAGACCGTGCTAGGCCCGGCCATGGGCGGGATCGCGGCCGACCTGGGCGGCGGGCCGCTCTTGCCCTGGGTGGCCACGGCCTATCTGGTCACCGCCACCGCCGGCGCGCCGATCCTGAGCGCGCTGGCCGACGTGATCGGCCGGCGCCCGGCGCTGATGATCTCGCTGGGCCTCTTCGTGCTGGGCTCGGTGATCGCCGCCACCGCGCCGGGGCTGCCGGCGCTGGTCGCGGGCCGGGCGGTGCAGGGGGCCGGCGCCGGGGGGCTGAGCGCGCTGCCCTTCGTCATCATCGGGGATCTGGTGCCGATGGCGCGGCGGGCGACCTTTTCGGCCTGGATCTCCACCATCTTCGCCGCGGCCAGCGCGCTGGGCCCGCTGGCCGGCGGCATCCTGATCGACCGGCTGGACTGGACCGCGGTGTTCTGGCTGAACCTGCCGCTGGGGCTGCTGATCGCGCTGGGGGTGCTGGCGGGCGGCGCCACCGGGGCCGGCCGGCGCCAGCGGCGGGTGGACGCCTTGGGCGCGGCGCTGCTGGCCGGTGCCATCGCCGCGACGCTGCTGGGCGTGGACCGGCTGACCAGCGCGGGCGCGGCCTCGGGCTGGGTGCTGCTGCTGGCGGGGATGGGGCTTTTCCCGCTGTTCGTCCGCCGCATGGCGCGGGCGCCCGACCCGCTGGTGCCGGTGAAGGTGATGACCGAGCCCACCATTGCGCTGAACGCGCTGGGGCTGATGTGCACGCAGGGCGCGAACATCGGGCTGGCGGTCTGGCTGCCGCTCTACTGGCAGCACGCCTTCGACCTGACCGCGGCCGAGACCGGGCGGGCGCTGATGGGGATGCTGGCCGGCATCGTGGTCGCGGCCTATGTCCCGCCGCGGATCCTGCTGCGCCATCCGCACTACCGCCCGATCGTCCGGGCGGGCGCCGGCGCGGGCGTGGTCTGCGCGCTGGGGCTGATGGCGGGGATGGCGATGCAGGCGCCGCTGGGGGTGCAGGTGGCGGCGGCCGGGCTGCTGGGCGCCTGCTGGGGGATGATGTACCCGAACTTCACGCTGGCCACCCAGAACGCCGCGCGCGACGGGCAGAACATGGGCGCGGCCATCGGGGTGCTGGCCTTCATGCGGGCGATGGGCGGCACGATCGGCGCCTCGGCCACCGGGATCGTGGCGGTGGGGGCGGGGCTGGCGGGCACCGCCGGCGGCTGGCCGGTCTGGCTGCTGGCGGCGCCGGCGGCGGTGCTGATGGCAATCTGCCTGATGGCCGGCCTCGCCATGGCCGACCACCCGCTGGTGGGCTATGCGGTCAGGCGCCCAGCTCGGCCAGCCGCCGGGCCTGGCGGCGGATGATCGTCTCGACCTCGGCCACCGCGGCGGGGGCCAAGGGCGCGCCCGGCGCGCGGATCTTCGCGCTGGCGATGGCGCCGCGGGCGGCCAGCACATGCTTGCGCACCGCCAGCCCCACGCCCGGCTGCTGTTCATAGCGCACCAGCGGCAGATAGGCGTCGAAGATGTCGCGGGCCCGTTCGCCCTCGCCCTTCGCCATCAGGTCGCAGACCGCGACCATCATCTCGGGATAGCCGAAGCCGGTCATCGCCCCGTCCGCCCCGCGCTCCATCTCCTCGGTCAGGAAGATCCCGCCGTTGCCGCAAAGGATCGACAGCCGCCGCCGCCCGGCCGCCTCGGCCTTGCGCAGGTCGGAAATCTTGGCCAGCCCCGGCCAGTCCTCGTGCTTCAGCATGACGATGGAGGGGTTGGCCTCCACGATCCGGCCCAGGCAGGGGGTGGAGATCGCCACCCTGGTCGACAGCGGAAAGTCCTGCAGCACCACCGGCACCTCGGGCCCCAGCCGGGCGGTGACCTGGGCGAAATAGCCCTCGATGCTCTCGTTGGTGTCCAGCGTGGAGGGCGGCGCCACCATCACCCCGGCGGCCCCCATGTCCATCGCCGCGGCGGTCAGTTCCTCGATCGCCGCCAGCCCGGGGGCCGAGACCCCCACCACCACCGGCCGGTCGCCGGCCCGGACGGTGACCCGGCGGATCACCTCGCGCGATTCGGCCTGCGTCAGCTTCGGCGCCTCGCCCATCATGCCCAGGATGGTCAGCCCGTCCGCCCCGGCCTGGAAATAGAAGTCGGTCACCCGGTCGAGGCTGTCGAAATCCAGCGAGCCGTCGTCGTGGAAGGGGGTGACGGAAATGACGAAGACCCCCCTGGTCTCCGTGGTGATCAGCGACATCGGTTCTTTCTCCGGCTGCATGGATCCGCCCGCCTTTCCGGCAGGGGCGGGGATTTTCCGGGGATAGTACACGAAAGAAATACGATTGGAATACCAAAGCCCGACCGGCCGTGCCAGGATGCGGGCGCGGAATCGGCAGCGAGG
>JBBCJM010000168.1:0-4874 GCA_037190175.1 Paracoccaceae bacterium | reverse complement strand
GGATCGCTCGTGAGCTGCATGTCTCGCGGAACACCATCCGCAAGATTCTACGGTCAGATGAGACGGACTTCAGCTATCAGTGCGCGCGTCAGCCGATGCCGCGGTTCCGCCAGCCTGAACGGTTGATAAGGGGTTGAGCGTGACCGTCCCGACTCCGCTACCGGATCCGCACGTAGTCCAGACTACCGAGCAGGGCGCTTTCGTGGACTATCGCGGCGGAGCACATCGACTTCTGCGTGACGATGGTCGGCGCGGCTGGGCCGTTCGCGATTCCGTGGAGTTCCCCTCCACCACACGCCGGAAGGTGGAGCAAAGGGCGGCCCAACAAAAAATTCTCGCAACCAAGTGAGATTGCGAGAACTTCTGCTATAAACTGGTGCCGGTGAAGGGACTCGAACCCCCGACCCCATCATTACGAATGACGTGCTCTACCAGCTGAGCTACACCGGCGTTGCGCTCTGCTGTCCCGGGGTTCAGGCGGAACGTGCTGGATGTTCCGCCGATAGGTCCGGGCCCCGAATGATCCCCGCACGCAAGCGACGGCAGGAACCGCTCGGGAGGAGCGCTCTGTGTGCGGTGGCGTTTAACCGAACCCAAAGGGGCATGCAACAGCAATTGCGGGCCGGGGCGCTTTCCGGGGGCGGCAGTCCGCGGCGCAGAACCGGCCGGGCATCGGGTGACAGGGCCGCAGCCGCATTCGGGCCTTGTTGACAAGGGCCGCGACTCCCCCTATACGCCGCCTACCTGTGAGCGGGGGCCAACGCCCTTGGTCCGGGTTGCACGAATGAAGTGGTCAAGATCCGGGTCCTGCGCCCCGATCCTCTGGAATTCCACCGCGTCGCCCTTTGCAAAGGGGCGTCTGCGGTAACTGTGTTTTGCGGACGCGCAAGGCATGAAACGACGGACTGCCCCCGGACGCCCTGTGGACGCGCAGAGGACGAACGGGTTGCAAGAGAAGGCGAAAGATATGCCGACGATCCAGCAGCTGATCCGCAAGCCGCGGCAGCCCAAGGTGACGCGCTCCAAGTCGCAGCACCTCCAGCAGTGCCCGCAGAAACGCGGCGTCTGCACCCGCGTCTACACCACGACGCCGAAGAAGCCGAACTCGGCCATGCGGAAGGTTGCCAAAGTGCGCCTGACCAATGGCTTCGAGGTCATCAGCTACATCCCCGGCGAAAAGCACAACCTGCAAGAGCACTCGGTCGTGCTGATCCGCGGCGGCCGGGTGAAAGACCTTCCGGGCGTCCGCTACCACATCCTGCGCGGTGTGCTCGATACGCAGGGCGTCAAAGATCGTCGCCAGCGCCGCTCGAAATACGGCGCGAAGCGTCCGAAGTGAGGAACTGAGATATGTCGCGCCGTCACGCTGCCGAAAAACGCGAAGTCCTGCCCGATGCCAAGTATGGCGACCGGGTTGTGACGAAGTTCATGAACAACCTGATGATCGACGGCAAGAAATCCGTCGCCGAATCGATCGTCTACAACGCGCTCGACCGCGTTGAAAAACGCCTGAAGCGTTCGCCCATCGAAGCCTTCCACGAGGCTCTGGACAACGTGAAACCGGCCGTCGAGGTCCGCTCGCGCCGCGTCGGCGGTGCGACGTACCAGGTGCCGGTCGAGGTGCGCCCCGTCCGCCGCGAGGCGCTGGCGATCCGCTGGCTGATCACGGCGGCGCGCAAGCGCAACGAGAACACCATGGAAGAGCGTCTGGCCGCCGAGCTTTCGGATGCCTGCAACAACCGTGGTACCGCCGTGAAAAAGCGGGAAGACACCCACAAGATGGCGGACGCGAACAAGGCGTTCAGCCATTACCGTTGGTAAGGGAACATCATGGCACGCGAATACCCGCTGAACCTTTACCGCAACTTCGGGATCATGGCCCATATCGACGCGGGTAAAACCACGACGACCGAGCGGATTCTGTTCTACACCGGCAAGAACCACAAGATGGGCGAGACGCATGATGGCGCCTCGACCATGGACTGGATGGAGCAGGAGCAGGAACGCGGGATCACCATCACCTCGGCTGCGACCACGACCTTCTGGGAAAAGACCTACGACGGCAAGGATCCGACCTCGCCGAAGCACCGGTTCAACATCATCGACACTCCCGGCCACGTCGACTTCACCATCGAAGTCGAGCGTTCGCTGGCGGTGCTCGACGGTGCGGTCTGCCTGCTGGACGGCAACGCCGGCGTGGAACCGCAGACCGAGACCGTGTGGCGTCAGGCCGACCGCTACAAGGTGCCGCGCATCGTGTTCGTCAACAAGATGGACAAGATCGGCGCCGACTTCCAGAAGTGCCTGGACATGATCAAGGACCGCACCGGCGCCACTCCGGCCCCGATCGCGTTCCCGATCGGCGCCGAGGACAAGCTGGAAGGCATCGTCGACCTGATCACCATGGAAGAATGGGTCTGGGAAGGCGACGACGTGGGCGCCTCCTGGGTGCACCGTCCGATCCGTGACGAGCTGAAGGACGAGGCCGAGACCCGCCGCGCCACGCTGATCGAGCTGGCGGTGGAGCAGGACGACGCCGCGATGGAAGCCTATCTCGAAGGCACCGAGCCCGATGTGGACACGCTGCGCGCGCTGATCCGCAAGGGCACGCTGGCCATGGCCTTCGTGCCGGTGCTGGGTGGTTCGGCCTTCAAGAACAAGGGCGTGCAGGCGCTGCTCAACGCGGTGGTGGACTATCTGCCCTCGCCGCTGGACATTCCTCCCTACGTGGGCTTCGCCCCGGGCGACGAGACCGAGACCCGCAACATCGAGCGCAAGCCCGATGACGCGCAGCCGTTCTCGGCGCTGGCGTTCAAGATCATGAACGACCCCTTCGTCGGCTCGCTGACCTTCACGCGGATCTATTCGGGCCAGCTCAAGAAGGGCGACTCGATGATGAACTCGACGAAGGGCAAGCGCGAGCGCGTCGGCCGCATGATGATGATGCACGCCATCCAGCGCGAGGAAATCGACGAGGCCTTCGCCGGCGACATCATCGCGCTGGCGGGCCTGAAGGAAACCACCACCGGCGACACGCTGTGCGACCCGGCCAAGGCCGTCGTCCTGGAAACCATGACCTTCCCCGAGCCGGTGATCGAGATCGCCGTCGAGCCGAAGTCCAAGGCCGACCAGGAAAAGATGGGTCTGGCGCTGGCGCGTCTGGCCGCCGAGGATCCGTCCTTCCGCGTCGAGACCAACTTCGAGTCCGGCCAGACCATCATGAAGGGCATGGGCGAACTCCACCTCGACATCCTCGTCGACCGCATGCGGCGCGAGTTCAAGGTCGAGGCGAACATCGGCGCCCCGCAGGTGGCCTACCGCGAGACGATCAGCCGCGAGGCCGAGATCGACTACACGCACAAGAAGCAGACCGGCGGTACCGGCCAGTTCGCGCGCGTCAAGCTGGTGATCATCCCCACCGAACCCGGCGAGGGCTACAGCTTCGAGTCGAAGATCGTCGGTGGCACCGTGCCCAAGGAATACATCCCGGGCGTGGAAAAGGGCATCAAGTCGGTGATGGACTCCGGTCCGCTGGCGGGCTTCCCGGTGATCGACTTCAAGGTCGCGCTGATCGATGGCGCATTCCACGACGTCGACTCCTCGGTGCTGGCCTTCGAGATCGCTTCCCGTGCCGCGATGCGCGAGGGCCTGAAGAAGGCCGGCGCCAAGCTGCTGGAACCGATCATGAAGGTCGAGGTGGTGACGCCGGAGGAATACACCGGCTCGATCATCGGCGACCTGACCAGCCGCCGCGGCATGGTGCAGGGCCAGGATACCCGTGGCAATGCCAACGTGATCAACGCGATGGTGCCGCTGGCGAACATGTTCGGCTACATCAACAACCTGCGCTCGATGTCCTCGGGCCGTGCGGTGTTCACGATGCAGTTCGACCATTACGACGCCGTGCCGCAGAACATCTCGGACGAGATCCAGAAGAAATACGCTTGACAGGTGTGGCGGGGTGAACCCCGCCCTACCGCCCCGTAGGGCGGGGACGACCCCGCCATCACCGACCACAGAACAGGAGTTGCCATCATGGCGAAGGCAAAGTTTGAACGTAACAAGCCGCATGTGAACATCGGGACGATCGGTCACGTTGACCACGGCAAGACGACGCTGACGGCGGCTATCACGAAATACTTCGGCGAATTCAAGGCCTACGACCAGATCGACGGCGCGCCGGAAGAGCGTGCGCGCGGCATCACGATCTCGACCGCCCATGTGGAATACGAGACCGAGAACCGCCACTACGCGCACGTCGACTGCCCCGGCCACGCCGACTACGTGAAGAACATGATCACCGGCGCCGCCCAGATGGACGGCGCGATCCTGGTCTGCGCGGCCTCCGACGGCCCGATGCCGCAGACGCGCGAGCACATCCTGCTCGGCCGCCAGGTGGGTATCCCCTACATGGTGTGCTACATGAACAAGGTCGACCTCGTCGATGACGAGGAGCTGATCGAGCTGGTGGAGATGGAACTGCGCGAGCTGTTCTCGTCCTACGAATACCCGGGCGACGACATTCCGATCATCAAGGGCTCGGCCCACCAGGCGATGATCGGCGAGCGCAAGGACATCGGCGAGGATTCGATCCGCGCGCTGATGAAGGCGGTGGACGAGTACATCCCGACCCCGGCCCGCGCGATCGACCAGCCGTTCCTGATGCCGATCGAGGACGTGTTCTCGATCTCGGGCCGCGGCACGGTGGTGACCGGGCGCGTGGAGCGCGGCGTGATCAACGTCGGTGACGAGGTCGAGATCGTCGGCATCCGCCCGACCTCGAAATCGACGGTGACCGGCGTCGAGATGTTCCGCAAGCTGCTGGACCGCGGTGAGGCGGGCGACAACATCGGCGCGCTGCTGCGCGGCGTGGA
>JBBCJM010000167.1:0-7321 GCA_037190175.1 Paracoccaceae bacterium | reverse complement strand
CCCGACCAGCCGCAGCCAGTCTGCCGGGTTCATGCGGGGGGCGGGGTCAGGCATGGCGGGCTCCGGCCGGGGCAGCCCGGATACCGCCCGGGCCGCCCGAAGGCGACCCGGAATCTGCGGCTAGCGCACCCGCGTCCAGGTCTGCGAGGAGCAAAGGAGCCCGCCCGCCACGCAGCCCCGCAGCGCCAGGCTGTTGCCGCTGAGGGTGATCTTGCCGAGGTAGATCTTGTCGTTCGACGGGCGCCAGACGCGGCCCTCGTAGCGGCCGTTGCCGCCGGGCACCATGTCGATCACCAGCGTCTTGCCGAGGTTGGGCGAGCGGTACTCGCCGCTGGCGTTGAAGGTGCGGGTGATCTTGCCGCAGATCTTGTCGCCGCAGGGGGCCATGGTGACATGGGCATAGGCGCCGTCGTCGGGCTGGGTCTGCCAGACGCCCTCCACCGGATCGGCGGCACTGGCGGCGCCGGCGGCCAGCGCCAGCGCGGCGGCGAGCGTGACGGTCTTCATCGGGTTCATGGGATCCTCCCTTCCCTATCTGCCCGCGATTCTCTGCGGCCGGGGCGGGATTCGGGCAAGCGTGACGTGGGGTCTATTGAGCCCCTGCCCCGCCCGTGCCAAAGCACCGGCGACCCCGACGGAGACGCGCGATGATCCTCTACCCCGCCATCGACCTCAAGGACGGCCAGTGCGTGCGGCTCTTGCGCGGCGACATGGGCAAGGCGACGGTGTTCGGCGAGGATCCGGCGGCGCAGGCGGCGGCGTTCCAGGCGGCGGGCTGCGAATGGCTGCATCTGGTGGACCTGAACGGCGCCTTCGCCGGCCAGCCGGTGAACGGCGCGGCGGTGCGGGCGATCCTGGGCCGCGTGACGGTGCCCTGCCAGCTGGGCGGCGGCATCCGCGACATGGAGACGGTGGCGATGTGGCTGGAGGCCGGGGTGGCCCGGGTGATCCTGGGCACCGTGGCGGTCGAGGACCCGGCGCTGGTGCGGCAGGCGGCGCGGGAATGGCCGGGCCGGGTGGCGGTGGGGATCGACGCCCGCAAGGGGTTCGTGGCCACCAAGGGCTGGGCCGAGGAGACCGGGGTCGAGGCCACCCAGCTCGCCCGCAGCTTCGAGGACGCCGGCGTGGCGGCGATCGTCTACACCGACATCGACCGCGACGGCGCCATGCAGGGCCCGAACGTGGCCGCGACCGAGGCGCTGGCCCGCGCGGTCTCCATCCCCGTGATCGCCAGCGGAGGGGTCTCGCGCCTCGCCGACCTGATCGCCCTGCGCGACACCGGCGTCATCGCCGGCGCGATCTCGGGCCGGGCATTGTATGACGGGGCGCTGGACCTGGGCGAGGCGATCCGCGCGCTGGGCTGACCGCGGTGCCAGTGGAGAGCGCCGGGGGGCTGTCTGCCCCCCCGGACCCCCCGAGGATATTTGAGACACCAAAGAAAGCGGGAGGGGAAGACAATCTGAGTCAATGTGCCCTTCTTCCTCCCGCAAACGCTGGCGAGCTTCCCCGCTTTCCTTCCCGCCCCCCGCGCGCTAGGGGAGTGGCCATGCTGAAGACCCGCATCATCCCCTGCCTCGACGTGGCCGACGGCCGCGTGGTCAAGGGCGTGAACTTCGTCAACCTGGTCGACGCCGGCGATCCGGTGGAGGCGGCGGCGGCCTATGATGCGGCGGGGGCGGACGAGCTCTGCTTCCTCGACATCCACGCCACGCACGAGAACCGCGGCACGATGTTCGACCTGGTCTCCCGCACCGCCGAACGCTGCTTCATGCCGCTGACCGTGGGCGGGGGCGTGCGGACGCCCGAGGATGTGCGGGCGCTGCTGCTGGCCGGGGCCGACAAGGTGAGCTTCAACTCCGCGGCCGTGGCCGAGCCGGAGGTGGTGGCCCGCGCGGCCGACCGCTTCGGCGCGCAATGCATCGTGGTGGCGATCGACGCCAAGACCGTGGAACCCGGCCGGTGGGAGATCTTCACCCATGGCGGCCGCCGCCCCACCGGCATCGACGCGGTGGATTTCGCCCGCACGGTGGCGGCCAGGGGCGCGGGGGAGATCCTGCTGACCTCGATGGACCGCGACGGGACGCGGGCGGGCTTCAACATCCCGCTGACCCGCGCCATCGCCGATGCCGTCGCCGTGCCGGTGATCGCCAGCGGAGGGGTGGGCACGCTGGACCATCTGGTGGAGGGGGTGACCGAGGGGCACGCCTCGGCGGTGCTGGCCGCCTCGATCTTCCACTTCGGCGAGTTCACCATCCGGCAGGCCAAGCAGCACATGGCCGCCGCCGGCATCCCGGTGCGGCCGGCATGACCACGCTCGACCGCCTCGCCGCCACCATCGCCGCCCGCAAGGGGGCGGACCCGGAAACGTCGTGGACGGCCAAGCTGCTGTCCAAGGGCCCCGAGAAATGCGCCGAGAAGTTCGGGGAGGAGGCGGTGGAGGCGATCATCGAGGCGGTCAGGGGCGACCGCGCCCGGCTGACGGCCGAGGCGGCGGACGTGCTTTACCACCTCTTGGTGATGCTGGCCGCCCGCGACGTGACGCTGGCCGAGGTCATGGCCGAACTCGACCGCCGCGAGGGCACCTCGGGGCTGGAGGAAAAGGCGGGGCGCCCGTAGGGCGGGATTCATCCCGCCACCCGGCCGGCGAAAGGCGGGATCAATCCCGCCCTACAGCCCCAGCCGCGGGATCTCGATGGCGGGGCAGCGGTCCATCACCACCTTCACCCCGGCCGCCCGGGCGCGCGCCGCCGCGGCCTCGTCCACCACGCCGATCTGCATCCACACCGCCTTCGCCCCGATGGCCACCGCCTCGTCCGCCACCGCCCCGGCCTCGGAGGAGCGGCGGAAGACGTCAACCATGTCGATGGGCCCGTCCTTCTCGGCCGCCTCGGCCAGAGTGGCGCGGACGGTGGCGCCCAGCGCGCTTTCCCCGGCATGGCCCGGGTTCACCGGGATCACCCGGTAGCCGCGGCGGGCGAGGTAGGCCGCCACGCCGTGGCTGGGCCGCCCGGGCTTCGGCGACCAGCCGACCACGGCGACGGTCTTCGCCCCGGTCAGGACCTCGCGGATCGTGGCGTCATCGCTCATCGGCGGCCTCCCCGGATGAAAAAGGCGCCCGGACCGCGAGGGGCCGGGCGCCAGTGGCGGAACGAGGGACAGTGAATGAGACACGGGGTTCCGACCCGTACTCTGCCCCAAGATATGCGCCCGCGAGGGCCGGTCTTGAAGCCCCTCGCGGCCGGTATCGCGCAACTGTGACCATGAAGGGAGCCTATCCCTGCGCCGCGGCGTAAAGCGCCACCGCGGCGGCGTTCGAGACGTTGAGCGAGCCGAAACCGCCCGCTGCCGGGATGCGCACCAGATGGTCGCAGGTGGCGCGCGTGCGCTCGCGCAGCCCGTCGCCCTCGGCCCCCAGCACCAGCCCCAGCGGGCGGCCCTGCGCCTGCGCCACCGCCTGCGGCAGGGCCAGCGGCGCCTGCCCGTCGAGGCCCAGCAGCACATAGCCCATGGCCTTCAGCGCCTCCATCGTGTCGGCCAGATTGGTGACCCGCAGATAGGGCTGGCGCTCCAGCGCGCCCGAGGCCGCCTTGGCCAGCGCCCCGGTCTCGGGCGCGGCATGGTGGCGCGGCGCGATCACCGCCCGGGCGCCGAACACCTCGGCCGAGCGCAGCACCGCGCCCACGTTGTGCGGATCGGTCACCCGGTCGAGCAGGACCAAGAGCGGCCGGCCCGCGCCGGAGATCGCGATCTCCTCCACCCGGCCCCAGTCCAGCGGCCGCACCTCCAGCGCCGCGCCCTGGTGCACCGAGCCTTCGTCGATGGGGGCGGCGAACTTGCGGGCATCGACCAGTTCGGGCTCGATCCCGGCCTGGGCCACCGCCTCGCCCAGCCGGTCGAGCGCGTTCTTCGTCACGATCAGCCGCAGCTTCTGCCGCCGCGGGTTGCCCAGCGCATCGCGCACCGCGTGCAGGCCGAAGAGCCAGACCGTCTCGCGCGCCGCATCCCGGCGGGCGCGTTCGCGGTCGATCACCCAGGCGGGTTTCTGCGTGGCCATGGCATGGGTCCTTCTGGCGGCTGCCCCGGCCTATGTGTGCCGCAGGCAAGAGGCAAGGGGTTTGCAGGGGCGCCGGGCTTTCCAAGCCGCGCCCCGCCGCCTATAACCCGCCCGCGACAGCCAACGGGGATGCCATGCGCGAGGCCGACCTCACCCGCTCCACCGCCGAGACCGAGATTTCGGTGCGGCTGAACCTCGACGGCACCGGCCGGGCCGAGATCGCCACCGGCGTGGGGTTCTTCGACCACATGCTCCACCAGCTGGCCCGGCATTCGCTGATCGACATCGCGCTGAGCGCGAAGGGCGACCTGCATATCGACGATCACCATACGGTGGAGGATTGCGGGATCGCCCTGGGCCAGGCCCTGGCCCGGGCGCTGGGGGACAAGCGCGGCATCGCCCGCTACGGCCATGTCCGGCTGGCGATGGACGATGCGCAGGTGGCCTGCGCGCTGGATCTCTCGGCCCGGCCGTTCCTCGTCTGGAACCTGCCCTTCCCCACGGCGAAGATCGGCAGCTTCGACACCGAGTTGGTGCGCGAGTTCTTCCAGGCGTTCGGCACCCATGGCGGGATCACCCTGCACGTCGACCTGATCCACGGGATCAACGGCCACCACATCGCCGAGGCCGCGTTCAAGGCGGTGGCCCGCGCGCTGCGCATGGCGGTGGAGCCCGACCCGCGGGCCGGCGATGCGGTGCCTTCCACCAAGGGCGCGCTGTGAGCGGGCTGACCGTCCTCATCGACTACGAAAGCGGCAACCTGCATTCGGCGCAGAAGGCCTTCGAGCGGATGGCGGCGGAGACCGGGGCGGGATCGGTGCTGGTTTCCTCGGCGCCCGAGGACGTGGCCCGCGCCGACCGCATCGTGCTGCCCGGCGACGGAGCCTTCCCGGCCTGCCGGCGGGCGCTGCTGGCGCGGCCGGGGCTGCATCAGGCGGTGGTGGAGGCGGTGGAGGCGCGCGGGCGGCCCTTCCTCGGCATCTGCATCGGGATGCAGATGATGGCCGAGCGGGGGCTGGAATACGAGGAGACGCCCGGGTTCGGCTGGATCGGCGGCACGGTGCGGCGGATCGAGCCGGGGCCGGCGGGCCTCAAGGTGCCGCACATGGGCTGGAACGACCTGGTGGTGGACCGCCCCCACCCGGTGCTGGAGGGGATCGCCACCGGGGACCACGCCTATTTCGTGCATTCCTACCATCTGGAGGTAACGCGGCCGGCCGAGCGTCTGGCCCATGCCGTGTACGGGGTGCCGGTCACCGCCATCGTGGGGCGCGACACCATGGTCGGCACCCAGTTCCACCCGGAAAAGAGCCAGGCGACCGGCCTGCGCCTGATCGCCAATTTCCTGACCTGGCGGCCTTGAGGAGGGGTGCGTGAAATCACGCACCCTACGTCGAGGGGGGGGCGGTGCGTGAAATCACGCACCCTACGTCCCGGCCGAGCAAAAGGGGCGGCGGATCGCCCCGCCGCCCCGTTTCCGCGAAAGCCCCGCGGACCTATTCGATCGCCAGCGCCACGAAGCGCGGATCGCCGGCGCGGCGGATGAGCAGGAGCAGCGACTTGCGGCCGGCGTCCTTGGCCTCCTTGATGCGGTCCTGCAGGTCCTGCACCCGGACGACCTTCTGCTGGCCGGCCTCGGTGATCACGTCGCCCACCCGCAGGCCCTTGGCATAGGCCTCGGAGGTTTCGTCCACCGCGGCCACCGCCAGCCCCTCGGAGCCCGCGGGCAGGCCCAGCGTCTCGGCCTCGGCCGGGGTCAGCGGCATCACGGTCAGGCCCAGGATGTCGGCCGGCTGCGGCTCGGGCGTGGGCGCGGCGGCGGCGGGAAGGGCGCCGCCCTCGGCCTCCTCGCGCCGGCCCAGCGTGACCGACAGGGTTTCCGAGCGGCCCTCGCGCAGCACCACCACGGCGACCGCCTCGCCCACCGGGGCATCGGCCACCCGGCGCACCAGGTCGCGGGTGTCGCGCACGTCGGCGCCGTCGAAGGACATGATCACGTCGCCCGCCAGCATCCCGGCATCGCGCGCCGGGCCTTCGGGAACGTCGGTGATCAGCGCGCCGCGCGCCTCGGCCAGGCCCATGGCCTCGGCCACGTCCGGCGTCACGTCCTGGATGCGCACGCCCAGCCAGCCGCGGCGGGTCTCGCCGAACTGGCGCAGCTGGTCCACGACCTTGGTCACCACGTTCGAGGCCATCGAGAAGCCGATGCCGATCGAGCCGCCGGTGGGCGACAGGATCGCGGTGTTCACCCCGATCACCTGCCCCTCCATGTTGAAGAGCGGCCCGCCGGAGTTGCCGCGGTTGATGGCGGCGTCGGTCTGGATGTAGTCGTCATAGGTGCCCGAGAGCGCCCGGTTGCGGGCCGAGATGATCCCGGCCGAGACCGAGAAGCCCTGCCCCAGCGGGTTGCCCACCGCCAGCACCCAGTCGCCCACCCGCGCGCCGTCGGAATTGCCGAAGGCCACGAAGGGCAGCGGCGCGTCGCTTTCCACCTTCAGCAGCGCGATGTCGGTCTTGGGGTCGGTGCCCACCAGCTTGGCCTGCAGCCGCCGGCCCGAGAACAGCTCGATCTCGATCTCGTCGGCCTTCTCGATCACGTGGTTGTTGGTGACGATGAAGCCGTCGGCCGAGATGACGAAGCCCGAGCCCAGCGCCTCGGACCGGCGGGGCGCCTGTTCGCCGCGGCCCTGGCGGTCGAGGAAGTCGCGGAAGAAATCCTCGAAGGGCGAGCCTTCGGGCAGGGTCGGCCCGCCGCCGCCGCCGCCCGAGCGCGCGGCCACGGTGGTGGAGGTGGTGATGTTGACCACCGCCGGGCTGACCTGGGCCGCCAGATCGGCGAAGCTTTCGGGGGCATTGGGAACCGGGGTGATCGGGGTCTGCGCCAGCACGCCGGGCGCGTGCGGCAGCGCCAGCGACAGGCCGAGGGCCAGCGCCAGCAGGATCCGCGGGCGGGATGCCGGCCTGCCCGGCTTGCCCCGGAGGACGGACGGATGCGCATTCGAGTGCACGTGCGAAACTCCTTTTCATCGAAACGGCCGGTGGCGCGGGTGGCGCCTCCGGCCCCGGCCACGCTTCGGCTCGCGCCGGTGCTGGCTTGGTTGCACAGTTCACCTAGGTGCGCCCGGCCGCAATGCAAACCCGGTCGCGGGGACTCAACTGGATGTGAAAGAGTGTGTCACTCCGCACCCCGTCCCGCCAGCGCAAAGAGGGCCGCCCCGCGGGGAGCGGCCCGTCCGCTCGGTCAGGGCGCGGGCGCCGGGGCCGGCT
>JBBCJM010000166.1:0-10163 GCA_037190175.1 Paracoccaceae bacterium | reverse complement strand
CCTCGAAGGTGAAGTTCGACTCGCAGCCGACCACGGCGGCATACCAGTCCACCATTTCCTTCAGCCGGGTGGTCTTGAAGGTGACGTGATGCAGCACCGGCTTCTGGCCGATCGGGCGCGGGGTCTTCATGGGTTCCTCCTTGGGTCATCAAAGGTCGGTCAGGGTGCCCTCGTGGGCCTCGGCGGCGAGGCCCAGGGTTTCCGAAAGCGTGGGATGCGGATGGATGGTCAGGGCGAGGTCGGCGGCCTCGGCCCCCATCTCGATGGCCAGCACGGCCTCGGCGATCAGCTCTCCCGCGCCGGGGCCGGTGATCCCGGCGCCCAGCACCCGGCCGGTGTCGGGGTCGAGCACCAGCTTGGTCAACCCCTCGCCCCGCCCCATCGACAGGGCGCGACCCGAGGCGGCCCAGGGGAAGCGGGCGGTCTTCACCTTGCGGCCCTGCTGGGCGGCGGTGGTTTCGGTCAGCCCGCACCAGGCGACTTCCGGGTCGGTATAGGCCACCGAGGGAATGGCGCGCGGGTCGAAGGCCGCCTTCATACCACAGGCGACCTCGGCCGCCACCTTGGCCTCATGCGTGGCCTTGTGCGCCAGCATCGGCTGGCCCACCACGTCGCCGATGGCGAAGATATGCGGTTGGTTGGTGCGCATCTGCGCATCGACGGGGATGAAGCCCTGTTCGGTGACATCCACCCCCGCCGCCCCCGGGTCCACCGCCGCGCCGTTCGGACGGCGGCCCACCGCCACCAGGATGCGGTCGAAGTCGGCCTGCCAGAGGGTCGCGCCCTCGAAGGTGACGGTCAGGTCGTCCCCCGCCTCGACCGCCGTCACCGAGGTTTCCAGATGCACGGCATAGCGCGCGGCGATCCGGGTCATCAGCGGCTTGACCACATCGGGATCGGCGCCGGGGATGATCTGCGGCAGCCGTTCCGCGATGGCCACCTGCGAACCCAGCGCATGATAGACCTGCGCCATCTCCAGCCCGATGATGCCGCCGCCCAGCACCAGCAGGCGGGGCGGAACATCGGCCAGATCCAGCGCCCCGGTGCTGTCGATGATGCGGGGATCGTCGGGCAGGAAGGGCAGCATGACCGGGCTGGATCCGGTGGCGATGATCGCCTGCTGAAAGCCGATCCGGCGCGGGCCCTCGGGGATGTCCACCGCCACCTCCTGCGGGCCGGTGAAGCGCGCGGTGCCCTGCACCACCGTCACCTTGCGCCGCTTCGCCAGCGCCGCAAGGCCGCCGGTCAGCTTGCCCACCACCCCGGCCTTCCACTGCCGCACCGCCGCCAGGTCGATCTGCGGCGCGCCGAAGCCGATGCCGTGGGCCGAGGCTTCGGCGGTATCCTCGATCACCTTGGCGACATGCAGCAGCGCCTTGGACGGAATGCAGCCCACGTTCAGGCAGACCCCGCCCAGCGTGGCGCGCGGATCCACCAGCACCACCCGGCGGCCGAGGTCGGCGGCGCGGAAGGCCGCCGTGTAGCCGCCCGGACCGGCACCGATGACGAGCAGTTCGGTCTCCATCGCCGCGCTCACAGGCTGATCCGCCGGAAATCGGACAGGATGTCCTTGAGGAAGCCAAGGAACCGCGCCGCGGCGACGCCATCGACCACCCGGTGGTCCCAGGACAGCGACAGGGGCTGCACCAGCCGGGGCCGGAACGCCGCGCCGTCCCAGACCGGGCGCATGGCGGAGCGGGTCATGCCCAGGATCGCCACCTCGGGGGCGTTGATGATGGGGGTGAAGTTGGTCCCCCCGATCCCGCCCAGCGAGGAAATGGTGAAGGTCGCCCCCTGCATGTCGGTGGCCTTCAGCTTGCCGGTGCGGGCGTCGGCGGCCAGATCGGCCATCTCCTGCGCGATCTCGCGCAGGGACTTGCGGTCGGCGCCCTTCACCACCGGCACCACCAGCCCCTCGGGCGTGTCGGCGGCGACCCCGATGTTCCAGTAGCGTTTCAGCACCACCTCCTCGCCGTCCAGCGAGGCGTTGAAGGTGGGGAAACGTTTCAGCGCCGCCACCGCAGCCTTCACGGCAAAGGGCAGGATCGACAGCTTGGCGCCCCCTTCGGCATTGGCCTGCTGGCGGAAGGACTCCAGCTCGGTGATGTCGGCCTCGTCGAAATTGGTCACATGCGGGATCAGGATGGCGTTGCGCGCCAGCGCCGGGCCGGAGATGCGCTGGATGCGGGACAGCGGTTGCCGCTCGACCTCGCCGAATTTGGCGTAGTCGATGCGGGGCCAGTCGGGCGGGGCGAGGGCGAGGCCGCTCTGGACGGGCGGCCGGGTCAGCGCCTGTTTGACGAACCCCTGCACATCCTCGCGGGTGATGCGGCCTTTCGGGCCGGTGCCGGCGAGTTGCGCCAGATCGACGCCCAACTCGCGCGCCAGCTTGCGGATGGCGGGCGAGGCATGGGGGGGCAGGGCGTCGGCGGGGGCCGCAGCGGCCGGGGCAGGCGCCACGGGGGCCGGTGCGGGGGCCGCCACCGGAGCCGGGGCCGGGGCAGACGGAGCGGGAGCCGAGGCCGGAGCCGGGGCCGCGGGGATTGCCCCCTCGCCCACTTCCAGCACCGCCAGCACGGTCCCGGCGCTCACCTTGTCGCCCATGCCGACCCGCAGCGCGACGATGCGCCCCGAGACCTCGGCTGGCACGTCGAGCGTGGCCTTGTCGGATTCCACTACAACCACGGTATCGCCGGCGGCCACGGTATCGCCCGGGGTCACCGCGATCTCGACCACCGGCACGTCGCGGAAATCGCCCAGGTCGGGGACGCGGATTTCGATCTGGTTGCTCATGATCCCCTCACACCATCCAGGGCGCCGGCGCCCCGGCCTGCACACCGAAATCGGCCAGCGCCTTCCGCAACACCGCGCGCTCCAGATGCCCGTCGCGCACCAGCGCCTCGATGGCGGCCAGGGCGATGCTTTGCGCATCGACCTCGAAGAACGCCCGCAGCGCCACGCGGGTGTCGGAGCGGCCGAAGCCGTCCGTCCCCAGCGCCACGAAGCGCGCGTCCAGATAGGGCGCCACCATCTGCGGCAGGGCGCGGACGTAGTCGGTGGCGGCCACCACCGGCATCTTCCCCGCAAGCAGCCGGGCGACATGGCTGACCTTGGGGGTCTCCGTCCCGCTCAGCCGGTTGCGCCGCTCCACCGCCTGCGCCTCGCGCGCCAGTTCGGGAAAGCTGGTGGCGCTGTAGATATCCGACGCGATGCCGCGCTCGGCCAGCAGGTCGGCCGCCGCGATCACCTGTTGCAGGATGGTGCCCGAGCCCAAGAGCCGCACCCGCACCTCGCCCTCGCCCCGGCTGTCGAAACGATAAAGGCCGCGGATGATGTCGTCCTCGGTCCCCGGTTGCAGCGAGGGCTGGGCGTAGTTCTCGTTCATCACCGTGACGTAATAGAACTCATCCACCTGCTCCTGCATCATCCGGCGCATGCCGTGATCCAGGATCACCGCCAGTTCGCCCGCGAAGGCCGGGTCGTAGGCGCGGCAGTTGGGGATGGTGGCGGCGATCAGCGGGCTGGTGCCGTCCTGATGCTGCAACCCCTCGCCCGACAGGGTGGTCCGGCCCGCCGTGGCGCCCAGCAGGAAGCCGCGCGCCCGCTGGTCGGCGGCGGCCCAGATCAGGTCGCCGATCCGCTGGAAGCCGAACATCGAATAGTAGATGTAGACCGGCAGCAGCGGCACCCCGTGCACCGAATAGGCGGTCGCCGCCGCGGCCCAGCTGGAGATCGCGCCGGCCTCGGTGATGCCTTCCTCCAACAGCTGCCCGTCCGCCGCCTCGCGGTAATACATCATCGAGCCGGCGTCCTCGGGCTCGTAAAGCTGGCCCTTGGGGGCATAGATGCCGACCTGCCGGAACAGGTTGTCCATGCCGAAGGTGCGCGCCTCGTCGGCCACGATGGGCACGATGCGGGGGCCGAGGGTCTTGTCCTTCAAGAGGCCCCCCAGCATCCGCACCGCGGCCATGGTGGTGGACATCTCCTTGCCCTCGGCCTGGGTGGCGAAGCGGGCGTAGCTATCCGGCGCCGGCACCGCCAGCGCCCCGCCCCCGCGCGGCCGCACCGGCAGGGCGCCGCCCAAGCCGGCACGGCGGGCGCGCAGGTAGGTCATCTCGGGGCTGTCCTCGGCGGGTTTGTAGAACTTCAGCCCTTCCAGGTCGGCGTCGGACAGCGGCAGGGCGAAACGGTCGCGGAAGGCGCGCAGCGCCTCGATATCCAGCTTCTTCGACTGGTGCGCGGTCATCCGGCTTTCGCCGGCATTGCCCATGCCGTAGCCCTTTTTCGTCTTGGCCAGGATCACCGTGGGCCGGCCCTTGTGCGCCTTTGCCGCCGCGAAGGCGGCATGGAGCTTGCGGAAATCATGCCCGCCGCGCCGCAGCGCGTTGATCTCGGCGTCGGTCATGTGGGCGACCAGCGCCTGCGTGGCGGGATCGGCGTCGAAGAACTTCTGCCGGTTATAGTCGCCATCCTTGGAGCCGAGGTCCTGATACTGGCCGTCCACCGTCTCGGCGAAGCGGCGCAAGAGGGCGTTGTCGGCGTCGCGGGCGAAGAGCCCGTCCCACTCGCTGCCCCACAACACCTTGATCACGTTCCAGCCGGCGCCGATGAACAGGCTTTCCAGCTCTTGGATGATCTGGCCGTTGCCGCGCACCGGGCCGTCCAGCCGCTGCAGGTTGCAGTTGACGATGAAGGTCAGGTTGTCGAGGTTCTCGCGCGCCGCCAGGGTCAGGCCGGCGATGGATTCCGGCTCGTCCATCTCGCCGTCGCCGAACACGCCCCAGACGTGGCGGCCTGCGGTCTGCGCCAGTCCGCGCCCCTCCAGATAGCGCATGAACCGCGCCTGGTAGATCGCGCTGATCGGCCCGAGGCCCATGGATCCGGTGGGGAACTGCCAGAAATCCGGCATCAGCCAGGGATGGGGGTAGGAGCAGAGGCCGTTGCCCCCCACCTCCTGCCGGTAGTTGGCCAGTTGCGCCTCGGTCAGCCGGCCTTCGAGGAAGGCGCGGGCATAGACCCCGGGGGCGGAATGCGGCTGGAAATACACCAGATCGCCGTCCTCGGCCCCGGCGCGGAAGAAATGGTTGAATCCCACCTCGAAGATCTCGGCCGCCGAGGCATAGCTGGCGATATGGCCGCCCAGCTCGCCGTATGCCTTGTTCGCCCGCACCACCATCGCCAGCGCGTTCCAGCGGATGATCGAAGTGATGCGCTCCTCCATCGCCAGGTCGCCGGGATAGGGGCCCTGCTGGGCCACGGGGATGGTGTTGCGGTAGGCCGAGAACGGCTGGCCGCTGGCGAAGACGCCGTTGCGCCGGGCGACATCCTCAAGCTGGCGGAGCAGATAGCCGGCGCGCTCACTGCCCGAGGCGGCGGCTACCGCGGCCAGCGCCTCGGTCCATTCCCGGGTCTCGACGGGATCGGGATCGGGGGCGTGGGTCGGTCCGGGTCGAGTCATCTTCATGGCGGGGTTCCGGTGGCTGGCTTCGGATGAAGCTTAGCCCGACCGCGCCGGAATAGGCTGCCAGATTGGCCCCTGAACGCAGAAAATTCAGATTCTTATGCCTTAATATATACATTGCTCGGCATGATGTGCCGCATCTTCCCAGTGGCGCGGTTTCCCTATACCGGCAGCGCCGTCTTGTATTTCACCTGCTTCAACGCGAAGCTGGACCTGATGTTCGACACGCCGGGGATGGTAGTCAGTTCCTTGACGATGAACCGTTCCAAGGCCTGGATGTCGGGCACGATCAGCCGCACCAGATAATCGCTGTCGCCGGTCATCAGATAGCATTCCATGACCTCGGGGAAACTCATCATCTTCTGCTCGAAGGTGGCCAGCACCCGTTCCACCTGCTTTTCCAGCGTGACCTGGATGAAGACGCTGATCGACAGGCCCAGCGCCTCGGGATCGACCAGCGCGACGTGGCCGCGGATCACCCCGTCGCGCTCCAGCTGCTTGACCCGGGCCAGGCAGGGCGAGGGCGACAGCCCCACCCGCGCCGCCAGTTCCACGTTGGTCAGCTTGCTGTCGCGCTGCAACTGGCCGAGGATCCGGCGGTCGATGTCGTCGAGGTCGCGCCGCGGCATGATCGGCCTCCATCTGGGTCGTGGCACAGGATGCCGTGTCCCGCCGCGTCGTTCGAGGGGAAAAACCTTACGCCGGAGCGGTTTTCAGCCCCACCTCCTCATAGCCGCCGCCGGTCTCGTCCGGCCACGACACGGCGGTGACGAAGGCCGGGCGTGCCCTGACCCCTTCATACCAGGCCGCCACGCGGGGGCGGGTCGAGGGCGACCAGAACCGTTCATTGCCCAGCGCCGACAGCCGGAACAGATAGGGCGCCACCGCGATATCGGCCAGCGAGAAGTCCCCCATCAGCCACGGCCCGCCGTCCGCCAGCATCCCCTCCATCACGTCGAGCAGCCGTTCCAGCCGCTGATAAGCGGCCTCGAGTTCCTCGGGCGCCACCTCGCCCTTCAGCCCGCGCTGGTGCAGGTTGCGCAGGAATTCGGTCGGCCGGTCCCCGGCGCGTTCCTGCAATACCTCGTCCCCCCAGCGGTTGCGCAGCTTGGGCAGCAGGTATTTCACCAGCGTCGGCAGGGCGATCGCGGGCAGCCCCTCGTCGCATTGCCGGATGAACACCCGCATCCGCGCCCGCGTCAGCGGGTCGGCGGGGACCAGCGCGGGGCCGTCGAACGCCTCGTCGATATATTCGTTGATCACCGAGGATTCGCGGATCACCGCGCCGTCATGCACCAGCGTCGGCACCACCCCGTCGGGGTTGATCGCCAGATATTCCGGCCGGGTCTGGTCGAAGGCGAAGAGGTCCACATAGCGGCTGGTCCAGGCGACGCCCTTTTCTTCAAGCGCCATCCGCACCTTGACCGAGCAGACCGAACTCCAGAAGTGATAAAGTTCAACCATGGTCCCCTCCTACAGCCGGAACAGCCGGCGGGCGTTGTCGCGGCCGATCTTCTGCCGGTCGGCCTCGGAAATCGGGCAGGCGTCGAACCAGCCGGCGGCGTGGTCGATGCTCTCGAACGGCCAGTCGGTCGAGAACAGGATGCGGTCCGCCCCGATCTCCATCATCGCGTCGATCAGCGTCTGGGTGCGGAAGTTGCCCGAGGTGGTGAGGTAGAAGTTGTTGCGGAAATAGTCGCCGAGGGGGCGCCTGGCCGGATAGGCGGTGGGTTCCTTCATCCAGGCGTTGCGATGGTCCACCCGCCAGATCGAATAGGGCAGCCCCTCGCCCAGATGGCCCAGGACGATCTGCAACCCCGGATGGCGGTCGAACAGGCCCGAGGCCATCAGCCGCAGCGCATGCACCGCCGTTTCCTGCGCGAAGGCCCAGGTCGGGCCCATCAGCCAGGGATGGCCGGCATAGATGCGGGCATCCTGCGGCAGCGGGTTGCGCGGGTGCAGGTAGAACGGCACGTCGAGCGCCGCGGCCTCGTCCCAGAAGCCGGCATATTGCGGCAGGTCGTAATAGGTGGCGTTGCCGGCGTCGCCGATCTGGCTGAACCCGTTGACCAGCGCGCCGCGGAACCCGAGGTCCCTGACGCAGCGCCGGTATTCGGCCGCCGCCGCCTCGGGGTCCTGCATCGGCAGGGCGGCGAGGCCCTGGAACCGGGACGGGTTCTTCGCCACTTCCTCGGCCGTATAGTCGTTGGCACGGCGCGCCAGTTCCACCGCCTGCGCCGGGTCCGGGATCGCCTGCACCGCGGGCGCGTTGAGCGACAGGAGCGTCACCTCGATCCCGTTTTCATCCATCTCGCGCAGCCGGCGGTCCTGGATGTCCAGCAGGCGCGCCTTGAGTTCGGTCCACACCCGGTCCGAGAAGAACGCCTTGCTGTCGCCCAGCGTCTCTTCCATGGCGAAATGCTCTTCCAGAGCTATCTTTCCGTTCATTTGCAGTCCTTTCAAAGGATTGGGCCGGGCGACCGACCTCGCTCGGCGGAGACGCCGGCAGGAAGGACGCCTCCCTCCCCCTCGTGGGGAAGGAGAGGGGGGCTTTCGCGTGATTTCCTAGGCAGCGGTTTCCGGGGCGGTGGCGAAGGCCGCGAACAGCCGGTCCAGCAGCACGGTGAGTTCGGCCTGCGTCGCGGCGGTGCCGTAGACATAGCGGTCGGGGCGGACCGCGGCGGCACCGGCGCCGCGATCCCCGAACCAGCGGGCATAGGTGCCGGTCGGATCGGCGAAGCCGTCGCCGAACCGCACCACGCGGCCGCCCAGCATCCCCAGCGCCCGCTGGTGATCCTCGCTCACCCCCAGCGCCGGGTCGTGCAGCACGATCCACCAGCCCGGGCCGGCGGCATCGTCCAGCCTGACCCCCCCGCCCACCACGGCCTGCGGGAACACGCCACCGTCGTTGGCGATGAAGCCTGGGGTCAGCGGCGGAAACGGAATCTTGGCGGGGCTTTGGCCGGCGCGGCGCTGGGCCAGCATCCGCTCGTCGCGCGCCTTGGCCGCCACCGGATCGCGCAGGGTCTGCACCCGGCCCAGCTCGATCGCCTTTTCGGTGATGAAGCGCACATGCGGGTCGCGCTCGGCCTGATAGGTGTCGAGCAGGTCGTCCCCCGCCACCCCCCGCAGCACCAGATCCAGCTTCCACGCCAGGTTCTGCGCGTCGCGGATGCCCGAGACCATGCCCTGCCCCAGGAACGGCGGCATCTCATGCGCCGCGTCCCCGGCCAGGAAGAACCGCCCCTTGCGCCACTGATGCGTGACGCGCGAGCGGAAGACGTAGTTCGCCACCCGGATCAGTTCGGCATCCTCGGGCCCGATGAACTCGGCCACCCGGGCCCAGACGCCATTGGCGTCGGTCGCCTCCTCCGCCGTCACGCCAGGGTCGAGCATGAAGGAGAAGCGGTGGTTCCGGGGCCCGATCCGCACGATCGAGCGCGGCTGCGCCGGGTCGCAGATCTGGCGGAACATCGGCAGGCCGGGCACCGCGCGCTTCAGGCGGAAATCGCAGACCAGCCAGTTCTCCTGGAACCCGTAGTCGTCCAGCCCGCTCGTGACCTGCCCGCGGGAAAACCCGTTGCCGCCGTCCGCCCCCACCACATAGCGCGCGGTGACCGCCACCTGCCCGCCGCGCGGATCGGTGCCGCGCACCACCACCCGCGCCGGTCCCTGTTCCACCCCGCCCACGGTGACGCCCTGCCGCAGGGTGACCGTGGGCAGCGTCCTGACCAGCCCGTCCAGCACCGCCTCGACATCGGGCTGATACATCATGTGCATGGCGGGCCAGCCGCCCGGCGCCTCGCGGTCGTATTCCAGCCGCACCAGCGTCTCGCCCCGGGCGTTCTGCCAGTCGTAGTCGTCCTGCACCGCCGAGCCGCGCAGGATGCCCTCGGTCACGCCCAGCCGCTGGAAGGTGCGCATCGTCTCGTCGTCGAAACAGGCCGCGCGCGGCAGGTTGTAGAGGCCCTCGTAGCGTTCCAGTACCACCACACGGTGCCCGGCCTGGCCCAGCAGCGCGGCCAGGACCATCCCGGTCGGGCCGTAGCCGATCACCGCAACATCACAGTCGCTCACCGCAGCCCCCTATTGTGCGTGGCGTTCGGCGACGGCGCGGAAGGCGGCCAGTTCGGCGTCGAGCTCCGGCGCGGCGGCCACCGCCTCGGGCAGCACGGCGGCGATGGTCTCGCGCCAGGTCGCGCGCTCGGCCTCGGACAGGTCGTGCACCACGCCGCCCTGCGCGGTCCATTCGGCCATCTGCGCGGCGAGTTCGGCATTGGTCCATTCGTTGGCGGCCACGATGGCATCCTGCGCCGATTGCAGGACCACGGCCTCCAGCTCCGGCCCGATGCGGGTCAGAAAGTCCTCGTTGGCGACGATGGCCACGACCAGGAAGGTCTCGGGCAGGATCGTCATGTTCTTCGCGATGTCGTAGTATTTGAACGTCGTGAACACCGGGATCGAGGCCAGCATCCCGTCGATGGCCCCGGTCTGAAGCCCGGGCAGCGTCTCGCCCAGGGCCATCGACACCGGAGCGGCGCCGAACATCTGGAACGGCCGCGATTGCAGCATCGCCGGACCGGCCACCCGCAGCTTCTTGCCGTTCAGGTCGGCCACCCCCTGCACCGGCGCGCGCGACACCAGCGCCATCGGCGCGTTGGGATAGGCGCCGATGGTGCGCACCCCGGCGGCCGCGCCGAAG